>RDZR01000041.1 GCA_004294095.1 Verrucomicrobiota bacterium
CAGATTTGCTGAAATAGTGGATGGCGGACTGCCATGGCTAAAATGCGTGGCCTTGGCGCGTGAAGTGCTTTCAACTGCTCCTGCCATGATTCTTCCAGATGTCGTCGCTAAAACCCGGACGCTGGGACGCACCCTCAGCGGGCTCGCGTCGCTAGGCATCGGCGACCGCACGGTCTATGATGGGGTTCTGCGCTGCACCATCGAAGCTGCTCCAGAAGTCTATGGGGCGTGGACGGTGTGGGAACCCGGCGCCCTCGACGGGCAAGACCGGCATTTCCGCAACAAGCCCGGCCACGATGCGACTGGCAGATTTGTGCCATTTTGGTTTAAAAGTGGCGGCTCCATTCGCCGCGAGCCGAGCACCAACTACGAATGCCCTGGCATCGGCGATTACTACCTCGGTCCTCGCGAGACCCAGGTCGAGCGCACGATCCGTCTTGCGCCTTACATCGATTGTGCGGGAGAAAAACATATTTTCACCTGCCACATCGTCCCCATCATCCGTGGAGATCGCTTTCTGGGCGTGGTCGGGATCGATGTCTTGCCACAGAAAATCGAGGCGGATGCACGGCATCACTCGCAGGCACTGACGCCGCGTGAGCATGAGGTGCTCAAGTGGATCGCCGCTGGTAAAACGAATTCTGAAATCGGCACCATTCTAGGTATCAGTTCGCACACCGCCAAGCATCACGTCGCGAAGGTGCTTGCCAAGATGGGGTTGGAAAACCGCCAAGCTGCGACTTGTGCCTACCTCAGTGATGATTTCGCGCGAAAGCTATAGGCCACACGGCCTATTGTCAGACTCGGTCGGAAGCTGACATTATGTTGCTGATCTCCTGATGGAATTGTTTAGAAAAGCGACGTTGATGCTCAGGCCGCGCCATGTTTTGGGCGGCAGCGCAAAGGCTGTGGGCATTGCGCTGGGGTTCATTTTGTTTGCGCTCGCGTGGAGTGGCTTGAGTCGGAACTATGCGGCCGAGGGGAAAGCGGTCCTGTTTCCTAGTCCCCAAGCGGTCTGGGCTGTGGCGATGGACTACATGGGAGTCGGGCCGAAAACCGCGGTCAAAGTCCTCGAAGCGCGTGCGAGTGCGCCATCACCGGCGGCTGCGGATTTTGCTGAAGACGCCGTGCGAGCCGAGGCGAGGGAAGATCTCAAAATACTGGGCCTCGACTTGAAAGTGAGTTTTCGCCGGGTATGCATCGCCTTTCTGCTCGCCGCTCTTGTCGGGGTGCCGCTTGGGCTTTTCATCGGCGCGTATCATTGGTTTGAGAGTATCCTCCAGCCCGTTACCGAGTTTATCCGGTATGTGCCCGTGCCTGCTTTGGTGCCGCTTTTGATTGTGGTTTTTGGAATCGACGAGGCGCCTAAATTGATGCTCATTTTTATAGGCACCGTTTTTCAAATCATCCTGATGACCTCCGATGAAGTGCGGCGGGTGCCGATGGATCTTGTGCACCTTTGCTACACGCTCGGCGGCAAGTCATCGGAAGTCGTCTTCAAGGTCATGCTACCCGCCGCGCTGCCCGGTATCTTCGACGCCTTACGACTCAGCAATGGCTGGGCATGGACATGGCTGATCGTCGCAGAGCTTGTCGCGGCCAACGAGGGAATGGGCTATCGCATTGTGCGGTTCCAGCGCTATCTGGACACGGATAAGCTGTTTTTCTATCTGATTATTCTCGGGTTGATCGGGCTCTTGTTAGACCTTCTATTCCGGCTTTTAAATCGCTCGTTATTCCGCTGGGCCGCCACTGACAAACGCTAGATCGTATGAGCCTTGAAATCTCACAAATTACCAAAACTTATACGACTCGGCGAGGATCCACCGAAGCCTTGTTGCCGACTACATTTACGGTAGATCCTGGGGAATTTGTTTCCCTCG
Organism: Verrucomicrobiota bacterium; assembly: GCA_004294095.1. GTDB lineage: Bacteria > Verrucomicrobiota > Verrucomicrobiia > Verrucomicrobiales > Akkermansiaceae > Luteolibacter. Next base: position 1,884 of record RDZR01000041.1, read on the forward strand.
TCGGCCCATCTGGCTGTGGCAAGAGCACGACACTCTACATGGTTGCGGGCATCGAGGCGATCAGTAGCGGGTCGATCCGGCTCAATGGCCAAGAGATCACCCGTCCTGGCCGCGACCGTGGCATGGTATTTCAAGGTTATAGCCTCATGCCATGGTTGAACGTTGAGGAAAATGTGAAGTTTTCTCACCAGCTTGCCGCCAATATCAAGCAAGAAGGAACCATGTCGCAAGTGCTAAGTCACTATGCCTACGCGGACCGCCTGATCGAGATCGTCGGTCTGGCTGATTTCCGTAAAAGCCTGCCGCGTGAGCTTTCTGGCGGGATGAAGCAGCGGGTGGCGATCGCTCGGGCACTTGCGAATCGCCCGCAGATTCTCCTCATGGACGAGCCGTTCGGTGCGCTTGATGCCCAGATGCGTGAGGAGATGCAGGAGCTGATGTTGCTTCTCAGCATTCACGAGCGCACGACCGTGCTCTTCGTTACCCACGATGTCGAGGAGGCGCTCTACCTTTCTTCGCGAGTCCTTGTCTATTCGCCACGTCCTGGACGCATCATCGAAGAGCTCGTCGTGCCATTTGATCGTGACCGTCTGCTAGACATCAAGCTGACGCCTGAGTTCGTGCAGCTCAAGCGCCGCCTTCTCCATCTGTTGCACGGTTCCAGCAGCCAAGATCGTGCCTCGATTCTGATGCGCCTGCAAGATCCTGCAAACTACTCTCCTATCAATCGTTAGATTCCTATTAAAAACATATCGTTGCCATGAAAATTAAATACATCGTCACAAGTGCCATGATCGCACTCACCATGATCAATCCGCTAACTGCTGCCGAACCTTATCGCGTGGGCTATAACAATTGGGTCGGCTTCATCGCCTTCTTTACGGCCCAGGAAAATGGCGCTTTCAAGAAAGCTGGCCTCAACGTCGTTGGTAAATCATTTGCCGCACCCGGTGAAGGTCTGGTTCCACTGCTGTCGGGCGATCTTGACGCTCATCTCACGACTCTCGATTCGGTGATCCTCAAGGCCGCCAATGCACCTGGGAAAATCTCAATCGTCACCTTGCTGGATACCTCAGCGGGTGCGGATGCGCTGGTTGCTAAGAAGTCGATTACCCAGCTATCTGAGCTCAAGGGCGCACGCATTGCCGTGACCGTGGGCGAGTGCAATGATGTGTTGTTAGGCAAAGCCCTCAAAAAAGCTGGCCTTGCACGAACGGATGTTAAAATTGCCAATCTCGACCCAGACGCGGCCGGTGCAGCGCTCAAGGCCGGCAGCGTGGACGCCGCAGTGACATGGGAGCCGTGGATCAGCCAGCTCGCTGGTGAGAGCGGTGCAAACGTAATTTTCAGCTCCAAGGACACTCCGAATCTCATTCTCGACTGCCTCGCGACTCCTGCTGATGATAAGCGTGCCGAAGAGACCAAGAAGTTCATCGCCGTGCTCGATGAGACTACCAAGTCCATCAAAGCAGACCCCGAAGCTGCTGCGAAACTGATATCAAAAGCGCTCGAAGTGCCTGCTGCTGACATCGTGGATATGCTCACCAAGCTCAACCTCTATGATAGCAGCCAAGCCAAGGCGCAAATGATTGAGACTGTGCCCGCAATCAGTGAGGAGCTTGTTGCATTTTTCAGAGAGCAAGGAATCATCAGCGCACCCGTCGATATTTCCAAGATCCTCAAGTTGGACCATCTTCCATGAAGGATTTTGCACTCATCATGATCGACTTCCAGCGCGATTTTTGTGATCCCGGCGGTTATTCTGACCATTGCGGTGGCATCGACTGGGTAACTGCCATCGTGCCTCAAGCAAAGAGGCTCTTGGAGTATGCAAGGATCGCTGGGGTATGTGTCATTCATACTCGCGAGGGTTACGCCCCGGATCTATCCGATCTACATGCCAATCGGATTGGTCGCTCGCGTGCGGCAGGCGTTGCGTATGGCACCCAAGGGCCGCTGGGGCGGGTGATGATCCGTGGCGAATATGGGCACGGCACCATCGATGCGCTCAAGCCGCTGGCTAGTGAAACGATCATCGACAAGGCATCCTACGGGGCGTTCTATGGCTCTGATTTGGAAAATATCCTGCGGCAAGCAGGGGTCCAAAGGCTGGCCATCGCTGGAGTGACTGCGGACGTCTGCGTCCACACGACGCTGCGGGAGGCGACGGATCGGGGTTTTGATTGTTACTATGTGAAAGACGCGATCTCGACCTTTGACCCGACCGTCCGTCATGCTTGCGAGATGATGGTGGAGCAAGAGGGTGGCATCTGGGGTAGTCTAACAACTGTCGATGAGATGCTCGAGTTATGGAAATCTGAGTGCATTTTTAATTAACAATTTATGTTTACTCCAGCCCCTCGTTTTCGTTGGCCCGGTGGCGCTCGCTGTGCGGTGATGCTCTGCTTTGATGTCGATGGTGAAACGACCGCTCTTGAGCAAGATGCCAAGGCTGCGTGTCGGGTGACTACCTGGTCGCAGTGCACTTATGGGCCGACGGTCGGTGTGCCCCGGCTGTTGGGCTTGCTCGACCATCTGGGAGTTGGGGCGACCTTTTTCGTCCCGGCCTACATCGCGCGGCATCATCCGCAGATGACGCGTGCAATCATTGGCTCGGGCCACGAGATCGGGGCGCACGGAGATATCCATGAGCGGCTCTACGGGCTGACTCGCGAACAGGAGGAGGCCATTTTACAACGGAGTATCGAGGATCTAACCGAAATCGCGGGTAAGCGCCCGATCGGCTACCGGGCACCCTGGTTTGAGCTGAATCGATGGACTCCGGAACTGCTGCTCAAGCATGGCTTCGACTATTGTGCGAGTGGTATGGGTGATGATATTCCCTATCAATATGCGAATGGGATGATTGAAATCCCAGGGCAGTGGATGTTAGAGGATTGGGAGCAATTTGCCTTCAATGCGGATCCTGCTTGGGGATCAATCCCGCAGAATTGTGCATCGGTGTATGAGCTATGGTGGCGTGAGTTCGAGGCGATGCATCGCTATGGGTGCTGCTTTGTGCTGACGCTGCACCCATGGCTAAGCGGTCGACCTTCGCGGGTGCAGTTGTTAGAGCGGCTGATCGGTGACATGCAAGCCAAGGGAGATGTATGGTTCGCACAAGGGCATGAAATCGCCGCTTGGTATCGCAGTCAACTGAGTGAGTCGGATGGGGTTGCCACGCGTGGGACGGATGACGATTTTAAGATTTTTAAACACGCATAAATTTTGTCTATGACTGGGCGATTGAGTTGAGCCAATCGCGGAAGACTTGCTTGTCGGCAGGAAGGAGGGTGGCGACTTTTTTCTGTTAGGCCGAGTTTGCTAGAACCTTATGGGAACTATGCCATTTCTTGGCGCAGCCATGTTTTGAATAATTCGGGATCTGCATTCATGGGAGTGGCGACTTTTGGCAGGTCGGCGAGTTTGGCGAGGCGTTCGGGAATTTCTAGGCAAGACTTGCCGAGTTCTTGTTCCATGACATCGAGGAATTTTGCTGGATGAGCGGTTTCGAGTGTGATGGTGGCCGAAGTGGGTGATTGCGAGCGCCACTGTTTTGCGGCAAGCCAGCCGACGGCGCCGTGTGGATCGATGACGTAATCGTGCATCGCTTTGACGCTGCGGATGGCGGCGCGCGTGGCATCGTCATCAAAGCTCGCGCCATGGATGAGCCTGCGCATGGCATCCCATGAGCCGCCGAAGAGCGCTTGCATGCGGACAAAATTGGAAGGGGCGCCGACGTCCATCGCGTTGGAAATGGTCTGCACACTGGGGCGGGCGAGGTAATCGCCGCTTTTCAAATACGCGGGCACCACGTCATTGAGGTTGGTGGCTGCGATGAATCCATCGCATGGCAGGCCTAAGCGGTGTGCTAACAGTCCGGCAGTTAGATTGCCAAAATTTCCGGAGGGCACGACGAATATGGGCCGAATTCCTTCCGGCAACTGCCGAGCACTATGAATATAGTAGAAAGATTGCGGGACCAATCGTGCGAGATTGATGGAGTTGGCCGAGGTGAGGTTGAGATTTTCTGCTAGATCGCGATCGAGGAAAGCCGCCTTCACCAGGTGCTGGCAATCATCGAACGATCCATCAATTTCCAACGCCGTGATATTTCCACCCAGTGCCGTAAGTTGTTTTTCCTGAAGCCCAGAAACTTTTCCCTTGGGGTAAAGAATGACCACGCGGGTTCCTGGCACTTGATGATAGGCTGAGGCGACGGCACCACCGGTATCACCGGATGTGGCCACCAGCACCGTCAATGTCCGTGGATCATCGCGCGTGAGCCAAGCCATCAAACGAGCCATGAAGCGCGCACCAAAATCTTTGAATGCCAGCGTAGGCCCATGAAATAATTCGAGCACATGATCGCCCGGTGCGAGCGTGACCAATGGCGCGTCGAACGCCAAAGTTCCATCGACAATTTCTTGCAGCGCTTCTGCCGGCACATCTTCAGCAAAAAATGCGGATGCGACTTCTAGGCCAATTTCTTGGAAGCTCAAGTCACGCCAGCGCTGCCAAAAATCTGGGCTTAATTGCGGCAGGTGGTCCGGCATGTAAAGCCCATTGTCGGGTGGCAAAGAACGCAGAATCGCCTCTTTGAGATCGACCTTGCGGTCCGGCTGGTGAGTCGAATGATAAAGCACGGCCTTGGATCAAAAATGTTAGAAAATAACAGTTAGGAAATCACGTGAACGCCATTGGGATTGATGCGTGAGACGTAGGCTTGAGAGTTGATAGGGATTTTTTCAAACACCTTGGTTATTGCGTCTGCCACTCGATGTGCTTCTTCTTCTCCTTCGCACAATGCGAAGACGGATGGTCCGGCACCGGAAATTGAAAATCCTAGCGCGCCAGCAGAAATGGCAGCTCGCTTCGCCGCATAAAAATCTGGGATTAATTTTTGCCGCCGTGGCTCAGCAATCACATCGTGAATGGAGCGCGAGATGAGTCCGTAATCTTCTTGAATCAGTCCGCAGAGCAGCCCGCCTAAATTGCCGATTTGTTGAGTGGCATTTTCTAACGGAATTTCTTTGGGCAAAATTTCGCGAGCCACTTTGGTCAGCACTTCGATGTCTGGATGCACCACTGCGGCCCACAAATTTTTGGGAGCGGGGATTTGTGCGAAGTCGAGTTCTTCATTCGAGCGAATGAATACGATGCCACCAAACAAGCAGGGCGCGACATTATCTGCGTGCCAAGCGCCATCCGCTGAGGCTTCTCCGGCCATGGCAAATGGCAAAAGTTGTTTTTTGCTCAACGGGCGACCGATCAATTCATTCACCGCAAAAACGCCACCGACGGCCGATGCGGATGATGAGCCGAGGCCGGAGCCGAACGGCATTTTTTTGTGAATTTCCATCTCGATGCCGCGGTCGCTCATGCCGAGATGCTTGAGTAAATCCAGAGCCGAGACGCCCGCGGTATTTTCGCTCGCCTTTTTGGGTAATTTCCCATCATCCCCGGTGATCAGACTGATGTGCAGGCCTGGTTTTTGGCAATGGCGCACCACAATTTCGTCACCCGGGGCATCGATGGCAAAGCCAAGCACATCGTAGCCACATGCCACATTGGCAACGGTGGCGGGCGCAAAGACGCGGATTTCTTGTTGATTCGACATAAGATGGATTGCTGGCGGAGAGATCTATTTTTCCCGCGCCAGAGCGGCGGAGTCTGCGTTGAGACCGGCCACATGATCAAGCGCGGAAACGGCAGATTCAAAAATCATCGATTCCATCCTCACACGAAGCATGGAAATGCCGTGATTTAGGAAAAACGGCTGAGGTAATTTTCTGCTAGATCACACGTATCATCGGTAAATTTCGTGCCCATGGCTTTGGCGTGTTGGGTATCTGAATGAGAGCCGACCCAAGCGACCAGCAACATGCGGCGCAGCATGATGAAGGTGGGAATCGCCGCAATTTCGGCCCGGCTTAGGCGGCGGATCCGTTGGTAAGCGGTCAACCAAGCATCGATGTAGGAAGGAATTTCTGCGTGGGTTTCGAGAAAGCTGAGAGCGGCCGCTAAATCGTAAATGAACCAGGAAAACCCACAGTCATCGAAGTCGATCACAGCGACTTTTTCGCGGTGGATGAGAATATTGGCAGTCCGCAGATCGGCATGGATGAGACCGAATCGCTGGCGGCCTTCCCCGATGGCGGCGACTTGTGGGCGAAGTGCTTTGACCACTTTGGCGAGGTGGTTTTTTTTGGCCGAAGTCATGCCAAGGCCATTTTGCCAATCGCCCCAAAGTGGTTGTGGGCCGAGCATTGCGTCAAAATCCCAGCGGTGCCTTTGGATCGCATGTTTCGGTTTCCATGAGGCCGCGTGCAAATGCAAATGAGCCGTCACTTCGCCTAATTGTGAGAACGCGCTCAGGCGATTATTTTCCTCCGGCTCTTTGCCCGGAAGATGCGTCATCAGCACGCAGTTTCTTGGCTCCGGCACACCAGGGTGCCAAATGTGTTGGATGCATTCACCGTCCAGCCCGGCAATGAGTTCGGCGGTGACGATTGGAGTTTGTTCGCGCAAGGCAGAAATCCAAGCGAGTTCGGTGGCGATGTCCTTGCGTGAGTGGTAGCCTGGGCGATTGATGCGCAGGACTAAGGCACCACGGTCCGGTGGCTCTATGAGATAGGTGGCGTTTTCAGAATAATTGAGAAGACTGATTTTTGAATGCAGAGGCAAGCCGTAGAGGGGCAACGATTGGTGGGCGAGTTGCAAGATGCGGCTCAATTGCTGGCGCGTGGAAAGTGCTGCAAATGTTGCCTGAGAAATCGGATGGGTGGCGGGCATGGACGATACAAAAAACTCAAGCTTTTCAAAAAACGGTTAGGCGGTCGCAGCAGCAGCGGCAATGCCAGCAGCGGTGCGAGTTAAAATTTCCTCACACTCTTCAGGCGTGAGAAGCAGGCCGGGTTTGAACTGCAGCACGGTTTGATCGAGTTGGGAAAAAATTGCCCAAATGCCATTTGCGTAAAGTTCCCGCATGACCTTTTTTCCGCTTTGCGGGATTTTGCCGAACTCGAGGCCAAAGATCACCCCACGCTGGCGGATGCCGGTGAAAAATTCTGGATGCCGCGCTTGGATTGCATCGAGGCCGCTGCGCAGCACGTTGGCAATACGATCGACATTGGAAATCGTTTCTGGCCGCAAGGTGATTTCCAGCGTTTTCAATGCCGCCACGCAGCCTAATTCCGCGCCGCCGAAGGTTGAGATGTGGCCCCAGCCATCTTCAGTGAGCCAGGCGCCAGCGGCTTCATTGACGATGACTGCACCGATCGGATAGATTCCGCCGCTAAGGCCTTTGCCGGTGACGATGATGTCTGGCGTCACGCCGTATCCGGTGATGCCCCAGAGGTTGCCACTGCCGCAGCGCATCAGGCCGGTTTGCACCTCGTCTGCGATATACAAGCTGCCGTATTTTTCGCAAAGGGCTTTGACCGCAGGCAGGTAACCATCGTGCGGCAGGGGGAATCCGTAGGTCGCGGGAATCGTTTCCATGATCACGCATGCCGCGTCTTCATCGGCCAGCGCGGCTTCCATGGCCGTTAGATCATTGAAGGGCACTTTGACATATTCCGCAGGCTGGCCATCGCTGAGAAATTGCTTGGCATAGCGGTCCGCAGCCGTGCCGAGTGCGAGGCCGGTGTGGCCGTGATAGGCGTGTAAAATGGAAACAATTTTTTTCCGCTTGGTGCCGTAGCGGGCACATTTCAGAGCGATATCGATCGCTTCACCGCCGCCGCTGGAGAAAACGGCGTAACGCATGTTCGGTGGTGAATTCTCGATCAATTTTTTAGCCAGAGCGGCGCGACCGATGGCGGGGAAGTGGTGATTTCCGATATCGAAGTAATCGAGTGCCTGCTTGAGTTCTGCGATGATTTCCGGATTGCGGTGGCCGAGATTATAAGTGCCGCCATTGAGATGGAGATCGATCAAGCGATGGCCTTCCATGTCATAGAGATGATAGCCCTCGCGGCGGCCGATGACGAGATCAACGCCACGGGCATGCCAAGCGTGGACTTTGTCCGGATTCCAGTAGCTCGCAGAATCGCTGAGAGTGGTGGCTTTGTCCGCGTGGACGAGGGATTCAAGTAGTGGTGTCATGGGTTGGGGAAATTGCTGTTAGAGCCTCGTCCGTGTTGAGGACTTGGCAATAGATGTTGTTAATGATCGTCAGCTCATGGCGGTGAAGTTCGTCAGTGGCGGCGGCGCAGGCATCATCCACCAGAATCACGTTGAAGCTCTCATCGGCAAGTGAACGCACGGTGCTGGCGACGCACTGATCGGTGAAAATCCCACACACGACGACATCGCGGATTCCCAAATTGGTGAGCAGCAGACGCAAGTTGGTGCCTGTGAGCGCGCTATCGGTGGTTTTAGTGATGACGATTTCCTCTGCGAGCGGCGCGACTTGAGGCAGGATTTGAGAATCCGCAGAATTTTTGGGAAGAAGTAAGTTGTTGAATCCTGGGCGCGCGTGGCTGAGAGAGCGATCGCGGCCATTTTCGGTAAGACAAGCGATGCGGGCAAAGATCACCTCACGGCCGATTTCGCGAAATTTTTTCAGCAAGCGCTGGGTGTTAGGAAGCACCGTGTCCGCAAGGCGATTGCGAAATGGGGCCCATCGATTCCATTCTTCAAGATCAGCTCCGGGATTTTCCGGCAAATAACAAACTTGCAGGTCGATGACTAGAAGTGCCGTATGTGCAGGATCGAGCACAATTTCGGGAAGATCATCTGGCATCGTTTCATAGTAAAACGAGCGATATGCGTGGCGCCAATTTGTGCTCATTAGCTCAGTGCGGCAGGAGATTCTGGGAGGATTTGACCACCGTCCACCACCAGCGAATGGCCGGTGATGTAGCCCGCTTCCGCGGATGCGAGAAATGCGGCGGCGTGGCCAATGTCATCCACCGTTCCGAGTTTGCCGAGTGGCACAGCGGCAGCGGTGGCATCGATGTATTCTGGGCCGAGATCGACGAGTGCCTCCGTCACGATATTTCCGGGCAGAACGGCATTGATCGTGATCTTGTCCTTGGCGAACTCGATGGCCGCCGTGCGGATAAATCCTAACTGCGCGGCTTTGGTCGCCCCGTAGTGGGACCAACCGGGAAATCCAGTCGTCGGCCCAGTGATGGACGAGGTGACGACGATTCTCGGCGCTTTGCTTTTTTTCAAATGCTCCAAGCACGTTTGAATCGTCAGAAACATGCTCTTCACATTGGTGGCAAACATCGAGTCCCAAGCCTCTTCCGTCATTTCAGAAAATTTCAGTGATGGGAACGTTCCGGCATTCGCGCACAATACGTCGATCCCGCCAAACTCGCTCACCGCCATGGCCGCCATGCGCTCGCAATCGCTGCGTAGGGTGATGTCTGCTTGGCAATAGATGGCAGTGCCACCGGCCGCGATCAGTTCTGCGACGGTCGCTTGCCCTTCCGAAGCCGTGCGGCTTACGACAACAACTTTCGCTCCATGGCTTGCGAACACACGAGCGATGCCCTTGCCGATGCCTTTGCTGGCTCCGGTGACGATGACGGATTTATCTTTGAGTGATGCTGACATATTAATGGGAGGCGATAGACTTTCGGGATTTGCGATTGGTCCAAGAAATGATACCAAAGAGAATGATGACGAAGACCACCGCCACCATCACCGAGAGCACGCCGACGGCAGGCACCAGCGGTTGGTAACCCGTCGTCATCCGCGCGTAGAGCCACTCTGGCAGTGCGCTATCTGCACCAGTGGTGAAGAGTGATAGGGCAAAATTTCCCCAAGAAAGGAGGATGGCAAAGCAGGTGGCGCTGATCATCGCGGGCATGAGAAGAGGGATCGTGATTTTTGTAAGAATTTGCCAACGGCTCGCTCCCATATCCCGCGCGGCCTCCTCTAATGACTCATCCAGTCCGTAGGCTTGGATGGAAATGATCAAGGTGGTAATCGGCGCAATCCACACCGTATGAGCGATCGCCGCCGTCCACCACGCGGGAGTGATATTGAGAAAATTATACCACATTAACAACGCCAGACCCAAGACCGACTGAGGGAAAAACAATGGCAGCAAAACCAAGCGCTGGAATGTTTTTCGCCCCTTCCAGCGATAGCGCGCGTAGGCCAGCGCGGAGAAAAACCCGATGATGACCGAGACGACTGCCGTGAGCCCAGCGATGCGCAGACTGATGCCCACGAAGTCCGCCACCTGCGGAGAATCGATGGCATTTTCATACCACTTCGTCGTCATCATTTCCGCGGGATAGGGAAACGAAAAAAAGCGCCTTTCTGAGAGAGATGCGACGATGATGCAAAACACCGGGAAGTAAAAAACCAGCAACAGTAGCCCGGCATAGAGGCTGAATCCTGCTTTCTGCGTGCGAGTGACGATCATGACGATTTTTTACCGAGAAGTTTTTCCAGATCGAAACGACTGAGGGTTAAGAAAACCACGACCATCGTCAGCGCGATAAAAACCGTCGAGAGTGCGGAGCCAAGCGGCCAATTCTGTGCGTAGGTGAATTCTGTCTCGATGTCCGAGGCGATGGTCACCACTTTTTGCCCGCCTAAAATTTTCGCCTCAGAAATCGCACCGATCGAGAGCACAAAGACCAGCAGCGAGCCGATCATCACGCCGGGCATCGATAGCGGCAGATCGATTTTGCGAAAAACCTGCCAGCGATTCGCACCCATATCGAAAGCTGCTTCGCGCACCGGATCGGGGATCATTTTGATTCCCAATACCAATGGAAACAACATGAACGGCAGATAGACATAGACCATGCCGAGAATGATCACCGGAATGTTGTATAAAAGTGAATCGATCTGAATATCGAAATACTTGGCGAGTGTGCCGCCGACGACCCCATTTTTCATGAATCCGATGACCCATCCGAAGAGCCGAATATTTTCTGAAACAAATAGCGACGTGACGATGGCGTAGGTGATGAAATAGCCGCCACCACGGAAAATTTTGGCGATCGCAAACGCGAGGGGGTAGCAAATAATCAGCAAGATGATCACGGTCGCCACGGCCAGAGCTAGCGACCACAAAATGGATTTGAAATAGGTCTGCTCAAAAATTGTCCGGTAATTTTCTAGAGTTGGAGCCTGGAGAAGTTCAAACGTCTTAGGCGGCATCAGGCCAAACCAGACGACGCAGAGCAGCGGCGCGACGAAGCCGAAGAGCATCAGCAGCAAAAACGGCGTGGCTGAGAGTGAGCCAATCAATCCCGGTCCGAAGAATTTTTTCCAAAACGGCGGGTTCATGACTCGAGGATTTGGCTATCGGTGATTTCCCATCCGAGAGTGGCCTCCGTGGCGGTGGTGCGTTCTTCGCGAAGCCGCTCGACGGTTAGATTGCAGCCCGGCACGACTTCCACATGATATTGAATCCGCGAGCCGAGCAAAAACTCGTTGATGATGCGCACGGGGATCGAATTGCCCGCAACCTCGCCGGAAGCCAGAAATCGAAGCGACTCAGGACGAATGAGCAGCTTGCGGGCGGCACCCGATTCCAATGTGGGATCCACCGGAATGTGGATTGGCAAGCGGTTCAAATTTGCTTCCCACGTTGCTTTTCCCGGCTCGGTGGCGACAATGGACAGCAAATTCACCTCGCCCATGAATTCGGCCACGAAGGCGTTTTTCGGGGAGGCGTAAATTTTATCCGGCGTGCCGATTTGCTCGATGGCACCTGCGCGGAGAATCGCGACTCGATCGCTCATGACCATCGCTTCTTCCAGCGAGTGGGTGACGTAGCAGAAGGTCTTCCGCGTCTGGCGCTGGATGTCTTTGAGCTCTTTTTGCAGGACTTTTCTCAATTGCGCATCGATCGCGGAGAGTGGTTCGTCAAAAAACAGGATGTCCGGATCGTAGGCCAGCGCGCGGGCGAGGGCCACGCGTTGGCGTTCTCCGCCGGAGCATTGCGTGACATTTTTGTCGTAGTAGCGGTAGGGATTGAGATGCAGCAAGGTGAGCAGCTCCATCGCTCGCGTGCGGCGATCGCTATCTTTGACTCCTCGGATGTTCATCGGGAACTCGACATTTTTGCCAACCGTCATGTGCGGAAAAAGCGCTAAGGATTGAAACACCATGCACGTCGGCCGCTTATTTGGCGCGAGTTCATTGATGCGGTTGCCCCGCAGCTTCAATTCGCCTGAGCTGGGTTTTTCCATACCCACCAGCATCCGCAAAAGCGTCGTTTTTCCGCTGCCGCTCGGGCCGACGAGGGTGAAAAATTCCCCATCGCGGATGAAGAAATCGACGTTGTCCACCGCGACGAATTTTCCGAATCGTTTGGTGATTCCCTTAACTTCAAGAATGGGTAGGGCGGTGCTGATATCCATAGAGGCAAATTTACGTGAACAACGTGAGATGCGTCCAAGTGGACGAACCCCAAGTGGCAAATTGGGACATGTGGCCCGAACTTAGCCGCGTGAGCGCTTGGCCTCGTTGTAAATGGCGGTCAGCACGTCATTGTCCGGAATCGTCTCGTAGTCGGCGCTGCGATTCATATCTTCCTCGAGAGTATCCCATTGGAAGCAATTCAGTTCTTCTTTGGAAAACTTGGCAAACACGGCAGGCTGAGACATTTGGCTGACCGGATTGTGCGATGCTTCCGCCATTGCAACGGTGTGGCAGATATCCGGCTTTTGCACGTATTCAAGGAAGTCTTCAGCTAGCGGACTGACCTTTGGATTATTGACCACAGAAGTGACCTCAAACCACTGAATCGAGCCTTTTCCATCCATCGGTCCTTTGAGCGGCGAGATGTGCAGCACTTCATTGAAGCCTTCCGCACGAGCGACCGAACAGGTGTAAGTGCCGCCACTGAAAATGGCATCAATCTCGCCGTTGATGAGTGCTTGGTTCAATTGCGCAGGATCGGATGCGATCATGTTTGCATTGGTAAATAGGGTCTGCGCGGTTTTTTTGAAGGTCTCAATTTCCTCAGGTGTGTGCACTTTGTAAGGGGTGAAACCAGAAGCCACGCACATGTGAAGCACGTTCCAGTTATCCCAAGCTAACAGGCCGAACTTGCCCTTCATCTTCGGATCGAGAAACATCGGCAAGCCCTCGTCTTCGGCCAGTGCTTTGGAAATTTTCTTCGTATTGACCACAAAATTCATCGGGCCAAAGCGCTGCATCATGCCAATCAGTTCCGTGCCATCTGGCGAAAGTGCGAAGCGGTTGACGCCTTTTTCTTTGGTGTAAAACATCGGCATCATCTTTTCGATGTAAGGCATGAAGCGCTCCTTGCTGATGGGTTTGATCAGCTTTTCAGGCCACATTTGTTCGCGTGCCCAGCATTGATTGAGGTTGATCAAATCCCAGACGTTGATTTCACCCGCGCGGAGCTTGTTGATCATGCTTGGATCGTCGGTTCCGGATTCCGCTTTGAGCTCGATGCCTTTATGCATTTCGCGGAATGGGTTGAGGACGTTATCGCTATTGTATCCTTCCCAGCAGAGGATGTTGAGTTCTTTCGCTCGCTCGCTGGAGGCAAAGGCGCGGCTAGGTAATACGAGGCCTGCGGCAGCAGCACCTAGGAATTTGTTAAAATTGCGGCGGTTGATCGATGATGTTTGCATAAAATTATCTGAAAAGCTTGAAGGGTAATGAGCAAGACTGGCACCAGTCCTGCTTAGTTTCCACCTATTGATTTGATAGATGCCATCGATCTTAAATGACACCGTAGAGCTGCGCCATTTGCGATACCTGCGAGCGGTGGCGGATGCAGGAAGCTTCACGCGGGCCGCTGCTGAAATCGGCCTCACCCAGCCAACGCTCTCTCAGCAAATTGCGCAATTGGAGCAAGGCCTCGGGGTGGAGTTGCTCACTCGCTCCCGCCGTGAGTGTCGTCTAACCCCTGCTGGCGAAATGGTCATGCAATACGCCGGCCGGATTCTCGGCGATGTCGATGCCCTCAAAAGATCGCTCGATGACATGAGCGAACTGCGGCGGGGGACTTTGCGCATTGGGGCACTGCCAACATTGGCCCAGTGCCTGCTGCCTCGCGTCTTAACTCGATTTCACCAAGCTCATCCGGACATCCGCGTCACGGTGTTAGAAATGTCGGTGGATGACATGGCAAGGGCGATCGCGAACGGAATGATCGAACTTGGAATCGGCTGCCTCGGAACATCGCTAGGCCTCAAGGGCGAGTTGCTTTTTTCGGAAGAATTGGTGGCTGTTTTGGCTAAAGATGATGCTTTATCAAACCGCACGGTGGTGACGGTGGCGGAGCTGGCCAAGCGCCCGATCATCGTGCCGCCGCCTGGATATGGCACGCGGACCTTGATCAATCATGCGTGGGCAAAGTCTCGCCGGCGCGCGATTTTCTCGCTTGAAGTCAGCTCGGTGGAATCCGCATTGCAAGCAGTGTCTGGCAGCGGCAGCCCCGCGATTTTGCCTTCTTCGGCATTGTGGGGATTGCATCCCGCAGGCTGGATCGTGCGGCGCATTACGCGGCCGGTCATGCGCCGCCAGATTGGATTTCTTGTCACGCAAGGCGGCCATCCAAGACCAGCGATCCAGGCATTGATTCCGATTGTGCGCAAGGTGACTCGGGAGCTTGCAGATCCAGCATTGAGCCAAGTGAGCTGTTAGGCCGGAATCAAAAATGTTAGATGAGTTGGATTCTTACTTTGGCAACAGGGCAATGAGATCCTCATGCGGGCGCGCAATCACATGCCCTGCGATGCATTTCCCCAGAGTGCCGATTGCGAGCTTTCCCGCATCAATGGCGGCCGTGACGGCAGCGACATCGCCAGTGATGATCACGGTGACGTAGGCGGCGCCGATTTTTTCTTTGCCGACTAGGCGCACGTCTGCCGCTTTCAGCATGGCATCGGTGGCTTCGAGAATGGCTGTTAGACCTTGGGTTTCTAAAATGCCAATGGCTTGAGTTGAGTTTTGCATAAGCTTGCGTGATGTGGATTGATTTTTCTGCGGCAGCCAAAGATCGGGCCCGCCGTATAAAGCATTGATTGAGTTGGGGAAATCTAACAACGGCTGCAACGAGTCACTGGGCCGTGCGATGATGTGAGTGATCGCGCCGGCTCCTAACAGATTAGAATTTTTTTGAACCGCAGCGAGAGCAGCTTCCACTTGAGCGTGGTTTCCTAACAGTTTTACCAAAAGAGAATCTCCACCGGTGACCTCGAAGCTATGCAGAACTACATCCGCTGTTTGAATTGCCACATCGGCCAGCATCGCAGTGATGCTGAAAAAAGAACATTCAAAACAACCGAGCGCCTGCACGAGTGGATGATGAAATGAACTGCTTTCAACGCCAATCACAAATCGCACTTGCGGCGGATTGCGTTTCAATGGCATGACCACCTCATGCAGGAGGCCGACATCATGAAAGCGTGTGGCGAACAAGGCATTCGCGAGATGGTTGCCGCGTTTTATCGGCGGGTGCGTCTGGATCCTTGGCTCGGCCCGATGTATCCGCCGGATGATTGGCAGGGCGCTGAATCCCGTCTAGCAGAATTTTTGCTCTTTCGCATCGGCGGCCAGACGGCTTACATCGAGAAGCGTGGCCATCCTCGTTTGCGCATGCGGCACATGCCATTCCGCATCGGCAAGATCGAGCGAGATCGCTGGCTGTTCTTGATGCGTGAGGCGATGGTGGAAGTGAATATTCCGCTAGCTGCGCAAGATGCCTTGGATGGTTTTTTCACACAAGTCGCCGAGATGATGCGCAATCAACCGGATTGATCATTAACGATCAGCGATCGGTTGCCACTGCGAATCGCCGCTCGTGCCAACCGCGACCGACGTGGCTGGAATGTCTTGATTGGGTGATGTTCTAAAGGCATTTCCTCCGCCGCCGAGCGAGAGCCACAAGCCGGAAATCATCACTAAAAAAACAATGATCGCCATGCTTGTGAGCCACCACTTTAGCGTGCTGCTGTGCCCAGATCCTAGGCTCGCTTCGATAAACACTGCTGGCTTGGTAGGAGCACTGCTGCGGCGGAAATTGCTAATTTCATAGGCATGATTGCGATGCCGTAGTGAGCCACCGCCGGCAAAGTCGTTACTGTCTGAGCTCAGTGAAAGATCTTGCCAGCAGACAAGGGCTCGATTTTTTCCTGAAATTATCTGAGTCTTCTCGATGGCTGCTTGATCGACGAAGTCTTCAATCGGTTCGTCTGTTATACCTTCACTTTCCAATTTTGGAATGCTAGATAACGTGCACCATTTTCCACAAATCAGCATGAAACTGTATTGAATATCATGTTGACCAAAGTCAATAGTTAAGTTTACTTGATAATAAATCGCGCACTTTTTGGTCAGCATTAAAAATCCAAGCGTGACAATAGATCGGCAAATGCCATTTTATAAAAAACAATTCATCCAAATTACGCATTATGGAAAACAGCCCACAACCAAGTAGCTTAGAACCATCCAACAAGCAGATGGATGAGGCGTTGAGCAAACTCTCTCGCCGCGGATTTTTGCTAGGAGCCGCAGCGCTAACCAGTTGTGCCGCGGCACCTCCATTGGTCCAGCGCCAAACGGCACCTGAGGCTGCTCCGGTAAAGACGGCTTCCAATTCTGGATATCGCACCCCATCCGTGAGTGGAGCAGCACCTCGCAATCCTGACATGCCGATGCCATCCAACTTTGGAAAAAATGCAGGGGTCACGTTCTCTCGCGTGCATGTTTCCGGCAAGTATATTGCGATTACATTTGACGATGGGCCGCATCCTCAAAACACGCCGCGTTTGTTAGATATTTTGCGTGCGCGCAATGTCAAAGCCACTTTTTACGTCATTGGGCGCAGTGTGAATCTATACCCGCAAGTGCTGCGCCGCACCGTGGCGGAGGGCCACGAAATTGGCAATCATAGCCAGACGCACCGCTTACTTTCCAAATTGAGTGATAGTGAGCTGCGCCAAGAAATGAGTCTTTGTCGCGATGCTGTTGGCCGCGCTGCAGGAGTAATGCCGCGCACGATGCGCCCACCGTATGGTGGTTTGTTGCAGCGGCAGCGCGAATTGGTGCGCGCAGAATTTGGCTACCCGACAATTTTGTGGTCGGTGGATCCTTTGGATTGGAAAAGGCCCGGTCCTGGGGTAGTTACTTCGAGGATTCTCTCAGGAACTAGCCAAGGTGGCATCGTTCTAGCTCACGATCTTCATAGCCAGACAGTGGATGCGATGCCTGCGACTGTGGATGGTTTGCTGCGCCGAGGATTCCAGTTTGTGACGGTCTCTCAATTGATCGCGATGCAGATCGAAGCTGCACCCCAAGCATCTGCTGCTGCAAGTTCTTGAGCACTTATTTTCCCCCCGTTTGTGTCATCACTAGCCGCGACTAATCCGATGCTGGGCAAGCACTATTTTGCGGTGCGCGTTCGGCTCAGTGATTTGATGCATGGAGTGTTAGATTTAGCAGATGAGGTAAACGCGGATCTAACGGATCATTTGCCGACTGCGGAGATAAATGATCTGCTAGGGCCACCGTTTTTATTCGTCATTTCTGGGGAAGTGAACGCGGGCAAGTCTTCACTCATCAATGCACTTTTTGCCAAAGATTTATGCAGGGTTAACATTTTGCCCGAAACATCCCGCGTTTATTGGTATTGCTATGGAAACCCGCCGCGTGATGAGGAAATTACCAATTTGTTAGAAAGGCGGTTCCGGCCGATTGATTTTTTACGCGATTTTAATCTAATCGACACCCCTGGGACGAATTCTGTGGTGCAGAGCCACCAAGGCATTACCGAGCGATTTTTACCGACAGCGGATTTGATTTTATTTGTCTTCCCAGTGACCAATCCGTGGGGGGCGGCGACTTGGGATTTTGTATCAACTTTATCACCTGAATTGTTAGACAAAGTCGTATTCATCATTCAGCAAGCGGATCAACGCGAGCTGATCGATATTGAAGTGATATTGGGGCACATGGCCGATTTGTCTCAGAAGCGGTTGGGCCGCGTGCCGCCGATTTTTCCGGTATCCGGCATGCAGGCGTTTCATGCGAAGCGGGCGGTGCCATTTTGTGGAGATCTCTACCAGCGCAGCGGCTACCAAGCGTTTGAAGACTTTATATCAAAGAGTGTCTGCGAGTCACCAAGGCGAAAAAAAATGTTAGATGATTGGCGATACCGCGTTTCTTGTGCGTTGCGCAAGGTGGAAGATCGCATTGAAGATCAAACACGCGCGCTCAACGTGCAGAGGCGGTTTCTTGAAAGCACCGAGCAAGAAATCGATGCAATACGTGAGCGATTTGTAAGTCGCCTGAGCGATCACCTTTCAAGCGTGGCTGAAGTTTTTGAAAGAGAAGGGGAGTGGGTTTCTAAATTATTGCGCAAAAAATTAACGATCATCCCGTCATGGTTTCGTTTGTTCACGATGGATAAAACCAGTCAAGAAATGGAGACGATCTTTATTGAGCGTCTGCAAGCGGCGGTGGAGGCTGTGGCAGAGAAGGATGGCGATCAGGTAGTGGCTGAATGCCGCGAGCATTGGCCGGTTTTGCTTGGAGAGTTGCAAAAGACCATGCCCATCGATCTTGATGGAGAGGACAAGCTGCGGTCTTTGTTAGAAGCATCGCGCGCTCATTTCATCCAACGCTTGGGACGCGCGGCTCGCATGGGAATCGGCAATCTTAAAGTGCGTAATCGGCTGGCAAAGGACTTGAGCCGCCGCAATTTGACGTTGAAGTCTTTTACGGTTTTGACTTTGCTATTGATCATCGTTGGAGCGTCGTGCGGCGCAATGGGCGTATCATGGCTGCCGGCGATTTTTTGTAGCCTTGCGGGTCTTGCGCTGATTATGGGGATGATCATGGCCTGGATCACAGCCAATCAAATCACTGCTGAATTTCGTGATTTTATGTTAGGGATTTGTGGCACTTATGCCGCAGCTTTGAGAGTAGATTACGATGAAGGTTTGCGGATATTTTTCCAAGAATATTCCGGCATGCTGTCACCTGTTAGAAATTATCTTGTTAGGGAAAAAATGGCAGTCGAGCCGCGCTTGCGACGCTGGCAGGATTTGTTCGTTTCTCTCAAAGCGATTGAGCAAGACATCTAATGGTTGATCTTTTTCGCATTTTTTTGTTATTAAGCGGTGTGCGCGAAAATAGTGCATCAGTTAGATGGATTATCGAATGATCAAACTTGCTTGTTACGGGATCTCCCTGATGGGATTGGATCTTGGCATTTTGCATGCTCAATCGTCATCGACGACGCCGCGAGTGGTGGTGCAAACAGGTGCTCGGCCTGTCCGCCCACAGCCGTATGCCGTGCAGACGACGCGCTCGGTCTATCCATGGAAAACGCACATCACCTCCACGATTTTTTGGGTCGGTGAGCAGCCGTCCGGGAGGAATTTGACGCCGAATTGCAAATCTTCGTGGGATACCCAATGGGCGATCAATTTCGGCGGGTATGACAATCCGGACCCAGCTGCACGCATCGCCAATCACACGACGGGTGAATTCCGCCCAAAAGCGTTTGTGCCGAAGTTGAATCCATTTTACGTCGCGCTGCCATATAATGATGTTTTGACTTACAAAGAACATAAGCCAGAAGCATCGCGCGTCATTCCTTGGTTTTCTCGCATGGCACCTAGGCCCGGGAAAACGGTGCTCAAAGGGCGTTGGCTACAAATCGTTTATGGCCGGAAATATGCGTTTGCCCAGTGGGAAGATTGCGGCCCATGGGTCACGGATGATTGGCAATATGTCTTCGGAAATCAGCGGCCAAAAACCGCTGAAAATGGTGCAGCAGGTATTGATTTATCGCCATCGCTTCGTGATTACCTCGGCCTGAAATCGGGTGAAAAAGTTCACTGGAGATTTGTCGATGACGCGCAAGTTCCTTACGGGCCATGGAAAAAATTTGGTGGAGCGCAGGCTCAAGCGAAGGATCTCGTTGCGCAGCAAAAATACCTCGATTATTTGCGACAAAAACGTGATGAGGAATTCCGCAAAAAACCGTTAGGCCAGTAATCTATCGGTGGCTATTGCACGCGCTGGCCGGGCTGCGCACCGGAATCGGGCGAGAGCAAAAAGATATCGCTGCCGCCGGGCCCTGCTGCGAGGACCATGCCCTCGCTCACGCCAAATTTCATTGTGCGCGGTGCAAGATTTGCCACCATGATCACCAATTTTCCTGTTAGGCTATCCGCCACATATGCAGATTTGATGCCGGCAAAGACGGTGCGTCGCTCGGTGCCGCCAAGCGATAGGGTGAGTTTGAGTAATTTTTTCGCCTCGGGAATTTCTTCAGCAGCCAAGATGCGAGCCACGCGCAGATCGATTTTTGAAAATTCATCGATAGTGATTTCCGCAGCGATGGGCGCGGCAGCAAGTGCGTCTCCTGCGTCATCAAAGGTGGCGATGGATTGCGGGCTGTTAGAAAATGTGGCGGGTGCTTGTTCGCGGCTTTCTTCGATCATGGCGGTGACTTTTTCAGGGGCGACGCGCTGCATCATGTGCTCGAATTTTGCCACTGGCGTGCCTAACAGAGGAGTGGCAACTTGCTCCCAAGACGTCAGCGGATCATTGAGCAATCGACCACATTTTGCGGCGAGATCTGGCAGCACAGGCGATAAATAAATCACCAATTGCCTGAACAAATTGAGAGCGACGGTGCAGACGTCTTGCAGAGCATCGGCTTGGCTTGGGTCTTTGCGAAGTTGCCATGGGGCATGGCTTTCGACGTATGGATTGGCAAGATCAGCGAGCTCAAGAATGGCTCGCATGGCTTTGCCAAAATCACCTGCTTCATAGCACTCCGCGATGAGGTCCCGTTGTTTTGCGAATGATTCAAAGAGCCCGCCATCATCGGGGTAACGAGCAGACAAGCCGGTGCTTTCCACAAATTTCGCGGTGCGGCTGGCAAGATTGACGACTTTGCCAATGAGATCGCTATTCACCCGTGCGACGAATTCTTCGAGGTTGAGATCGATGTCCTCTACTCGCGAGCCGAGTTTGGTGGCGTAGTAATAACGCAAAAATGATGGATCCAGATGCTCAAGATATTTCGCAGCGCGCACAAAGGTGCCGGTGGACTTGGACATTTTAGCACCGCCAACTGTTAGAAAGCCATGGATGTGGACTTTCGTCGGCAGATTGAATCCGGCGACGTGCAACATGGCCGGCCAGAAAAGAGTGTGGAAATACTGGATGTCCTTGCCGATAAAGTGGTGAATTTCGCACGCGGGATTATGCCACCATGCATCGAAATTTTCTCCGTGCTGATCGCACCATTGCTTGGTCGTGCTGATGTAGCCGATCGGCGCATCAAACCACACATACCAATAATTTCCCTGCGCATTCGGAATTTCAAAACCGAAGTATGGCCCAGGACGCGAGACATCCCAATCGCGCAACGGCTCGTTGAGGAAAAATCCTTTGAGGTAATTCGCACTCTCACTCGGCAGTGTGCCAGATTGCGTCCATTCGTCCAAAAAGCCGTGCAGTTTTTCTAACTGAACAAACCAATGGGTGGCTTGTCGCACTTCGGGAACGGTGCCGGAAAGCGCGCTGATGGGATCGATGAGATCGGCTGGCGTGTAAGTCGCCCCACAGCGGTCGCAATTGTCGCCTGGTTGATTGGGAGCACCACATTTTGGGCAGGTGCCACGGACGAAACGATCTGCTAGAAAAGTCGATTTTTCGGTGTCGTAGAGTTGTTCAATTTCCCGAGTGACGACGAGATCCGCATCGAGCAATGCTTGCCAAATTTGGTTGCAGTAGTGGTGATTTTCTGGGCTATGCGTGCTGCCATAATGATCAAATTCGATACCGAAGCCGCGAAAATCTGTTAGGTGGGAAGACTGCATTTCCGCAATCAGTTCTTCTTCGCTACGGCCTTCTTGATTGGCTCTCAGGGTGATCGCCGTGCCATGCGTATCATCTGCGCAGAGGTAAATGCAGCGATGCCCGCGCAGTTTTTGAAATCTCACCCAGATGTCAGTTTGCAAATATTCGACTAAATGGCCGATGTGAATGTGGCCATTGGCATAGGGCAGAGCGGAAGTGACAAGAATTTGACGCATGGCGTGGCAGATCAATGGAGCAGGATGAATGATACGTCGATGGAAAAACTCGCCACTTTTTGATGGAAGATCTGCTTGTCCCGAGCACTCCGCTCATGACAACATGCACGCGATGAGCAATCTTCCGATTCTTTATGTGAAAAATGGCTGTCCTTGGTGCATTGAGGTTTCGAATTACCTCGATCGCAAAAAAATCGCGGTGCAAACGGTCGTGGTTTCAGGCAATGCCGAAGCGATGGAGGAAATGGTTCAACTTTCCGGCCAACGAAAAGCGCCGACGATGGATTGGCACGATGACGTTTTGGCCGACTTCGGAGTCGATGAGCTCATCCCATTTCTCAAGCGCAAGGGAATTGTTTAAGCGTCGCGTTTTTAGGACATTTTAGCCAACTCGCGAGCGACGATCATCAGCGTTTCGCGCACGCCTGGGGCGAATCCGCCATCAGTCTGCACGGCAAGCATCACATTGCCTTCACGGATAAATTCAAGCGGCACGGAGCCAGTGTAGATCCGCAAATTACCACTGCCAAATCCAAGGTTCGGCAGGAGTTGTTTGAGCGATTCAATGGTTGCCATATCGCTCAGGCCGACTCTGGCGATGTTTTTCATGCCTGGAAGTGAACGGCTGCGTTGTAAAATTTCATCTGCATCCATCTCGCGATCCACGCCGAAAATTGCGCGCAGCTCAAGCTGGCGGATCGAATAAGAATCCGAGTGTCCCTCATCAATGCCGATGGATGATGGTTGTTCGTAACTTGGGGCAGGGTATGATTGCTTGTTTTCTTGCGGATAAATGTGGGGTGCTGGGATGGACGCTGCTGCGCTTTGAAATGTAGTAGGAACCACTACTGGTTCTGGCCAATTTCCAAAGCTGGATGGAGCTGAACTCGCGGCAGGTGCTGGAGAATTTTGCGGCGGTGCTGGCGCAAATGGTGATGTGGCGGGCGCAGCAGCAGCCATTACCTCAAATGGAGATGGATGTGGCGGTGCAGGAGCAAACGGTGACTGGCGGACGGGCGCGGGAGCTGCTTGAAAAGGTGAAGCACCCATGCTAGTCATGGGGCGAAAAGGTGGCTCTAATCCAAATCCTTCGCTCGGCTCAGCAATCTGGAACGGTGAATCAATTTTAGCATTTGGCTTATTTGAAGCTTCATCTACCACTTTGAAAGGTGAGTTCTGTGGCTTTTCCGCGATAAATGGACTTGGAGCCTCTTCGTCCGCCACGGTAAATGGCGATTTTACTGGGTTGGTTTTGGCATTTGTAAAGGAATCGAAAATGCTGGGATTTGTGCTCATATCGGGGATTGGCGGAGTTGCTAATTAAGGTTATGAATCGCGTAATTTTTCTATGAATAACATTATGTCGAGCAAGCTAACTTTTCACTGCTACGCTTTGATGGTCAATCAGATAATGTGGCTGGAGATTAAGTATTTTCTAACTCGAATAATCAAGGGTTGTTCTTTTCAGCCAATCGTCATGATATTTGAGGTCATTTCAAAATCGTGTAATCAAAGGCAATCTTGCTTGGCTAATTCGTTTTCATCTGAGCTGTATTCCTGCAGCGGGAGATAAAGAGAATTTAGCATTGCAAGTGTGTTTAGAATGAGTGTTCGTCCTCGCTGGACGGCTCCGAGGGCTGCTGATTAGGGAGGATTAATGGCTCCAGCACTGGGGCAATTTCAGCTTCCGGCACGACTTCGTAGCGGATTGGCGTTGCTGGTGCAGGTTCGTGATCAACTCCGCGCGGACTGACTAAAAATGCCACCATCAGTCCAGCGTATGCGAGTCCCGCACCATATGCCCATTTCGATGGGCCAATAGCTTCAAACCACGAGGCAATTGATTGCCACCACCCCGCGACTGCAGTTTGCGGTATGACTTGCTGTCTTTGGCGTTGATGGAATTCGCGTATGAAATCTTGCCAGTAACTTTCGTTTTGGCACTCGTGGCGCTTAAGAGCTAACAGGTCTTGAATTGCTTTCTCTTGTAGTTTCACAACGTTTAATAATATAAATTAGTAGATTGTAAATGTTGCTTACAAGTTAATTTTTCAAAATCTTTCTTCCCATGTTTCCTGCAGGGTCGATTGTAATTGCAAATGAGCATAGTGCAGGCGCGAGCGGATGGTGCCTTCAGACGTGCTGAGCACCTTGGCGATCTCCGCATGAGACATACCTTGGATATCGAAAAGAGTGACCACTAGTCTGTGAGGCTCTGACAATTTCGTCATCGCTTCGTTCAATTTTCGTTGTAAATGATGGAGTTGTGACTGGCGCTCGGGGTTGGATTCTATCGCGTTGTCAACTAAAGCAGGCTCCAACCAAGCTGATGCATCAAGGTCGTTCAGACTAATGCCGGTGCGCCGTTTTCGTTTTTTAAGAAAATTCAGCGTTTGATTCACCGCGATTTGGTAGAGCCATGTATAAAAACTTGCATGCCCGCGAAATTTATCGAGCGAGCGGTAAGCACGAGCAAAAATATCCTGCAAGAGGTCGTGCGTATCCTCTTTGTGGCAAGTCATGTTGTAAACAAGGCCATATAGCTTGTCCCCATATTTCAAGATCAAGGCATCAAAAGCTCGTGTATCGCCTTGTTGGGAGCGAATGATGAGGTCTTGATCCGGGTCTTCGGGCCTGGATAATCGAAGCATGAAAAAGGGTGTAGGTGATATGCTGCACCATCCTAATCCAACTCGGAACTTTGTAAAGAAGAGACGGGCCTAAGATCATGATTGGGTTCGCTTAATAGTCTGTATTTCTAACATAATCCAGGCTTTACGGTGGACGAAATTCATGTTTTTTTCATTTTATAATCTTGAGGATCGAGTCATGCATGATCCAAGCATGAAGCCGATCTATCGAGAGATTTCGCTCTTTCACTTCATCTATTTTTCGGTCCCACTTCCATGCGTAAAACTCAATCGAAGGCTTCAGATACTCGTCAAAAAATTCTCATCGTTTCAGAAGAATTAATTGTGGAGCAGGGCTTAGAGCCTATGTCGATCCGTGATATTATCCAGCGTGCTGAAGTCAATCTAGCTGCCGTTCATTATCATTTTGGCAGCCGTCACGGACTGATCGACACGGCGATCAGTGAGCGATTTAGTAAAATGTTAGACACGCAAGATGTTCTTCTCGCTGCTTTTGAATCAAAAAATGCGAAGAAAAATCAATCAGTGAATTCTGCCGCCGACGCATGGTTTGCATGTTTTTCATGGTTGGACCATTTGTCGGAAAAGGAAGCGTTTCGTGTGCTCCGGCTCTTTGGGCGTTTGCTACAGACGCAAGAGGGGGAGCTGCCCGATCGTGCAGAAATGATTTCGCAACGTTGGAACCATCATCTTAAGCGTGCTTTGTTGGCATTGTTGCCAGAGGCGAGTGGGCAAACGATCGCCGAGCGCTGCTTATGGATCCGTGGCGGAATGGCGGCTGTTCTATTAGGCTATCGACCTGATTCAGCCCGGCAAACCACTGAGATCATAAGCTCGCTGCGTCGATTGTTCATCGCCTGCGTAAGTGGCATTTCCTTGGAAGATGCTCCATTTACGATGGATGCTGAAGATCCGAATCAACAGCATTTCTCTTTTTAAAATGAGCTTGGGTCTTGTCTGAAAACGCCTCAAACATCGCTCCATAGTCGGAGAAATCCTCGCGGTTTATTTCATGGTGAAGCTCTTGCATAAGGTTCAATTTACTATTAAAAATCGTAGTCATCTTTTCAGATTCATGGGGCGCAGGCCATGAAGCCAAACGCATGAAAATCTCAGATGCCTACAAAGCTTCCCACGGACTCTTCGTGCTGATTCCGACTGTTCGCTAGGTGAAAATTCATGCAAGGCAACTGGACTTTAGCTTGATCTTTTTCCGCTGCCTTGATACAAACATGACTCTCTAGCAGATTTATCCATTTCGGCACCTCAATCTCATGCGCGCTATTTTAATGCTTATCTCATTGGTCCCTTGGATCGCTTCCGCTCAAACGCAGCCGCGCTTGAAGCAAGTTTCTCAGGGTGTCATGTTGCCAAAGGATGAAAAGCCAATGGTCCTAGATATTGATGGTGATGGCCAAAAAGACATCGTCTATACCACTTCCGCAGATCAGAATCCGGGACGTGGTGCGATCATTCGAAATCTAGGTAATCGTTCGTTCGCGACTCCGGTTTTTACGATGTATGCAGAGAGCGAATGGCTTGATAATCATAGTTCTGACTCACAAGCCGCATTAGTGAAATTAAATGGTCCAAATGACTATCATTTATCCTTCACGAATACTACTTCTCAAAATCACGGTTGGCAGTCAAGCTCGGTGGTTGTGGGATTTGATAAACTAGGCACTTTTGGTCAGCGGTTATCACTATTTTCGGAGAATGACTCGTTCACTTATCCGGTTGAGCTAGATGGCGACCATCGCACCGAATTTTTTGCACGAATAGGGAGACCAGATGGGCGAGGGGCATTTAGTATATGGGACCGTCAGCCCGATGCGAGCTATCTTTCGCAGTCCTTTCTGGTGGATCGAAATTTTAATTCGGATCGAATGCTAGTGCTCGATTTGGATGGTGATGCCGATCTGGACCTATTGTTTTTAGAAAGATTGGACGTCATTGAGCGCACGGGCCTCCGAACTTTTTCTTCTGTCGTCCGCAGCTTACACTCCATGGCTGCTGAACCTCAATTTAAAGATTTGAACGGAGATGGTTTGCCTGATGCCTATTGGTTTAAAGATGAAGTGATCAAGTGGCGTTTGAATTTAGGAAATTTTCTATTTGGAACCGAGCAATCAAGAAAATTTGATTTCCCGGGAGGTGGTTTTGTAGACTTGGTAAGCATTGAGCCGCGACCAACTGCACCAGCGGTCATTTATTTGGCTGAGGAGAGTAATATGCAATTTGAGTTGCATGGGTTGCGCTTCGGAACTTGGGACATGATTTCTGGATCTATCATTCATCTCGAAGAAATAAGACAAAAAAATGGGGTATATCTTGATCGAGATTATATCGCATTGCAGGATTTTGATCAAGATGGCCGGTTGGATTTATTACTAAAATTTAATACCTCATATCCTATCATCAGAGGCCCTGATTATCCCCGTCTTGCGATGGCATGGGGCACTGCTGGCGGATCGAGTTCTGCTAAGTGGATTCATCCGGAACCTATTAGCTATGTAACAACCTTAGTCAAAGACTTCGATAGAGATGGCGATATCGATTTGATCCACGGGCCGGACGCAAGCGGCGATTATTGGTTTTCTCCAAATTCAGGGAATGGGGCATTTCCAAATCCTGTCCGCCTCGGTGAAATTACGCCCCCATCGATTGCTAACACGGAAATTAGCATTTCAGGAATTCACACGGCGGATCTCAATGGGGATTCCATTCTTGATTTAGTCGTTGATTACACACTCCAACGATTTGTTCACTATAGCCAGGCGTTGGGAGTCGCTCTCGGCCTTGGTAATGGAAGATTTTCGTCGGCCATTCTGCCGTCCGGATCATTCGATTTCATGGCCTCAGAGGTTTATGGGGTTACCCAGCTTATCGACTGGGATCAGGATGGAGATCTCGATGCAATGGGGAGCGGTGCTTGGCGCGAAAACCTTGGAGGTGAGTTTTCTCATGAAATTCGTTTAATAGCAGAAATTAACAATACGACTGATTCCCTCGGCAACCCAATCTATCTGTCAGTGAATGTCGTGGGTGATATTGATGGCGATGGCTTTCCTGACATCCTCGCGCTGAACTATCGCACTATTCCTCCTCCGCCCGGCAGTGCTGCTGGCACGCCAGCAGCTTATGTTACAGGTATTCTTTTCAATGATGGACTTGGAGGAATTGACAGCATCGCAGAACTCAATACGGCCGGTGTATTATCCGACTCTATAGGCAATCTTCTCCTCGGCCGTGTTGCCATCGCGGACATGAATTTGGATGGCCGCAATGATCTCATCATCGAGGAATTGAACATGTCAGATGAGCTTGGAAATCTGATCCCGCGTATCAGATGGCTGCGCAATCCGGGAGGTGGATCGAGAAACCCGGCAGCATGGGTGAGTCTATCTCTCGGATCTCGGATCATGCCTTCCGATTTGCTCTTGGACTTTAATGGCGATCAGCAGCTTGAATGGGTTGATCGCAGCGGATATTTGCGCCCAACCACTCGTGGACCTGCGGTTTCTCCCATTTACAAGTTTAGAGGTGGAGTGCATTTCCCCCGCCATTTCCGTTCATATCCTGCAGATTTTGATGGAGATGGAGATGCGGATTTCCTGATGACTGATTCTTCCGATGATGCGACTTTGCTTTTTAACCCACTCGTCGATGAGCGCAGTGCCATCACTTACCATCTGATCGCCGCCAATGTTAAGCCCAACCGCGCAGGGCCTGATCAGGATGCCGATCTAGATGGGCGCGACAATCAGACAGAATTGATTTATGGAACCAATCCGCTTCTCAGCGATGCCGCTCCGATCAATCCACTGGCAGTTGGTTTGCAAGAATCGCTGACCTATCGCACTCCTCAATATGCAGCTTCACTGAGCCTGAATTACCAAGTCCAGAAATCGACAAACCTCAAAGATTGGGTGGATTACATCCCTCCGCAAAATCCCGCCTCGCACACATCATCGGGCTGGAACTATTTTTCGGTGCCAGTCGAAAAGGTCGGGCCTTCTGGATATTTCAGGATCAAAGGTTGGCACGCGCTTGATTAGCAGAATCCTCTAATCGCGATTGCGTTTTTGGCACTGCCTTCGTGATGAAGGAGAATCGGGCTTGCGGACTTGGTTAAATGCAGATTGCTTGGTGGCGGATGAACTTTCGTTGGCTCAATGCGTTATTATGGGGAAATTCGGTGGCGTTGGCCTGGATGTGGGGGCTGGGATTATTTTTCAGCGTTCAGATGACGTTCATGTTTGGTC
Source organism: Verrucomicrobiota bacterium (assembly GCA_004294095.1). Taxonomy (GTDB): domain Bacteria; phylum Verrucomicrobiota; class Verrucomicrobiia; order Verrucomicrobiales; family Akkermansiaceae; genus Luteolibacter. The sequence goes on from RDZR01000041.1 coordinate 30,822, forward strand.
TGCAAGGCTTGCTGCTCTTTGCCGCGCCCAATGCACTTGGCTTGATGCTCTTCGGCGCGATAACTCACCGCGTGGCGAAGCGGCACGGCGGTGGACCGGAATCGTTGGCGAGGTTTTTTGATCAATTTTCCAAGCCGTTTCGTTTGATTTTTTATCTCTACCAGATCGTCGCCTTGGCGCTGACGGTTTTTGCGCTGACGAAATACATGGTGGTGCCATTGTTAGAAGTTTCGTCGGGCCCGCTGTTTTGGATTTATGCGGTGTTGGTGGTGTTTGTGATTTTGGCGGCGGGATGTTTATTTGGGGAGGAATTTGGGATTGGAAAAATCAAGATGAGCCATGCTCTTTTGGGGGCGACGTTGGCGGCAAGTGTGGCCTTGATTCTGGCAGGATTGCGTCCGCTTTGGCCGGCATCATTGACGTGGGCATCGCCGGTTGCGGGCAGTTGGCAAGGGCCGAGCTTGTTAGGTTTTACGGTGCCGTTGGTGGTGGGGCTGTTAGTCGGGCCATGGCTTGATTTGCAGCATTGGCAGCGTGCGATTCAGATCCATCGCGAGAAGACATCGATCCGGTTCAGCTATCTGTTAGGCGGGTTGATTTTTTTCCTGATGCTCATGTTTCACGGATGCTTGGCCTACTGGGTGATGGTCAAAACCGGCGTGTTGCCGGAAATGCGTCCATCGGCGGATGGCTTTCAATACGCTCACGAACTGATCACGCGCTATCTATCATCTCCTAACATGGATCAGGCATCGTGGGTGCCGTGGGCCTATTTTACGTTCTTGGTAATTTGTGTGCTCACCACACTCGATAGTGGCTACGTCGCGTTAAAATGGTTTTTGGAAAAAAATCTGGAGAAGAGTGAAAACATGATTTTGGCCTTGGTGCCGAAGCAGGTGTTAGGCTCGCCCGTGCCAACGTTTTTCATCGTCGGCTTGGTCGCATTTTTAGCAGTGGTGCTGCAGCTTCACTTGGAGTATTTCATGGTTTTTTACGCGTCGTTTTTTGTCGGTTATGCGGGCTTGGCGATTGCGCGGTGCTACGTTCCGAATGCGCAGCAATCCCTGCCGCAGATTCGTATGCTTTCGATGGCGAGTTTATCGTTGGTGGTCTTTGCCATTGGATATTTAAATTCCCTCACGCCCTTGCTGATTTTAGGATCCATCTTGCCGCTGGCGTATGTGGTCTGGTTGGTTTTTAATGCGGACTTGCTGCGGGTGGTCACGGAGCGCGCTGGCGAAGTCATCGTCGCCGCGCAGGAAATTCCAGCGATTAAGGCGATTACAAAAACGGTATCCGTCGCAACTGGCTCAGAAGTCGTCGCGCCACAAGATGCCCACGCGTTGGGCGGGCATTTTGAGGATAAATGGTTCGTTTATTCTTCGATTGCGAGCTACGCGGATACCAACTCGGTGGGCAACGTTTACTTCGGAATGTATGCGTTGTATGTCGGCAAGGCACGTGAATTGTTTTTCAATAAAGCCATGCCGGACTTTGATTTGAAGACCACCAAGTTTTATATTTTGACGCGTTCTTTTGAGCATAAATTCGTGCGAGAGGCGCGCGAGTTTGATACGATCACGGTGAAAATTCGAGTCGGTGATTTTAACCGCAAATTTTGCACCTTGGAGCACCAGATTTTTGGCACAGAGAATGAACTGTTAGGCAAAGGCAAGCAATCCTTGCTGTTTGTTTCATCGAAGGATTACGCTCTGTTAGATATTCCATCCGAGGTTTATGCCGCGTTCATGAAATATGTTTAATTATGTGCTGGCAATCCACGGCGTTCCTCGTAGTTCGAGCATTTTTTGGATCGTTTCTTCGATTAAATTGTTAGGGCATGAAGCACCTGCGGTGATGCCGATAGTCACTTCCCGCTGAGGATCAAACAGCTCGCTGTAATTACTGGTCCGCTCTTGTTGTTGGTGGAGATCGTAGTGCACAATTTCCTCCAAAGAACGAATGCATGAAGCATCTCGGATGAAAAAAGTCGGCAAGTGAGGCTCGGCAATTTCCACGAGGTGGGCAGTGTTCGAGCTATTGTAACCGCCGACGATGAGGAGCAGATCCATCGGCTGTTTTAGCATGGTAAAAAGTGCGTCTTGGCGTTCTTGGGTGGCGCCGCAGATGGTATCAAAAATATGGAACTCAGCATGCTCGCCATCGCGCTCGAGCAGTGCGCTGCGCAGGCGGCGTTGGATTTCCTCAGTTTCGCTTTTGAGCATCGTCGTTTGATTGGCAATGCCTAAACGCTGCAAGTGGATGCTGGGATCAAAGCCCGCAGAATGTGAGCCGCGGAAGCGTTCGAGAAAGGCAGCAGAATCGCCGCCTTTCAGCATAAATTCACAGAGGAAATCGACATCGGCGAGCGTGAGCACAATCAGATAGTGGCCGCTGCCATCATCGCCCAAGGCGCGCGATGCGGTGGCGCGGGTTTCTTCATGATCTGCTTTGCCGTGGATGATGGAAGTCACGCCGTCTTTGGCGTAGCCACGCACACGGCGCCAGACTTTCATGACATCGCCGCAGGTGGTATCGACGATGGCGCAGCCTTGTTGCTCCAGTTTTTCCATGAAATCAACTGGTGCCCCGAAGGCAGGCACGATGACCACATCATCGGTGCTGAGTTGATCGTAATCTTTGCTGATTTCGCGCCAAGGCAGGGAAATGATGCCTTTATCGCTCAGTTTTCCATTCACCTCAGGATTATGAATAATTTCCCCGATCAAAAAAATCCGCTGACTTGGAAAAACTTTGCGCGACGCGTAGGCAAGATCGATTGCTCGCTCGACGCCGTAGCAAAAACCAAATTGCTCCGCGAGCAGCAGCGTGGTTTTCTCGATCGTCATTCTACCACCTTGATCGCGGAGTTTTTCGACGATTGCCGAATGGTAGTGGATGGCAATTTCCGCAGTCACGCGCTCCATCACGTCCGGATGGCGAAGGTTCACGCGGGCTTTTTTGGGTGGCTTCGCTGCGTTGCTCATGGTGTGGATATAACGTTGCAATGGTCATAAACCAATGCATTTTTAGTGGCGTTTGATTCAGTAAAATGGGGCTTAAATCTTTAAACCATCCATTTCTGTCTGACATTTGTTAAGACCATACCAAGTATGGCGCAAAACCCCATGCTGATTTCCCAATCGGCAAAAAATCCATTCATGAACTTTATTTTACGGCTCGTTGTCTGCGTGGCTAGCATGGCTGCTACTCCTGTTTGGGGAGAGGCAATGCTGCAATATTTCAATACGACGTGGAAAGAAATTGAGCGTAAAATGCCGGAATTGGCTGAAGCGGGTTACGAGTCGCTCTGGCTACCTCCGCCGACGAAGGCGAGCGGCGGATTATCCGTTGGCTATGATTTATGGGACCGCTTCGATCTCGGCTCGAAGGATCAACGCAGCACCATCGCCACTCGCTACGGCACGGAGGCAGAGCTGCAGCAAATGATTCGGGCCGCGCATCGTTTTGGGATCCGCGTTTATTTTGACAATATCATGAACCACAACGCGTTCGATATTCCGGGTTTTAATGAATCCACGCCGATTTCGACTTATCCTGGTTTTGTGCCAGAAGATTTTCACCTCCGGCTCACCGAAGATGGATTCTATCGGAAATGGGACAATACGCGGAGCTGGGGCGATGCGTGGCAAGTCATGAATCTTGGGCTTTCGGATCTGATCGATATCGCCCAAGAGCCCGGTGAATGGAACTTGAATTTTGGCCGCAACGAGGGCGATCGCATCCGGAAAATTCGCTTTCTGCGCCACCCGCTCAATCCGGAGTATTATTGTTACAAGCCGACGGCAGCCGGCCAAAAACACTCCAATGGCGATGGCCAATACGTCGGCTTTGGCGCGGCCAATTCAATCACCCCGGCATTCCTCGCGGCCAATGCGGATTTCTACTCGGAGCTTGTCGAGGATTTCCTTCACCGCTCGGTGCGTTGGAAAATGGATCGCACGAAGGCCGATGGCCTGCGCCTCGATGCCGTCAAGCACGTGCGGGACGACTTTTTTGGCGCAAGCGGTGTGGGGAAAAATTCTAACAATTATGGCTACACCGGCCAAGCCCAAGCGCAGTTCAATTTAAGCCGTGGCTTTAGCGATTGGGATGATCACCGCGATACGGTATTTGATACGGAAAAATCGCGCAACGATGCCATGATGTTTGGCGAACATCTTGGCCAGCCGCCCGGATATGCTGGCTACATCGATCGCGGCATGCGGCTCGTCGATAATGATCTGCGCAGCAATTTTAACAATCTGTTAGGAAATCCATCTTCGGGTCTTCAAGGCTACGATCAATCCGGCTCTGGCGGTTTCTCCGCAGACATCGCCGTGACGCATGCGCAGAGTCACGATAGCGATTTCGCCGCGCGGCGTGAGTTGCAGAACGCATTTTATTTCACGCGAGCTGGCTTGCCCTTGGTTTATACGGATGGAAATTATCAGGCAGAAACATTAAGCCAGAGCGGCGGCGCATTTCCTCGGCATGCCAATACCGCGTTCCTCGGCCAATTCGGCGATGGGCGCTTGCCAAATTTGATGCAAATGCATCAGAACTTCGCTCGCGGCACGCAGAAGGGAGCCTTCGGCGGCAGTCCAGATTTGGTGGCTTACGAGCGCATCGATCGCCGCCAAGATGCGGGAAATGACGCTGCGGGAGCTGTCGCTCTGATGATGTTGAATGATAATTTTGCCAGCGGTGTTGGGCAGACATTTAGCACGAGTTTTCCGCCGGGAGCGTATCTCTATCAGTATGCGCGGGGTGCGGCGGCGGGCGGTGATTCGATGCAGCCATTTTTCATCACCTTGGGCGATGCGGGCGGGGGCAGGGGACTTGTTTCAAATTCATTGCTTGTCCCGCGCGGTGGGTATTTTGTTTTCTCGTGGAAAAATCCGGACCCAGCGCCCGCATGGAAAGATGCAGGTGGCAGCGCGATTCAAATCTATCAGAATGGAAATACGCCAGTCGGCATGCTCGCCGTGGAGCGCAAAGACGGCCCGGATGGCGATCCGGCGTTCAATCCTTACAATTTGCCAGATGCAGATTCCACCGACTATGCATATAGTATTCAAGTCCCGCGAGTGACGAATGGCAGCAACTTGAAGTTTGTGGTGCGCGCGGATGGCTCTGCGGAGAACGTGCTTTTTAAGCTCAATGGCGGCATTGATTTGAATCTAACAGGAAGCGACGCGGCGAAGCGTGATTATCCGCCGGGCAACGCGACGGATGTTTTTTTAGGTTATGAAAATGCGACGGCATCGAGTCGCTTTTTCGGCGAAAAATTCGCGGCCAAGGATACTTTGCGCAATAAATTTGGCTCGGCTGGAGCAGAGACCTATCAGAAAACGATTGGCTCTGCTGGCTTCACCATTGCCAATGGCCCTGCCGCCGCCAATTCATTTGATAACGAAGGTGGCGATGTGGCGGCGTTCATTTATCACGATCCAGAGGACCAAGTGAATGGCACTCCTCCGGGTGGCTGGCCCGGTGGCATTCCCGCCAAACAATACCGCGAAAATGCCAGCACGATTCAGCTTTGGGCGAAGCCAAATAGCGTCGGCTTGGGTTACCGCATGTTCTGTTATTTTACGACCGATGGCAGCAATCCTGAAGGTGCGATCGGCGAGGGCATCGGCAGCACTCAAGTGGTGGAAATGAATTACAGCCATCAAGAATCGCCCAATGATTGGTGGACGACGGCCAGCATCCCCAAGCCAGCCAATGGCGTGATTAAATACAAAATCGGAATTGTTAGAGAAAATGCGAATAGTTGGTTTCCAGGCAATGCGAGCGCCGTGAGTAAAATTGGCCGGATGACATCACGCTTCGAGGTCAGTGGCTTGAATGCCGCCGCCGTTGAGTATTTTCCGCACAATGATTTCGCACGCACTCAAAATGCAGCGGCCAATTATGGAGACTGGCTGTTAGAAAAAGAAACGGGGCTGGAGGAAGGATTCCACGTGATGCGCGCGCGCCTTCATCAAGCGCATCGGCAATCTCAACGTCACACAGAACGGAGCGCCCATTTATCAAACTCTCACGCAAACGTTTTATTACGATACCTTGCGGCCAGGTGGTGAGATTGTTTTCCCATCCGCAAGCGAGACGCTCAATCAGCAGAGTTATGAAGCAGTGGTGAGAACGGACCGCACGGTGGATGAAGTTTGGATTCATCTAACAGATAGTGAAACTGGCAATGATGATTTGCAAACTCGCGTGCTGAACGGCAACGGCCTCGGCTTCGAGCCATTTACTGATACCAATCGCAACGGCACTCGTCAGCCGAGTGAGCCGTATGAAGATTTGAACCTAAATGGCAATTGGGATAACAATCTAACAGAATCATGGGTGAAGGCCACTCCGGTGCAGCCGAATCCATTCGTTTCTAGCAGTTTTCCAAAAGAATGGCGCTTCAGCTTCCGGAACATTCCTGCTGCTGGAACGGCACAGATCAAAGTGCGGCTCAAGGAAGTTTCCTCTAGCTCACTGCAAACATTGAGTGATGCGGCAGGCCACTACACGACGCTGACTCGCACGGTCAACACCGCAGGACCGGCGACGCGCCTATTCGTCGCTTTTCCGCAAGCGGATGGCGAACAGGTGGGCGATGATTATGTGCTAAAAGCCTATTTCTCAAAATCGCTGGGCGAGAGCGTGAGTGACGCGCAATTGATCAATGAATTTTTAGTGCAAATCGGCAGCTCGGTGAGTGGCACTCCGGCCAATGCGACGACGCAGCCGAGAAATCTTTATGCAATCGTTCGCAATGAGACGCCGGATTACCACGCTCTGGCCTTTACGATTCCCTCTCTTTACAATGGCGATCCTGATTTTCTCCATCACATCGGCATCTCGCACACGCGAGCAAGCACCACGCTCAATGCTTCCCGCGTGGTGCGCGCGGCGGTAACTAATAAGCCATTTTTATCGATCACCCAGCCGCCGGCGGTTGGTAGTGATGGTCGGCCTTACGAAGTGGTTCTGCCGGCGATCGCCAGTCCAACGCCGGATGATCGGGCGATGACGGTGCGCGTGGATACGGACTTGCGGGCGGAGCAAGTCACTCTCACGTCATTGCAAGGGATGGGCACGATCGTTTCCCAAGGCGTGCAAGTTTCAGGAAATTCTAAGACGTGGCAATTCCGCTGGACCGGCTTGGTTCCTGGGCGGGATCGTCTGTTAGCCAATGCTGCTCTGAGCGTTGGCGGGCCAGTTTCTTCATCGATGGAACGCGAGGTTACCATCGTCTTGCGCCAGATTGTTCCGGAAAATCCGACGGATGCCGATGACGATGATGACGGGATTCCGGACTCGGATGAAACGACCCGTCTCGATTTACCAACCTCCAATTCGGAAACTTGGAACAATGGGGAAATCCACTTCTGGCGCATCACTGGCAGAACCAATCCGGTGGCTCCAGATTCTGATGATGATTTGGTCCCCGATGGGCTCGAAGTCGGCATCGCTTCTAATTTTATCGCCGATACCAACATCGCAACCGACACGGATGGTGACGGATTTAAAAACTTCATCGCCGATGTCGATCCACCCATTTTTAACACCACAGATCGCAGCGCACACCCGCGCTATGATTTCAATCGCGGACGCACCGATCAAATTGGCGGCTCGATGACAGATCCGACCAAGCCGGACACCGATGATGATTTTCTGTTAGATAGAGCGGAAGATGCCAATCGCAACGGTCGGGTGGACATTGCTCTGTTAGATGGAAGTGGCGTTGCGCAATCCATCATTGCCTCGCCGACGACTGTTTATAATACCTCGCGGGTCGAGCGTTCTTCCATACCGAGCAACGGATTGCTTTTGGAAACAGATCCTAACAATCCAGACACCGATGCGGATGGCGCACCCGATGGCGCTGAAGATGCCAATGGTAATGGCAGAGTGGACATGCAACTGGTCACTTCCGCAATGGCCGCTCCAGTGAATTTTGACATCAGTCTGCCAGCAAACGCATCTTATCTGATCGGCAGCAATCTTGCCAATCAACGCTCGCGAGCGATTAACCGCACGGCCTTGGCGGCAGCGTTTCCTGTCAATGGTTACCCGCGCTTGCTGTGGGCGGAAACGGATCCGCTCAATCCAGATACCGATGGCGATGGTTTGCCGGATCAGTGGGAAATCACTCACGGCTTGGACCCACTCGTGAGCGCGGCTGTGAATTTGCGGACCGGTGGCCTCGGCCTTCTCGCCGAAGGCTCTGGTGGGGATCCTGACGGCGATGGATTTACCAATCTTCAAGAATTTACCAATGGCACCAAACCGAAAGTGGCTGATACAGTAAATCCTCCATCCGCCAATTCGATTGTCATTGGGCCCAAGGACAACATCACGCTTGGCCAAGCCATCAACGAGCAAGCGTTCACGGATTGGACGAGGGAGGATCTAGTTTCCTTTGATGAATCTGAGGGAAGCGGATCTAACAACCAAGGCGGCGATACGTTTCTCGCGTTTGATGGATTTGATTCATCGCGCGATTTAGTCGCCTTCTACGCTCGCGATGGCGGTGCGGATGGTTACTATTATTTCCGGGTGGATCTTCATGATTTGCGCGCTCAGGCGGAGCAGGGAAATCTCGATATTTACGTGGTGGTCGATACGGGCAATCCGCTCGCTGGAGAGGCGGCATTGCCCGAGGATGTGGATATCCGGACGGCGATGCGTTGGGAGGCGATCGTCGCTTGTTATCAGACCAATCAAGGGCGTGTTTTTGTGGATACGAATCCAACGGTAAACTCAAATTCCGCGAATCAAGCACTCACGGGCCCAAATGGTGTGGTTGTTCGGGATCAAAATTCTTCTAACGGTTTTGGTGCATCCTACTTCAATCACGAGTTGGATGCAGCTGAGTTTTCGATCAAGCGCCAGGCATTGTTAGATGCTGGTTGGAATGGCACCAGCCGCCTGAATTTCCAGGTTTTCACGACTCGTGATGGAACCAACAACACGGGTGCCAATGGCCCAGGATTGGGGGATATCGGCGGCCGAAATGATTTGCGTGATACGATTACGGATGACTTTCTATCAGAAGATTATTTTAGCAACCAAGCCAACATCGCGAACAACGGTGTGCTTAGTAGTTATTTGAGTGTCGATGGCGCAGGACTTTATCCAGACCAGAGAAAATCTGCGAAAATGATCATGCTAACCCACGGCCATCAGCCGATTTTGCCTGCTGCTGAGACACAGCGATTGATCAACTCCGGATTTTCCACCGGCTATCATCGTGCGATTGATGCGCACCAAGCATTTGCCCGACCGCTCACGCTTCATCTCACCCCCCCACTCGCTTCCGCGATGCAGTGGGCCGCAGTTGATCCTTCGGTGAATCGCCCGTGGCGCGATGGTCCGTCGTTTATGCAACGGCTGGGTGATGAGATGCGTGCGGGGCGCATCAATCTGTTAGGGACGACTTTCAGTGACCACATGGTGCGTTACTTCGATCCAGCATTTAACTTAGATAATCGCAATCTAGCAGTCGATACCATGAATGATCTGTTAGGCTACGCGCCATCGGCATCGGTTTTTTGGAATCCAGAACGAGTTGCCGACGGGCTAACATTCCAGCGCATCTCAGGCATGGGATACAGCCACACATTCATTGATCAGATGAGGCATCTTTTCAAATGGCAAGGGCGCGACGCTGCGCTCTCCGATGATGGCTACCGCATCAATCGTTACCACGGGGTGAATTGTTTCGTGATCAACGATCAAGCGAGCAGCTATCGCAGCCAGAATTTGGATTCCGGATTCCCGATGCCATGGCGCAATTTGTTTTTGCGCAAGGCCCGCAGCGATAACCAGCAACAGGTGGTGGTGATTCAAAATTGGTGGGAAGAATTTTCTAACAACCCATTCGCAACGACTTATGATCGAAATTTGCGCTGGGCTGCAAATCGTCCGTGGATTCAGTTAGTCACTGCGGATCAGATCGTCGCCGGTCAGGTGGATACCAATCGTGATTTGTTAGGCGACGCATGGTCGGTGGTCGATCGCGGCAGTCCTGCACTGAGCATAGTCAGCCAAGATTGGATCGATCATGCGACGCAGGAAAACTACGATCATTGGTATTTCGGCCAAGCAGGACGGGAAGAGGGACTCTCTAACAAGCGTTTTGAGATTCGTGCCGGAGTTCTGCTGCCCGCGGCGCGCACTTTCGGCCACCAAGCGGCTAATGATGGCAAATTAGCCGATCTCGTTTTTGATTCTGTGGCGGCATTGAATGGTAGCTACGGCACCCGCTCTCCGCGGAATTTGGCTCGTGCGACGGCGCACACATCGGTCTTGCTGACCGCATTTCACGAGCAATCGGATAGTGATCTCACGAAATACAGCACTGGAGTTTATATCAATCCAGATACCACTTCGCAGTCACTGGCATTGTTGTCCACCCGCCACCAATCACAAATCCGCCATGCGGCAATCTATCAGCAAGTCCAGGCATGGGCTGAGAATCCGCCGGCGGTGGTGGAGGCTCTCGCGCTGGATGTGGATCTCGACGGCGAGCAGGAGTATCTTTTGCGCAACGATCGGGTGATGGCGTTGTTTGAGGCGATTGGAGGACGCATGACCGCCTCGTGGGCGCGTGATCCGGAGAATGGATCCGTCTATCAGCTCAGCGGAAATTTCCTTGCTCAAGCAGATGGTGCCAATGAATCGGAAGGCACGATCAATCATGACGGACTTGGAAATACGGGGGCGAAAAGAACATCTGGATTCAAAGATTGGTTTGCCCACGGTGTGAATCAATCTTCGGTGAATGGCATCTACACCGTCACTCCTTCAGGAACTAACGCGTGGACCTTCACCTCGGCGAATGGCAATATCAGCAAAACCATTTCTCTCTCTAACATGTCCACTCGCTTGCGGGCTCAGTATGCGCTGAGTGGTGGAGTCAATCAGCTGAGCGTGCGCTTCGGGCTCTCTCCGCATTTGGAAAAGTTAGTGAGTAGTGGCCAACGCCATCTTTTCAGTCCGCCAACGGCTGCGGGGGCGAAAACAATTTTCTATCAGAAAAATGAAATTTCAGTGAGGGCATCTATTCACACCAGCGGGCCGGGATTATCTGGCAGCATCATCCAAGATGCGGCCATCGATGATGCGCCAGCTGCGGTGCCGCTGTTTGATTCCGATGCGTTGCCACGGCGTAACCAAGCATACACCGAGCAAGTCGAGCTGTTCGGCAGCGGTCCAAGTTTCGTATTTGATCTGGAATTGGTTTCTGAAAATAACGATGCGGATCAAGACGGCTTGCCTGATGATTGGGAAACGCTTCATTCACTTGCAACCAATGACGATGGCTCGATCAACATCGTGAATGGCCCAAATGGAGATCCTGATTCAGATGGTTTTTCTAACGGGGCAGAATGGTTGTTAGGAATGAATCCAAGATCGAGCGATCTCGCACAGCTTTCTTCCCTCAAAATTGATAGAATTCCGACTGGATTTCGATTGTCATACCCAACGATTGCCAATCGTATCTATCAGTTAGAAACGAGCGAAACATTGCAAAATTGGGTGCGGATCGGTAGTCCGCTTGCGACTCCAAAAAATGCGCTCTCAGGGCTATTTCAGTTTGATGATAGCACGAATAATCCTCGCAAATTTTACCGCATGACGGTGCGGGCAAACTCTGAACCATAAACGAACGATGAATACACGATCTTTCTTATCCTTGCTAACTTTGTTTGCCTTGTTGGGCTCTTCAAATCGGTTGTTAGCGGATTTACCAAACGCTTGGCATATCCCCGATTTACAAATCGTTTCCGGCAATGGCGGCACGACACCCACGATGCGTAACCACCGAGTGGAATTTTCTAACACGGGGACGCTGAAGATTTTTTCAGGTTTGCAAAAGTTCGCTAACAGCTTTGGCACGGCTGATCAAAATGGCGGCACGTTGTTCTATAAATCCGTGGATCAAGTGTCCTGGAATTCTGCTCCTTTTGCGTTCCATCAAAATCAAGCGAATGATCAATTCTGGCATGCAAATTTGAATTTGGCCAACGTCACTGCCAATCGGGTGATCCAGTATTACATGCTGCTGACCTTTAATCCTGGCCCAGCCGACAATGCATACGTTTATGGTGGCGGCGATCAATCCGGCTCACTCGTCACCGCCAATCTCGCCACGGCTCAAGCCAATCCATTCACGGTAAGAAATCGTCCAGCCTGGGTTTTTCACGCTAACAACCGCGTGACCAATGGCGATACGGTGGATTTCTGGGCAAAAGTTGGCTACATCAGTGATCCAAACGTGCCATCGAGCGCATGGGTCAATCGAGGTTCTGTTTATTACACCACCGATGGTAGCGCACCTACTGGAAGTCTAGGAGTTGCTTCAGGAACGACCGCCGCGGCATCGTTTACTTTTTCTCACCCAGAAAATAACAACCAAGGCGGGCAAAGCGTGGCAGGTGCTCCGATGTGGTGGAGTGCCTCCGTGCCGGATCTGTTAGATGGATTGCCACTTGGCACGACCATCCGCTATCGAATCGGTTTTTGGCATACGGATAATAGTGAGGAAAAATTTGCAGACTACCAAGCTGGCACGAATAACCAGATTTTCAGCTTCAACCATGGAGTCGTTGGCGAGCCGGTTTTCACGATCACTTCAGCAGGCAATGGCACCCTGAATGGAAACTACACGACGACGAAATTGTTCATCGATGAAATTGCCGGAAATAGCATTCCAATCACGTTCAACTTCACACCCGGCCAAGCGGCCACCGAAGTCGAGCTGGTGACGAATTTGGACCAGCGCGAGCATGCGGAAGTGGACCAAAATGGCAATGGGCTCCACGACGGCATGGAATTCAATCAGCTCGAATCTATCATCGGCTCGACGACCGGTTTTTACTATCGGAAATATGCAATGAATCAGGTGAGTGCTGGGAATTACTCGATCAATTTACCAGCCGCAAAAACCGGCGCTTACCGAGCCACCGCTCGCTGGAAAGTGGCGGGCGATCCAAACTGGCGCTGGTTTACCAATGATCTCGCAAATCGCCGTGATCACGCCATCACCGTTTCGCCAACTGACGCGCGGGACATTACCGTTTATGAAATCAATACGTTGACGATTGAGGCAAAAAGCTCGAATGCCAATGGCATTGGCGGGACAATTTTCCGCAGCACATTTGAAGATTTATTTGATGCTCCCAATGCTCCGCGCACGATCGATGGCCGCGGCTTTAATCTCGATTACATCACGGGCCTTGGCGTGAATTGGCTTTGGTTCCAACCGATTCATGCGACCGCCGTCGATGGCCGCGAAATCGATCCCGCCACCGGCAGTCCATACAATCCGGGCAGCCCCTATGCGGTGAAAAATTTCTTTGAAGTCAATCCGTGGATGAGTGCCAATTTCACCAATACAGAGCCGGGCGGAATCAATGGTGCGTTGGCTCGGCAAAAAGGCATGGAGTCGTTTCAAGCATTCGTCGGAGCATCGGACGTGAAGGAGGTTGCGATTATGTTAGACGCGCCATTTAATCACACCGGCTTCGATGTCGAGTTTGGGCCGCGTAAGGATTTGTTTGAGCGCTTTGGCGATCCGCTTTCTGAGACTCAAGAAATCCGTAACTATGAGTTGCGATTTTTCAGTCGCTCTGGGGACTATGCGCAGCGTGCTGGGACCGGCATGGGCCAAGGACCAGCCGTCGCTCCAGACCGTGGCGACTTCGGTAAATGGAATGATGTAAGGGACGTTTACTTTGGACGTTACGACTCGCTCGTGAATCAAAACCCATCGGATAACTCGAATTTCGGCAACGAGCGCGATCGCTTTTACTACGCTGCACCGGGCCAAGGAACGGCCAATAATCCTGAAAATGTCAATTGGACTTCTGTCGATTTCTATCAGGGAGCAGGCAATACGATCCCGCGCAACATCACGCAGCAGGTGTGGAAATATTTCGCGGCCTATGCCACGCATTGGTTAGAAAAAACCCGCCCTGCCGGGCAAAACCGCAACAGCGCCACCGAGGCCGGACTCACGCTCGCTCAGCGCTACGCGTGGGACCGCCGCGGGATCGATGGCCTGCGCTGCGACTTCGGCCAAGGGCTCCCTCCACAAGCATGGGAATACATGATCAACGTGGCTCGCTCGAAGAAGTGGAACTTCGTCATGATGGCAGAATCACTCGACGGCGGCGCGGTGACGTATCGCTCAAATCGCCACTTCGATGTCCTCAATGAAAACATCGTCTTCCCACTTCTTTCAGCAGGAAACTCCCCGGATTATCGCGCGATCTTCGAGAATCGGCGCAATGCCTATGGCCAAGGATTGGTCTTGCTCAATAACACATCACATGATGAAGAAAATTACTCGAACATCTGGCATGCACTGATGCGTTACAACGTAACGACGACCATTGATGGCGCGCCGATGATTTTCATGGGCCAAGAGTTGGGCGTTTCCAGACTCAGCGGGTTCAGCTTTTACGAGACAAACTTCGGTAAGCAAGTTGCACATTTTAAAAAGTTCAATTCGATGGTGCCCGGCTGGCTCAAGCGGATGCCTGTTGCACAAGGCGGCGCTGGCAGTCCGTTTGGGGAAGAATTTCTCTGGGATGCTTTTGCAGGTTCCGGCCAAGCCCGCCGCTTCAGTCCAGCACTGCGCTCGAGCAATCGATTCTACCTGAATCGCAAAGCCGATGGCTTGCCGAAAAATGAAATTTGGGCAGTCGCCAAATATGAGCAAGCCAATGCTTCTCCCAATCTATCCGATGTGGTTTTTTGCTTTGTCAATCTACGCACCGAGCAGGGCCCGTCTGATACATTTGATCTCAGCTCGGAAGTCAATGGCTCGAACCGTTACGGCATCAAGCCAGGCCGCGTTTATAACGTGAAAAATATCGGCGCGTTCACGAAGTTGGATTCTAACCGGCGCAATGTTTGGCTGTGGCCAGATACAGACCCAGGCCCTGCCAATGGCATCGAGGGTGGGAATTTGATTTCTAACGGATCTTTCGTCGCTCTCAACTCTCTTCCTGTAACTCCCGCAGGATGGTCGAGCGCACCTTATGAAGTGCAATTTCTTAAACTCTATGACGTGACTCCACCACCAGCGGTTGCCGCGCCGACTGCTTTGGGGGCTGTATTTGGAAAAGTGGCTAGCTCCTCTGTCACCTTCCAGTGGACGGCGGCCAACGATCCTGAGGGTGGAGTCTCCGGGTTCCGCATTCAAATGGGCACTTCTGCGAATGCAAATGATCTGTTAGACGAAGTGGTGTCACCTAACAGCCGCAGCATTAGTTTGCCATTTGGCACCACGGTGTTTGCGCGCGTGGCCCAAATCAACGCCGCGGGTGTGCAAGGTCCATTCGGCCCATCCTCCTCGCCAGTTCAACTATTGGATCCAGCGCTCGATGCCGATGGCGATGGCCAGACGAACGGCGCAGAAGCCGTCGCTGGAACGGACATGTCGAATCCCACTTCGGTGCTTTCTGTCAGCGACATCAGCATTTTTGGCAACCAAGTGAATCTCACATTTGCATCCGTGATTGGAAAAACCTATCGGTTAGAAACCAGCACCACACTTGAGCCTGGCTCATGGACGACGGTTGGCTCATCGATCGTCGCCATCGGCATCTCCACTGTGCTATCAGATCCGACGGGCGCACCTGGCCCGCGTAGGTTCTATCGAGTCCGGGTGCCATAGCCATCGATCGTGCATAAGGTTGGGAAAAAAGTTGGCTCGGGGCTTGCCCTAAGTCTCAGAATGACCATGCTGCCCGCCTGTGAGTGCCATTCCTATAGAGCCTTCCTTACCTTCGTTTATCGCGCTGGCAGAGCGGGGGAATGTCGTCCCAGTTTTCACCCAGCTTGCTGCGGATTTTGAGACACCCCTCTCTGCCTATTTGAAAATTCGTGATGAACGCCATTCTTTTTTGTTAGAAAGTGCTGAGAGCACGGAAAAAGCTGGACGTTGGTCGATTGTGGGCAGCCATCCGCGCATGGTTTTTTCCGCCCATGGCCATCAGGTGACGATCCAGCAAGACGGCACCACGCGCAGTTTCACGGCTGAGGGCGATGTGCTCGCTGCGTTGGAACATGAAATGGCGGCATTCACGCCCGTGCATCATGGCGAAATTCCACAATTTTACGGCGGGATGGTCGGCTATCTCGCCTACGATGCGGTGAGTCAGTTTGAGCCATCGCTGGGTGCTCCGCCGCCAGATGTGTTAGGCGTTCCAGACGCATTTTTTATGCTCGCGGATACTTTGCTCGTTTTCGATCACCGCTTGCGTCGTCTGTGGATCATTGCCAATGCGATTTTGTTAGACTCAGGCTCGCCACAGCAGGCCTACGCGGATGCTTGCGCGCAGATCGAAAAAATGGTCGATTTGTTAGATAGACCATTGCACGTGCCAGCTCTCAACGGCATGCAGAAGCTGGCCGAAGTCCAAGCCACAAGCAATACCTCGCAAGCTGAATATGAGGCGATGGTGATGGCGGGCAAAGAATTTATCGCCGCTGGGGATATTTTTCAATTCGTGCCCAGCCAGCGCTTGCAGACACCTTTCACGCAGCCCGCGATTGATCTCTACCGCGCGCTTCGCTTGGTCAATCCATCTCCCTACATGTTTATTCTCGAGTGCGATGGCTTTGCTTTGGTGGGCAGCTCACCGGAAGTCCACGTCCGCTCGATCGCTGGGCGAATCGATATTCGTCCGATCGCTGGCACCCGCTGGCGCGGAAAAACTCAAGAGGAAGATGATGCCCTCGCCGCCGATCTGTTAGCCGATCCCAAGGAGCGTGCGGAGCACTTGATGTTGGTAGATCTCGCGCGTAATGACGTCGGGCGCATTGCACGTCACGGCCATGTGCAAGTGGATGATTTCATGATCATCGAGCGATACAGCCACGTCATGCACATTGTTTCCAACGTCAGCGGTCAGCTCGATCCAGCGCACAATGCGTATGACGTTTTGCGGGCCACATTCCCCGCTGGCACCGTGAGCGGCGCGCCTAAAATCAGAGCCATGCAAATCATCAATTCTCTCGAAAAAAATAAACGCTGCGCCTATGCCGGTGCAGTCGGGTATTTCGGCTTTGATGGCTCTCACGATTCTTGCATTACCTTGCGCACATGCCTGCTCAAGGATGGCCAAGCATATATTCAAGCGGGCGGAGGCGTCGTCGCCGATTCCGTGCCAACGTATGAGTATCAAGAGACGCTCAATAAAGCACAAGCGATGCTGCGCGCCATTGCCCTCGCCAATACCTTGGAAAATGCGTCTCTAACATCCTGATCCCTTGCCATGTTACTGATCATCGATAACTACGATTCGTTTACTTACAATCTCGTGCAATACTTTGGCGAGTTGGGAGCAGAGATGAAAATTTTCCGCAATGATGCCATCACTTTGCAAGAGATCGAGCGTTTGATGCCAGAGCGCATTTGCATTTCTCCGGGCCCTTGCACGCCGAATGAGGCTGGCATTTCACTCGATCTCATTCGTCATTTTGGGGCTCGTTTGCCGATTTTAGGAGTCTGCCTAGGCCACCAATCGATCGGCCAAGTTTATGGCGGCGATGTCGTCCGCGCGGATCGCCTGATGCATGGAAAAACTTCGCCCATCCACCACACCGGGAAAAGCGTTTTCGCCGAGATGCCATCGCCATTTGAGGCGACTCGTTACCACTCGCTCATCGTCAAGCGCGAAACTTTGCCGGATTGTTTGGAAATCACCGCATGGACCGAGGAACAAGAAATCATGGGCCTCCAACATAAGGAATTTCCTGTTCACGGAGTGCAATTCCATCCCGAATCGATTCTCACCCAAGAGGGGAAAAAATTGTTAGCAAATTTCCTCCAGCTCTAATTTTTCAGACTCGGCACTTTACAACGCCTCTCTGCTATTTCAATTTCCTCCCGCTTCAAGGAGAGGTGGCTGAGTGGTCTAAGGCACCCGATTCGAAATCGGACGTGGGGTAATACTCACCGTGGGTTCAAATCCCACCTTCTCCGCCATGCCGCGCAAAGAAAGGATGACAACGCGACAAGTCAACATCGCCGCGCGCTACACAGCGGTTGAAATCCGCCGCCACTTTGATGTGTGCCTCGGAAAGCTTACGCGTTGAGACAGTGCCGTTCTGTTTGGCTCAATGTGTTTGCTGCAAAAACCTGAATTTTGGCTTTTGCATGATGAGGATTCCGCGCCATGATGTGGCAGACGCAGCGTATGATCAGTTATTCCAAACCGCCTCATCCAAGAGAGTATCGCCTCATTTTCAAAAACGTCGATCGTATTGGGTGGAATCCATCCATCGAATGTTATCTGCAAGACGGCGGCTATGATCAGTTGAAAAAAGCGATGGCGATGGTGCCGAAAGACATCACTGAGGAAGTCAAAAAATCCGGCCTGCGCGGCCGCGGCGGAGCTGGCTTTCCCACCGGGATGAAGTGGACATTTATTCCGCCGAATAATACCAAGCCAGTCTATCTAATTTGCAATGCGGACGAGTCCGAGCCGGGCACGTTTAAGGATCGTTACATTTTACATCAAGATCCGCACCAGTTGATTGAGGGAATGGTGATCTCTGCTTTTGCGGTCGGCGCGCATACGGCTTACATTTATATTCGTGAGGAATTTCCCGAAGCGGCGCAAATCGTTGAGCGCGCGATCGAGCAGGCTCGTGAGCGCAATTTCGTCGGATCTAACATATTAGGCAGCGGCTTTGATTTGGAAATTTATGTGCATCGCGGCGCAGGTGCCTACATTTGTGGTGAGGAAACTGGCTTGATCGAATCGTTGGAAGGCAAGCGTCCGTATCCGCGAATCAAGCCGCCGTATTTCCCGGCCGCGCTTGGTTTGTATTTGTGCCCGACGATCGTCAATAACGTGGAATCACTTTGCCACGTGAAGCATATTTTACAAATGGGCGGCGATGAATATGCCAAGCTGGGAGTCGCGCGCAATACTGGCACGCGCATCCTGTGCGTCTCGGGCGATGTGAAAAATCCGGGCTACTTTGAAGTTGAAGTGGGCAAACTCACCATGCGCGAGTTGCTCTATGATGTCTGTGGTGGGCCGAAAGACGGGCGCGAATTCAAGGCCGTGATTCCGGGCGGATCGTCATCGAAAATTCTCAAATGCGAGGAAGTTTTTAAGCTGAAAAATCCAGATGGCAGCACCCGTGATCTGGCATTTTGGGACATTCCAATGGATTTTGATTCGCTCGCTGCATGTGGCTCGATGGCTGGGTCTGGTGGTGTGATTGTGTTAGATGATACTCGCAAAATTTCGTGGGTGCTGAATAACATCAACGCATTTTACGCTCACGAATCATGCGGCCAATGCACGCCGTGCCGCGAGGGGTCCACATGGATGAAAAAAATATCAGATCGGTTGGTAGCTGGCACTGCATCGCCGAAGGATATCGAGACGCTTGAGAGCGTCGCGTATCAGATCGATGGGCGCACGATTTGTGCTTTTGGCGAGGCATCTTCTTGGCCGGTGGAGGCAATCATCGCCAAGTTCCGCGATGAGTTGCTGAGCGATACCGACGCTGCGAACGAGGAATTACCACAAAATCCGGAAGCGGTTGCTCAGCGGAAATTTTTGCAGCCAGTCTAACAGAAAAATATGGCTTCGCCTCCAGTAATCAACGAGCCGAAACCATCGATTTCTAACATCGTGGCAGTTGCCTGCGCCGTCGCCTTGGGTGCTTGGTTTGTTTACAGCGGTGGGGCTAAAATTTGGGTCGCGGGGCTGGATCGTTTTACCACGGAAATCGCAAATTACCGGCTGCTCAAAGCACCTCTCGATGCGGTGCTCGCCTACACGCTGCCGTGGGCGGAAATTGCAGGTGGGCTATGCTTGATGGCAGGCGTGTGGCGGCGCGGGGCGATTTTGTGGATTGCCTCATTGGTCGTTCTTTTCAGCGGCGCGGTCGGCTGGGCATGGTTCCATCAGTTAGATATTCGTTGCGGATGCCACGGCTCTGATGCGATGCTTGATTATCCATGGAAGGCAGCAGAGTTGCTCGGTTATCTCGTCGTTTTGGGATTCCTTTGGCACTTTTTTGCGAAGCCAGAATCAATCAAAACTCCGACGATTTCCTAACAAATTAGACGATTGAGGATCGATGATAAAAAGGCCAGCCATGGCGCGTCTTCCTAACAGCATCGGGCAATGCATGACCGAGCGGTTGGCAAGACTGAGGAGAATTTCCCATTCAAAGCCACCTGCCAATTTCGCCATGGTGCGGATGAAAATGCGTGGTTGCCCATGGCCAGTGGAGCTGCGCACGCGGGCGGAGCGGACGACAGGCGAGCTGCACTCGATCGGATTTTGGAAATGATCGCGGGTGATGAAGGTGACTTGCGAGCTGTTATGATTTAACACAATTTTTTCAGCGTGTAGGCTAGAGCTTAGTGCCCCGCTATCGGTTTTTGCATTGATCAACGATACGCCAAGTGCCGGTAAAGAAATCCATTCCCGGCGGCCAATCAGCAAACGAGGCGAGCCTTTTTCGCGGTTGGGTAAATCAAACTCGCGCGCGGTGCTGAGTGAATCTGAACTGACGTATTCCGGACGCGCGATCCTCGTTTTTTTCATGATTGTTTCGCTGCGCTTGTTGGCTGGATTTTATCAGAAAAGCCTAACAGAGA
>RDZR01000093.1 GCA_004294095.1 Verrucomicrobiota bacterium
TTAAGATGTAGCCAGGGTTAGTGACTGTGGCCGAAAATTGGAGATTAAATGTTAAAACGCCTGGGGTAAGGCCACCTAAAAATAGCTGCATCCGTATGCCAATCCCAGGGGATCCCGGAGCGGAATTAGCAGTGGCTAACGCAGCACTGATTGCAGAGTTACTGAGAAGAGCAATAGTCCCGCCCGACCCTGTCAATGGGTCGCTATACGTTTGACCCGAGATAGTGCTCGTCCATGTTCCGACAGGGGTAGCGCCATCGAGAATGTCGCCAGAATATGTGCCGACACCCGAAGATGCGGAAGTGATCGTATAGCTAATGGCTGCATATGTAGGACTGATGCTTAATGCTAACAACATTTGCCCAAGCAAAATGGTTGGGAGTTTGTGTGCGCTGAATATTGGTTTTCGGTTTAGTAATGGTAACATTACTAAATGCAGTGCATTCACACAAATCAGTATTGTCAAGCTCTATTTTTTTAATTTTCTGCAAAAAATGCCTACCACTTCTCCCGGAAATGATGAGCCTGATGGGGAGCAGTGTGATCGTGATCAAGCACCGAATGGGTCCCTAGAAACCAAGCCATCGGATGGTCTGTCCCGTTTTCTCTGTTAGTAAGCAAAGCCGATCGCGAAGTGTAGGGTGCCACTAGGCTCGCCATCATCGCGGGTCAGATTAACTCCATACTCCAAGCGGACGGGACCGATTGGCAAGTCGAGCCTCAGGCCGAGTCCTGCGGCCATTTCAAGTTCTGATTCGCCTATCGTATCCCAACTTCCAGCGAGTGATCCTGCATCGATAAAGGCAACTGCCGCAAGTGGCCCGGCGACATTGCGTATGTATTCGAAATTCATATTCCACATCGCTTGCCCACCAAGCGGGTAATCTTCATCACTTAAAGGTCCTAACTCACGTTCGGGAAAACTCCTCACGCTGCGCGGTCCGCCATTGAAAAGCCGTAAATCAATCGGGAACACTTCCGCATCTCCCGTGGGAACCAGCGCCGCGAATTCGCCTCCGATTCCGATTCGACTTTGCTTATTTAACTCATGATACCAGCCTCCTTTGAAATTAGCTTTCAAATACCCAGCAGATATCTCACCCATCGCGGCACCCAGTTCTAAGGCATTTTCGATGTGCCAACCAGACTTCGGCAAGACCTTGCTGTCTCGGTAGTCAATGGCATGAGTCAATCGGATTTTAGGATTCAAATACTGATTCTCACCAATCAGTTCCGGAGGAATGCCATCTGCTGATGCATCGACGATTGAATACCCAGCTAATAATTCAAATTGGTGGTGTTCATTCCATGACCAACCCAGCTTCGCATCGAATCCTGCTTCGAGTGCTTGGTATCCATCACGTAGATAAAATAAAGTGAACGCCCTCGCAGAGGCTGATAGATCATAGTTTAAAAACCACGGATCTGTTAGGCCAACTTCACCTAACAATCCTCGAGAGCCAAGCTCAAATCCAGCGTGCAAACCTAGCAGATAGCCCATGAAATTACGGTCTGTGTAGTAGGCACGAGTGATGAATCCCTGATATGAGCCCACGCCCGCAGCTAGACTTATTTCCTTCGCGGCGGTTTCTTCGAAGTGCAGCGTGGCATCTAACACACCATCCTCTACTTCCTGAGTTGTGACCTTAGTAGAACTAAATGCGCCGGTGGCTAAAAAACTGCGCAGTCGTTGGTTGATTTGCGTTTCATCATACCAATCTCCCTTGAGAGATTTAAATCGATCTAACAAGCGCGACCTGCGAGTGCGCTGGAGTTCGCTAATCATCACATTCCGCAGCTTCATGCGCTTGCCGATCACAACCCGAAAATTGGCTTCAAAAAATCCGAGTTTCTCGCCTCGACTCATGAAAACTTCAGTGCCACTGAAACCGTTGCGCAAATAAGCATCCACGATGTCCTTACGCATGGCATCGAGTTGCGCAGTGGTGGCCGTTTCACCCAGATGGTCACGCATCGCCTTCAGGGCAAATGATGGATCACCGCCTTCATTGATTTCAATCTTACCCTTAGCGATCGAGCATATTGGGCCACGATTGACGCGAATCACCACCTTGACTTCGCCAGTTTGCTTGTCTAGTTGCCGGTCTTCTAACAAAACAATCGCATCCCAATAACCTTCCGATTTGAGTTGCCTTAAAACGTAGTCAAGTCCGGTAGAAAGATCTTCCTCACGGAATGGCAACGCCGAGTCCCATTGATTGCGCTTTTTTTGGGCAGGAGCTCGGAACAATTTGGTCAGTAATTTTTCCTGCTCTGAATCATCGATGCCTTGAATCGTGGTCTCTCCGTAAATCAGCCGTAAACCTTGGTTCACCACTAACCGAATTTTTTGCGGGGAAATGACTTCTGGGCGCACCTCCACATCGCGGTATCCTTGCGTAATGAGCACTTGGCGCAGCAAGAATGCGGCATCGTCTGCTCGCCAAGCTGTGGCTGGTTTTGCGCGGATGTGGGTGAGCTTCCCCTCCATCGCATCTAGCAGAACGCGTGGATTTCCGTTGCTCAGACCATCGATGATGATCTGCGTTTCCGCGAATGTGAATAGGCAGAGAGAAAACCATGCGATGAAAATTTTACCTAACATTTTTAACGAAATGCCAATCTCCAGATTAATAAAGTCCGTGCATCACCCATGCCGCCGAGACCCGTCGATAAATACCATCGATCATGTAATTGTAAGGTCGCAGAGGAAAATGATTCTGTGGAGTATGGATCTTGATCTGCTAGAGTGAAATCCACCCGATCTAACAATTTTAAAACAGGCCTAAGCCTGCGGCTATTGAGGAATCTGCCTCTACGCAATTCTTCAATAAGCAGTTGCATCGCGCGAGCAGATGCCGCTTGTGGATCTTCTAGGCCGCTGGTCGTCGCGCCTGTGGCAAGCAAGGTCATGATTTCGTTGTCCGGCAGCGGCGGGCTTGAACTCATCACAAGCTGCGGATTGGACATGCGGCCGTAGGCATAAATCACCACTCGATAGGGACGTGGCTCAGAAGTTCCACGAATTTCTAACAGCCCATCCCAGCCAGTGCTCGGCGTGAAGTCGATTTTTCCAGAAGGAATCAGCAAGGTGGAAAATGGCAAACTTGCGCGAAAATTTTTGAGTTGAACTTGGCCGTCTGGCAGCAAGTTGCCAAGGGTGCCGCCGACTGTTAGAGCAGCGCGTGCTTCGCCAGTGGCAATGTTACCACGAATCAAAAATAAATCATCGGTGCGGATATTCACGCGTAGTGGCCAATTGCGAAACGGCAGGGGAAGTGCATTGGCCAATTTTCTGGGAGCTTCCACTTTGGGTAGGGTGGCGGCGGCAGGTAAATTCATCGGCATGCCCATGGGAATAATTTCCACATCGCGGTAGAAAATGCCATCGACGAGGCCGACGTTCCCGGTCACCGAAGCGGCTTGCCATGGTCCAGCGCAGGTAATGACCGCGTTGGCACGCACCAGCATGGATTCATTTCTCACCACCGGAATATGATCCAATTTGATGCGTAGATTGACGTTCGTCGGTTGTCTATTGGCCAAGTTTAAACTGCCGTCCGCGGAAATTTTTCCACCACCCACCAGTGCCGTCATCGAAGTGAGCGCGATGCGAGATGCATCTGCATCAATTTGAGCATTGATGGATGTGATGGCCGGGATTTGATCATTTTTCAATTCAATGATGCCATCGGCTAGTTTGAGAGTTCCTTTCAGCAACGGCTTTTGCAGTGTTCCACTACCTACGATATTTCCAGTAGTTGTTCCGCCCAAGCGCTTGAGTTGGGGGACGAGAGTTTGAAATCTAGCGAGCTCGAGCCGCGGTAAATCGGCTTTGAGTTCGATGGTTTCTGCCATCAATATGGATCGATCATTTGCCCACTGATTGACGCGAAATGGCATGCGAAAAGAAACCACTGCGGGCGGCAGATCCCGCGCAGTGGCAGCGGCCTTGATGGTGAGAACATCTTGCTCGCCTAACAAATCGATTTTGAGATCTGTGGTTGGCAAGTCTGGCTGCTGAGGGGAGCGCAGTTCTTTGGCCAGAACTTCAGCTTCTATGCGCGGTTGGGCGTAGGTTCCGGCGATCTTTAAGGAGACTTTTCCCCGTGCATTCGGATCGAGCGAAGCGAGCGCAGGCACCCATGAGGAGAGGTAGGAAAATGGGATTTCACCAGTCACGATGTCTGCTTGAAGCGGGCTTTTTTCCGATGCCAAAAACTCGCGCCATTTGGAAAAATTTTCAGGAACGGGCAGTTGTGCGCGACCTTCTGCGAGGACCAAATTTTGATCTTTCCAGCTCAGGTTTTCAATTTTGAGCTGTTGATCTAACAGATTAAGATTGGCGGTGATGATTTGTTTTTGATGCTTGAGGGAAAGACCCTCCACGTTCAATTTTTTGGGCCAGTCATACTGGAATTTACCACTTGCCTGATAGACTTTTTCGGGGTGGGTAGGCGTTGCTAGCAACTTCAGTGCAGCGTCGCGTAATTGTAAATTCCCCTGATGATTTTTTTGTGTTAGATCGCCAGATCCGCTCCAGTCTGCATCAATGATCAGTGCTGCATCTAGGTTTAACTTGAATGGACGAAGCCACGGTTGGACGCGCGCACTTTGGAACTGATTGAAGGAGACTTTCGCATCATACGTCGTTTTTTGGGAATCATATTTCACCTCAGATGAGAGCTGATCTGCCTGTAAGTTTAGAGTGATGGGTTGATTTTTTTGCCATGCCCATTCCAAGCGAAGAGGGCTGGCAATTTGCCCATCCTGAGCTGTTAGATTCAAGATGCCGCTCGCAGAATCTACCACTGTGCTGCTTGGCATCAGTGAAAAATCCGCATCAATGGATGACGCTGGAAATGGCGCAAGTGGGTCCAGCGAAGTCGTCAGTGAGCTGAGTTGATCCATCACTTTAGAGACCTCAGCAATTTTCAAATTCCCCTCAATTTTGGCAGGTTGCCATTGGCCTTTCTCGATCAGCAAATTGGTTTTCGCGGTAATGGCGACGGGTGATCCCATTGCTTCGCCTTGAACGTCTAAATCAACGGCATCAGCCGCTTTGGACAGGCGTAGGTTGAATTCTGGAATCATCACTTGTTGATAAACTGCATCATCCAGCTCAAGTTGCAGTTGCCCATCAATGGCATCCGGATCACCTAACAGACCTGTTAGAGAAAGCGAGCAGGCGGTAAGGTTGCCTTGCACGACGGGGGAAATTCCCAAACTTGCTAGAAAAGCATCGATATCTAACTGCCCGCTGAGGAGTTTTACTTTGAGTTCGTTGAATCCTTGCTCGCCTTTGATTTCAATTTGCGCGTCATTGAGCGAGAGCAGCACTTGACCCGTCGCCTGGCCTGCGGGCGGCATGGTGACCAGCAAATCACTCAGGCCGATCGCTGGGGTGAGTTGCAAGCGGGCCCAGCGGATGGAATCGGATTTCCAAATGAGCGAAGATTTTTGCGCCGGAACGATGCGGCCCATACCATCCGTCATCGCACCAAGATCGAATAGAAATTCGTCAGCATTTAGGCGTTTATTAAGTTGGCTCGATTCTAAATTGAAGACGAGTTTGCCCTCTTTCGTCGCGCGCAAGGTGAGATCAGTGATTTGAAGATCGATGGGTAAAAAATGAGCGCGGTTTTGTGGAATTTTTTCAAGTGCGAGCTGAATCTGCTGCTCGATCGGCAATGGATTTTCCTCGGCCTTTTCATGGATGTGTAAATCCAGATGAATTTTATCGAGGTGAATTTTTTCTAATGGCTGAGATAATAACGCGCTTGGCTTAAAATCGGGGGTGAAAGAATCAATCGAAAGCTCGCCAAAAGTGGTGTGATTGCTCAATTTGACTTGGTGCAGTGACCAGCCGCCGAGGAGGCTGCCGCGAACCGTGAATGATGCATCGGTGTTGGAAGGTTTTAAGGCTGCACGAGCAATCGCAGGAAGTAGCAATCGAAAGCCCGGCCCATTGCCCCAGATCAAGAGGGCCACTGTGATCGCAAGCACTAGCCACAAAAAAATGCGGAGTTTACGCCGCCGTTTTAACTGAGGTGGAGATTCTGCGATTGGCTGGGAGGGATTCAATGACACATATCTACTGGCAAATGCGCCCTAGGTCAAATGATCGCGTTGCGCCATTGCCATCCGTCTTAGAACGTCTCAACTTCGGTCATGCAACCAATCGTTTTTCAGCCAATTTACAAAACACGCGTGTGGGGCGGGCGCGAGCTAGAAAGCCGCTATCAACGCGAATTGCCGGACTCGAAATTACCTTTTGGCGAGTCTTGGGAAGTGGTGGATCGGGACGATGATCAATCGATGGTGATCGGTGGAAAATGGCATGGTTCATCCTTGCACACCTTGTGGAACGAGCACCGTGAGGAAATTTTCGGCATGCCAATGAGCGAGCCATCGCGCTTCCCGATTTTGATCAAAATCCTCGATGCACGCGATGATCTCTCGATTCAAGTGCACCCGCCGCAAGCACTGGCATCGGCGATGGGCGGCGAACCGAAAACGGAAATGTGGTATATTGCCGATTGCTCACCGCAGGCGCAACTTTACGCTGGAATCAAGCGTGGAGTGTCGCGCTCTGAGTTTGAGCAAGCGATCGAAAATGGCAGTGTCGGCGACTGTGTGCATGCCATCCAAACGCGTTCGCATGATTCGATTTTTATTCCGTCTGGACGCTTGCACGCGATTGGTGCTGGTTTTTTGATTTTTGAGATCCAACAAAATTCTGACACAACTTACCGCGTCTTCGATTGGAATCGCATGGGCCTGGATGGCAAACCGCGCGAGTTGCATGTCCCAGAATCTCTCGCGAGCATCGATTTTTCAGACGTCGAACCATCATTAAATCCAGCAACTGAAAATCTGTTAGCGGATTGTGAATTTTTTCGGGTGGAACGCGTCGATGTTAGTGCTGGAGAAACGATTCAAAAACCGTTAGGTGTTAGTTTTTGTTTGATCGCAGTCGTCGAAGGTTCTCTAACAACAAAGTGCGGATTGCACTTTCCGCCGGGAACGACCTTGCTCGTCCCGCGCGACTGTGAGGCCATCATCGCCGCGCAAGATGCCCGCATTTTAATGATCACTTTACCTCAAAATTGATATGGAATCTGCAAAAGCCACGCTCGACGCAAATGACTGCGTTACCGAAATCGATGAGCGCCTCTACGGCAACTTCGTCGAGCATCTCGGGCGTTGCGTTTATGGCGGTATTTATGAGCCAGGTCATGCCACCGCCGATGCCGCTGGGTGGCGCCATGATGTGTTAGAAATGACCCAACAACTTGCGCCGCCCATCGTGCGCTATCCGGGCGGAAATTTCGTTTCGGCCTATCGCTGGGAAGATGGCGTTGGGGCCAAATCACTGCGCCCGCAACGAATCGATCTGGCGTGGCAGACGATGGAGAGCAATCAAGTCGGCACTAATGATTTCATGGATTGGTGCAAACTTGTCGGCACCACACCCATGATGGCGGTGAACTTGGGCACTCGTGGCATCATCGAAGCATGCCAACTGTTAGAGTATTGCAACCACCCGTCCGGCACTTCATGGAGCGATTTAAGAATTTCTCACGGATACCCAGAACCCCACGCGATTAAGACGTGGTGCCTCGGCAATGAAATGGATGGACCATGGCAAACGGGACATAAAACGGCAGAAGAATATGGACGAATCGCGACCGAAACCGCGAGAGCCATGCGCCAGTATGATGCTTCGTTAGAACTCGTCGCTTGCGGCAGTTGTGGCCCATACATCGAGACCTATCCAGAGTGGGACCGCGTGGTGTTAGATTTAGCCTATGAGCAAGTGGACTATCTCTCGGTGCATTTATATGTGCACGATATCGATCGCACTCCCGAGGCGTATCTCGGCGTGAGTGAACTGATGGAACGTCAATTGCGCACGACTCTTGGCCTCTGTGATTTCATGAAATCTCGGCATCGATCGAAGAAGACCATGATGATTTGTTTTGATGAATGGAACGTCTGGAATTGGAATTACCTGCGCCCGGAAGGACTTCAGCCGTGGCAAACCGCGCCGCCGTTGGTTGAGCAAATTTATCGCATGATCGATACGGTGGTGTTCGGTAGTTTGCTCATCACACTGCTCAAGCATGCAGACCGCGTGCGCATCGCCTGCGTGGCGCAATTGGTCAACGTCATCGGACCAATCATGACGGAAACTGGTGGCCGCGCGTGGAAGCAAGGAACTTATCACGTCCTCGATCATGGCTCGCGATTCGGGCGTGGCGAAGTCATCCATTTTCGCCTGAATAGTCCGACGTATGAGTGCAGCGAATTTGGCACCATGCCCTACATTGATGCCGTGGCGACTCGCGATCTAACAAGTGGGGAAATTGCGATTTTTTCAATCAATCGCCATTTGCATCAAGCACTTGATCTATCTGTTAGAATACTGCATGATGGTATTACCGAATGCATTGAGCACATCAGTTTGTTTACGAATGATCCAGAGGTGCGAAATTCGCCGGATCAACCAGAGGAGATTCATCCTCGCACCATGCAAGGCGCGCAGATCACCGGAGATCAACTATTTGCGACTTTGCCGCCACTTTCATGGAACGTGATTCGCTTGCGGCAGAAATCGCATGCTTAGAATTAAGCGTGGCGTCGCTCATGAATTATGCCAATTTGTCGCCATGCATGTGCCCACGATCATCGCCCGCAAACGAGAGGGTGAAGAGCTTAGTTCCAAGGAAATTTCCAAAATTATTCAAGCCTACGCCGCAGATGAATTGCCAGATTACCAAATGGCGGCGCTGGCGATGGCGATTTATTTCCGTGGCATGAATTCGCGTGAAATCGCGGACCTCACTCGTGCGATGATGGACAGTGGCGAGCGCTTTGAACACCGCGATGGTCACCCACCCGTGGTCGATAAACATTCCACCGGTGGCATCGGCGATAAAGTTTCTCTGATCCTCGCGCCGCTTGTCGCTTGCGCCGGTTGTTGGGTGCCGATGGTCTCGGGCCGCGGCCTCGGCATCACTGGCGGAACGTTGGATAAATTGGAATCCATTCCTAGATTTCAAGTGCGGATCCCGCTCGACCAAGCAAGTGCTCAGCTCGAAAAAATAGGCGTGGTGATGATGGGCCAAACCGAAAAATTTTGCCCAGCAGATCGCAAGCTCTATTCCCTGCGCGATGTGACCGGCACCGTGCCATCGATCGCGCTGATCACCGCATCGATCATGAGTAAAAAACTCGCCGAATCCCTCGATCGTCTGGTGCTCGATGTGAAATACGGCAGTGGTGCTTTTATGAAAAACCTCGAACAGGCGACGGCACTTGCCGCAAGCATGAGCGAAGTTGGCAAAGCAATGGGCGTGGAAATCCATACTTCGCTCAATGCCATGGACGAACCGCTTGGACGAGCCGTTGGCAACGCATTGGAAGTGGCTGAATCGATCGATTGCCTCAATGGTGGGGGGCCAGAAGATTTGCGAAAAATCGTCCTCGATCTATCAGAAATGATCACGACCACTCCGCGAGTTCAGTTAGAAAAATGGCTCGACGATGGCACCGCTCGCGAAAAATTTGATCAAATTGTGATCGCTCAAAATGGTAATCCCGATGATTTGAATCGTTTGTTAGAAATTCACCGCGCGCCGATCATTCGCGATGTGATTGCTGGCCACGGCGGCACGGTGCAACGAGCCGATGCTGGAATGATTGGCCAAGCGTCTCTGCAACTTGGCTGCGGCCGCGCCAAAGCCAGTGACGAGGTGGACTTTGCGGTCGGTTTTGACCAACTCGTCAAATGTGGAGAATCGATCCACGCGGGCCAAGCCGTGTGCCGCATACACGCTCGAAGCGCGGTTGATTTTGAAATGGCAGAAGCGCTCATCGAGCGTGCGGTGGTGATTGGTTAATGCGCCAAGTGTTAGGTTGTTTCGTGCAGGCGAACCACTAGACTCGCGCCAATGGTAACGGAGGAAGCAAAAGAACCTACGCGGAAACAATGGCGAGGCTTTTGGGCGATGATCGTCCAACAATCGCAAAATGCGTTCAATGACAAGTTGGCGCAGTTCACCTTGATTCCGTTAGGCGCAGCTTTGGGAATCTCGCTCGAATCACAAGCGGGCATCATGATTGCCCTGCCCTTCATCCTTTTTGCCCCGATCGCTGGATGGATGAGTGATCGTTATTCCAAGCGCAATGTGATGATCGGCGCGGCAGTGGCCCAAGTCGTCATCCTCATTTGGATTGTCGTTTCCGTAAAACTGCAAAGCTTGAACTCGGCGATGCTCGGGTTTTTTCTGTTAGCCGTGCAATCGGCTTTTTATAGCCCGGCAAAAATTGGCATCAACAAAGAACTGTTAGGATCTAACCATTTAGGCTTTGCCGCAGGGATTCAAACGATGTCCTCCTTGGCCGCCATTCTCGCAGGGCAAATTCTAGCAGGATGGATCTTTGATCATCGCTACAAAGAATTCGGCGGCAACAATGCAGCCGCGTGGCAAGCAGCCTTGCCTCCGCTGGTGATTATCGCACTCATTTCCGTGCCGGCGTTGTTGATCACATGGCTGATTCCTCCGACTCCTCCGCAACCATGCCGGACGCCGCTCAGTTGGAAATTGAGCATTAGCCATTTCACGGATCTCAAAACTCTCTGGAGCGATGTTCCATTGCGCTGGGCATCTTGGGGCGTTAGCTATTTTTGGGGATTTGCGGCATTCATCAATTTATGGTCGATCAAGGTGGCGAAAGATCTAACCGATGGAAAGGAAGGATATGGCACGATGTCCTCGCAATTCATGGCCGCAGCGTCGTTGGGAATGGTTGCCGGATTTGCTGCAACGGCATGGATCCTGCGCAAAAAAATTGACCTCGGCTGGGTGCCCATCGGCGGTGTGGCGATGGCCTTGATTGCGATGTTGCTGGCATGGATTCCTCCCGGCGGATGGCCATTTTTGACGGTGCTTGCACTCTTGGCATTTGCTTCCGCCATTTTTCTTGCGCCGCTTCATGCGTGGATGCAAGACCGCTATCCAGCGAATCAGCGCGGTGAATTGCAATCAGCTGTCAATTTACAAGACTGCCTAGCAGGCATCATCGCGATTGCCCTGATATTTGGCTTCGAGTGGATGACTCAACGGTTAGGCATTTCGGCGATGCTTGGGTTTGGCATTCAAATGTTCTTTGCCGGCTTGCTCACCATCGTCCTCACCATGTGGTTGATGAGAAACATCCGTTGCAACACGCTTCGGCTGTTAGGAAATCTCATGATCAAGCGTATTTACACGCTGAAGGTAGTGGGCGCGGATCATGTGCCGGCTGCGGGCGGGGTTTTGATTTTACCCAATCACGTTACCTTTGCCGATGCATTTTGGATCTCCGCGAGCATGGAACGACCGGTGCGTTTTGTGATGGATGAAGCATTCATGAAGAAGCCGTGGATCAAAAAATTTGTCGGTCATTTCAACACGATCACCATCCGGCAAGACCAACCGCTCGCAGCGATGCGCATCATCATTGATGCGTTAAAAGATGGCGATGCCATTTGCTTTTTTCCAGAAGGTCAACTCACACGCACAGGCGGGCTGAGTGCCTTACAGCGCGGCTGTGAACTCATCGCAAAAAAGGCGGGAGCTCCGATCATTCCGCTGTGGTGTGATGGCGCGTGGGGATCAATTTTCTCCTACGAAAGAGGCGTTTTTTTTCGTAAATTACCGAGAGCGCTTCCTTATCCGCTTACCTTGGCATTTGGCCCAGCAATGGAGGCAAAAAATGCCACGCGAGACAACATTGGCAATGCTCTGTTAGATTGCTCGGCGCGTGCTCTGGATGCGCGATTTTCCGATGCAGAGTGGCAGACACGCGAACTTAAAAGCAATCCACAAGATCTGTTAGATCGCCGCCGCATTTGGATCAATGCCTATCAGATAGGTCAGGTGCATGCTCTGCAACGTGATGTTTGTTTTTTCTATCACCCACAGGATCCAATTGCGAATGAACTGCCAGCACTTTTTCTGGCGTTTCCAGAATTATTCAAGGCCACGCCAACTGCGCTCGACTCATGGCAAGAAGGTGTCTGGGTGGGGGGGGATTTTTTACGTGAAATGTTTGAGAAACAGCCGCCGACCATGCGCCTCGATTTTTACGATTTGAGTGATCGCGCGCTTGAGCCGATCGAGTCTCCGCACATCCGCCATTTCCCCTGCCTCGCCATCGCGGGCAAAGTGATCGCAATGTCCATGCCAGATCCCGTGCCCGGCCCGGATCCACATTTGCAGCAGGTTGGTTCATGCAAAAACACCTGGGGAAAACTGCTGCCAGGTTGGGTTTTGCGCGATGGGAAATGCTACGGGCCCGCAGCAGACGACGCTGGGTTGATGCTTCCGCAGGGAGCTCACATCGATGAGGAATTTTTAGTTCGCTCCTAAATCTAACATTTTTCAGCCCTGCGGTAAAACGCGGACAATCGTTGGGCTCTTTGAAAAAGTATGCTGGGCTACTCGGCGAACTTCATTGCTTGTTAGATTTTGATAGATTTTTGGAAGTTCCTGAATACCATTGGCAGGCTGATCAAAAAGTATGTCCACCGCTGCATGGCGCGCCAGGGATGATGGCGATTGTTGTTGAATCGCGAGACTGCTGAGTAGCGTGGCTCTTGCGCGATCGAAAGCATCTTCTGGAATTCCGTCCGTTGCTATTTTTTGAATTTCTGCCAGCAATTCTGTTAGGGCGAGTTCTGCTTGTTCGGGCGATGTCGCCAAATAGAACGTGAAGAGTCCGGCATCATAGCCATGGAATTGAGTTGCTCCGACTTGGTAAGCGAGGCCGAGTTCCTCACGGATGCGAGTAAACAAAGGCCCGGCCATATCCGCTGCGTATTCGTGCAGCATGCTCAATGCGAAGCGATCCTCTGAAGTTGCTGATGCTCCGGGAAAGGCCACGGTGATCACCGCTTGCTTTTTATCCAAGCTCACGTTTATCGAACCGCCAGAGGAAAATTGATTGGGCGGCGGCGACCATACTTCGCCCGCTGGTAGGTGACGGAACTGTTTCTCAATCCGTTTTTTGAGAGAGGTGGAATCCACATCGCCAGCAATGACGAGTGCCATATTTTTTGCTCCAAAATGCGTTTGGTGGAATGCGACAAGCTGCTCGCGTTGCAAATTTTGCACGGAGGAACTATTTCCTAACAGGTCTCTCCCGTAACCTTGTTGAGTGAAACATGCGGCACGCGCGTTTTGAATCGCTTGGTGCAAGGGATCGTGACTCGCTTCATCAATCGCGGCTAGTTGGCTGTGTTTCTCACGCGTCATGTTTTCGAGTGGGAAAGTGGGCGAAGTAAGCACATCGGCGAGGACTTCTAACATGCATTCAAGATCGCTGGAGAGCCCACCACATTGAACGAGAACGGCATTGTTTCCAACTCCTGCGCTAATGTTGGCACCGAGGTTTTCGAATCCGAGGGCGATCTCATCTGCACTGCGCGTGGTGGTGCCTTTGGTGATGGTTGAGGCAAGTAGTTGGCAAATGCCATTGGTCTCTGCGGATTCAGCCATCAGTCCCGCTTTGACCGCGATTTGAGCATGCACTAGGGGCACACGAGCATCTTGAATGATCGCGACGTTGAGGCCATTTGTTAGAGTAAATTCCTCGATCGATGAGACTGCGCTTGGTCGGCTGTTTAGCGATTTTTTCTGGAGCGATTCCATGGGCTCAAGCACGCTCATTAGGCACTGCTCAGGCACAAAATTTTTCGCGACTCTTCTCATATCTTCCACGCTAACCGCACGGATGCCTAACAGATATTTGCGCGTGAAATTCAAATCCCGAGCGTCATGCCAATTGGATGCAAGGTCACTGGCGCGCCCGGAGGCAGTCGTCAAACTTCTCAATTGTGAAACCGAAATTTGCCGCTGAGCTTTGGCCAACTCGGCTGAGAGATCCTCGCTCGCAAGCGAGGCGATTTCTCGGTGGATGGATTCCACTAACTGATCACACTGCTCGGGATTGACTTCTGCCGAGATTGCAAAAATCCCTTCGTGGTCGGTCATCGTCCATGAAAATGCAGAAATTTCCAATGCGAGGCCTTTCTCATCGCGCAACCGGCGATGCAGGCGAGATGATTTTCCACAGCCTAGTATCGCGGCCAGCACGTCGTAAACTGGCGCGTCAGCATCTGATAGATCTGGAATTTTCCACGCAACGGAAAGTTTGCTGTTAGAGATCAAAAAAGCATCTTTCATCGTCCGCGGTCCTAACAATTTTCCATCAGATGGGATAAATGGTTCAGGCCCTCCGCAAGGTGTAGCTCCGGTTGTTAGATCAATCAACCGTTGGCGAATTTCGCGTGGATCAAAATCACCCGCAATGACCCAATGGCAGCGATCCGGCAGGTAACGTTGGCGATGATACTCAGTCAGATCATGGTAGGTTAAGCCATCAAAGCGTGCGCGGTGCCCAATCACCGGATGCCGCCTCGGATCCCGCACAAAAGCGTTAGAAAATAACAATCGGCTAGCGGCACTTTCTGGATCGTCCAAGCCCATATCAATTTCGCGCCGGATCACGTCTTTTTCATTTTCAAAATCGGCCTCTGGCAAGCTTGGAAAAAAGATCATCCCAGCCAATGCATGATTAAATACATCGAGCGACGCTGCTGGGCCATCGATGTAATAGACGGTGCGATCGAACGTCGTGTAAGCATTCCAATGCCCGCCCGCCGCTTGGATTCGCTCTGCGAGCACATCGCCGGGAGCATCGCGGGTGCCCTTGAAGACCATGTGTTCCAAAAAATGTGAAATGCCGGCACCGAGGTGTTGAGCTTCGTGCATGCTGCCCGTCGCCACCCAACATTGCACAGAAACGACGGGTGCGGAGGGATCTGGATCGAGAATGAGAGTGAGCCCGTTAGGGAGGTATTCGACGGTTGCGCGGGTCAATGGATATTCCATGAAATTTCTGTCTTGGAGAATGCTAGATTTCATGCAAAAGAAACACATGAAGTTGTGGCTCACTCTCGGTGCGATTTTTTCTTTGCTTTGTGTGGCAGGAGCTTACATGGGCTATAAAATCTACAAGCAAAATCTGCCGCATCCCATTTGGGTCCCGTTAGAAATTAAAGCAGACCTGCCCCTCGAAGCTCAGGATCAGATGGTTCGCGATCTCAAAGAAAATTTAGTGAAAGAGCCAGTCCTCAGCGCAATCGTCAAAGATCTTAACTTGCAACAAGCATGGTCGAAATCGAGCGAAGCCGAAGCTCAGCAGTATTTAAAGCAACTCATTTACGTCAAAAGAGGGAAAATGGATACTCCGATGGGCAAAGCTCCAAGCGTCCATGTGGGAGTTCAGGGTAAGGAAAAAAATCGCGATCTCACGCAAAAAATTCTCCTGCGATTGATGAAAGATGTGGCCGTGATTCTCGGCATCGATTTGCCTGATTCTAGGTAAAAACTATCCCATCACCCGCGACCAAAGCACTTTAAGGTAACGCGATTCAGGATAATTCGATAGAGTCGGATGATCCGCGCCAGCGCCCGTCCGATCGAAAATCTGCATGCGTTTATCTTGGCGGTGCGCCGCGTGGGTGACAATGCGCTCAAATTCCCCAGAGCCTAACTGGCCAGAGCAAGAACACGTCACGTATAGCCCGCCAGACTCTAACAACTGCAACGCCAAGCGATTCAAATCCGCGTATTTAGCGATGCCCGTTTCATCCTCACGGCCATGCATGAACTTGGGCGGATCCACTAAAATAAGATCCCACTTTCGCTGATTTTCGATCATTGTGCGAATCCATGTA
>RDZR01000042.1 GCA_004294095.1 Verrucomicrobiota bacterium
CGCCAATTGCTTCGCCACCTCCGCCACCGCAGCCTCGGTGTAGATCGCCCTCAATCGCTTGAACAATTCCTCATCCGAAATCCCACCCTCCGGCATCGGCGGCACCTCCAACAGCAAGTGAAAAGCTTGTCCGCCGAAGCTTTATGCGAAGGATGGATGATTCGACATCAGGCAGTAGGAAAGCACCCGACATCCCGTAAACTTCTCGCACATCCGCATCAGCATCCGGAAATGCTCCCGCTCCATATCTCCGAGCAAAAAACCTCGCCCAACGACCCGCCCACAAGCGTGGTAAATCTCCGGTTTCGATACCGAATTCTTCCAAGGTGCGATCCAACGCCTGCGGTTATTCCTACTCATGACCCCGCCATCACAATCTTTTCAAAAAGCATGGCTTTTCTTACAATTTCATGTGATCGACACTCAGATCATCGCCCGTGGCCTACTTCTCAGGCAAGAGAACAATTTTTGCGGAAATAACTTTTGACATCTCTAAAAGTGACTACATTGTAAACTGATGAAAATAATTATTTTTTCGATTTTCCCTTTGATGCTGTCAATTCATGCTCAGGCAGCGGTCATCGACAACTTCGCAAGCGGTAATCAGGCGATTTTTCGGGAAAGCTCATGGGATTCACCACCGATCAGGAGCGAAGTTCCAATTTCAGACAGTTTATTTGAATCGCGATTTGTAAGTCTGAGTTACGGAAGCAGCCAGAGTCTAACAGTTACAAACAGTGGGCAGGTTCTGGAATATCAAGTCGGCCTTGGTGAAGGGGGGTATTTCGATATTAGCTATCGCTCACGCACACCGGTCAATCTCCTTGGAGCCGGAGCGACAGCTTTTCGGTTCCACTTTGATGGGGGATACATTGATGGGGAAAGGTCTTCGCCGCGTTTTCCTAACAATCTGGCCCTCGTCACTGTGGCGGGGCGTGCGACTTCTCCTTTATGGGGAGATCGGTTGAGAACAGCCACCGATGAGAATCAAGGGCCATTTATTATTGATGCTCCATTTTCTGAGTTCATTGGTGCTGTTGATTTAACGCAAGTAACAGAACTTACTTTTAGTGGATCGAGAATCTTTCATCGTGTTGGATTTCGATTGACTAGAATTGAGACAATTCCCGAACCCAGCTTGGTTGGAATTTTTTTGATCGGCGCACTCCCATTCTTCCTGAAGCGCTCAAGGATTGGCAAGGCACCATAAGATAGATCAAAAGACAGCCGTCGGCGTTTGTGCTTCATGTGAAAATCGGACCTAGTGTCCGTGCATCAGGCGGTTGAACCCGTTGGACAGTCCGCTTGTTAGCCGACAAAGTCGTCGAGCTTAAGATCGCACCCTCCGTCTCCACCATAACCGTTCAGCGGACGCTAAAAAAACGAATTGCGTCCTCACCTGAGCAAATACTGGAAAATCCCGCCCGATGGTTGTGCTGCCTTCGTCGCGCGAATGGAGGTCGTGCTGGAAGTTTACAATACTTTTTATCTGTCACCTTGTTTGATCCAGCCCCATGGACGACCGCTCAAAGCCGTCTAACCACCCTCTACGCGAATTTTTGAGGCTCACTTTTGGACACCGTTGTTGAGCGGAAAAATTAGGGGGGATTTTGGACACCGTTGACATTCGTTAGGTGTTTGAATCCGCCGCCCATCAAAACCGTAGAGATCAACAATGCACTATTGGATATGTTCATTCCAGTCAGTGAGCAGAAGGGGCAATTTATGTCAATAGATGAGTCGCCTTGGCCTATGGAGTGGAGAAGGGATTTTCGTAGTGAAATCCAAAGAGAATTTCATCAGCCGATTTTTTGCTATTCATCGAACAAGATTGGGCATATGGATGCGGCGCACCTTGATTGATTTATGCCATACGATTATTTACCCGTTCTGCTGCAAATAGTCATCGCCCTCGGTTTTGCGGTGACGACGCTTACTCTGAGTGTCGTGTTTGGCCGATCTGCCAAGCGCAACGCGACGAAGGACAGCGCGTATGAGTGCGGGATGGTGCCGATTGGCGAAGGATCTCCGCGGTTTTCAGTGAAATTTTATTTAGTCGCGATGTTATTCGTCATTTTTGATATTGAAGTTGTTTTCATGTATCCATGGGCGGTTCAATTTCGCGATTTATCGGCGCAATATGGTGCGACCGCGCTGGTGAGCATGGCCGGATTTGCTGGGATTTTGGTCTTTGCTTACGTTTACGCGCTTAAAAAGGGTGCGCTGAGTTGGAAATCTTAAGTTGCCTGTTTATGGTCTTGCACGTCATCTATTTCCAACTCAAGCCGGAAGTGGATGGGAAAGTCATGGAGGAGTTGGTGCGCACCAGCCGCAGCTTGTTGGTAAAAATTCCTGAGGTGATGAATGTGCGCTCTGGCCGCAGCCTCGATCCTAAGTCGCAATGGCAGATGACACTTTCCTTTGAGGTGGCATCGTTAGAAAAGCTGCACATCGCGATGGATAGTCCGTTTTATCTCAAATTTTTAGAGAAATACGTCAAGCCTCATACGATGGACGAGTTTTCGATGAACTTTGAGTTAGATCCCTCGAAAAACCTGAAGTATTCATAGAGCAATGCCAATCTAACAGGCAAAATGGCACAAATCCGGCTTGATTGTGGCGGGTCGCACACCCACTTTCCGCGCACAATCGAATTTTTTCCATGGCATTTTCTTTTCAGCTTCCGCCCGATGCTCCGTTTACTCCCGAACAACGAGCATGGTTAGGTGATTTTCTCTCCAAAGCATTGGCCCAAGGCATGCAGGCGGCAAGCGCTCCGGCGGCAGTGGCGAGTGTGCCAGTGACGGTGCTCTTCGGTTCGCAAACGGGCACGGCAGAAGGGCTCGCAAAAAAATTGGCCAAGACGCTGGGCAAGGGAAATTTTCTTCCAGAGATCCAAGACATGGGCAGTTATGATCGGCAGCGCCTCGCCCAAGAGCGTAATTTGCTGATCATCACTTCGACCTATGGCGATGGCGAACCGCCGGATTCTGCCATCGAGCTTCACCGCTGGCTGATGAGCGATCAGGCACCGAAGTTGAATCAATTGCAGTTTTCTGTGCTGGCACTCGGCGATACGAGCTATCCGGATTTTTGCAAATGTGGCGTGGAATTTGACACTCGCCTCGCAGCCTTGGGTGGCCAGCGCATCGCAGACCGGGTGGATGTGGATGTGGATCCAGACGAGCCGTTCGCGCGCTGGTCCGCGGCGGTCATTGCACAACTCGCCCCTGCGGCTGCCCTTGCCACCAGCTACGTGCCCGCCGCAGATGCTGAGGAAACCGGTTACTCGAAGGCCAATCCATTTCCAGCCAAAGTCGTCGAAAATTCCAACCTCAATGGACCGGGTGAAAAGCAGACGCATCATGTCGCATTTTCACTCGCCGATTCTGGTCTCGAGTATGAAGTTGGCGATGCACTCGGCGTTTACCCACAAAATCCGCTCAACGTGGTAAAGGAAATTATCGAGAATTTGCCATTCAAGCCAAGCGATGTTCCCATCCCGAGCGGCGGCCAAGCATCGCTAGAAGAGGCATTGCTTTACCACTACGATATCGGCACGCTCAATAAATCGATCATCCAAAAATGGCAGGCAAAAAGCGGCTCTCCTTTTCTCCGCTCGTTGGTCCAGGCTGATGACAAAAAAGCGTGGGATGACTTTTGCTGGGGCCGCGATTTGATTGATTTGGTCATCGATCATCCAGCGGATTTTGGCGACGCGGAGGAATTTGTTTCGATTTTGAAAAAATTGCAGCCGCGGCTCTACTCGATTGCCTCCAGTCCGCGCGCGCATCCGAGCGAAGTGCATCTGTGCGTGGGCATCGTGCGCTACCACACGCATGGCCGCGCGCGCGGTGGGATTTGTTCCACTTTTCTAGCAGATCGCCTAAACGATGCATCGCCGCCGCGAGTTTTCGTGCACACCAATCCGGCATTTCGTCTGCCGAGTGACTTGAGCAAGCCGCTCATCATGGTCGGCCCAGGGACTGGCATTGCTCCATTCCGCGCGTTTCTCGAAGAACGCAAGGCGACCAATGCCAGCGGCGAGAATTGGCTCTTTTTCGGCAATCCTTACCGCGCCACCGACTATCTTTACGAAGACGAACTCACCGGCTATCTCAAGGATGGCACGCTCGCGCAACTCGATCTCGCGTGGTCTCGTGATCAAAAGGAAAAAATTTACGTGCAGCAATTGATGATCCAGCAAGGCCAACGCTTGTGGGAATGGCTCAACAATGGTGCCTCATTCTACGTCTGCGGCGATGCTTCACGGATGGCGAAAGATGTGGATCTCGCGCTGCATCAGGTGATTGCTGAGCACGGTAAAATGAGCGCGGATGAGGCATCTGCATTTGTTACGCAATTGAAAAAGGACAAGCGCTATCAACGCGACGTCTATTGAGCGATGGCCGTCACTCGCTGAGCTTGATGACCAAGCGTCCGTTCTCAATTTTAAATTCTTCGATCCCCGCCACCTTGCCTTTGATCGGCTCGCCTTGGCCGAGAACTTTGCTCAGCAAATCTTGGCCCTTCAGCCCGCCCAACCAATCGTTAGGCAAAGAAATTCCCCACACCGTCAGATCATCCAATTTCAAGCTCACCTCGCCGGGCACATCGCTCACCAAAAATCGCGCACGCGCCTTGAGCCGTTTGCCGCCTAAAATCGGAAGGTCCGGATCCAAATCCATCTCCACCCGTGCATGCACCGCATTGGGGACCAATTCAAAGCGCAGAGATTTTCCCAAATCCGTATTCTGATTGAGCAATCCATTCAGCTCGCGTTCTGTTAGAATGATTTCCTTGGAGCCTTTTTCATACGTCGGCGGTGCCACATCCGGATCCGTGGCGGCATTCGGATCGGTAACGGCATCGTTTTGAATCGGCCGCTCAAGTGCTTCCACCTTGGCCTCCACCACGGTCAACTCCGCCGGGCTCAGCACCACCGGGCTAATGGGTCGATTGAACCACCACCACAATCCGGCGACGAGTAAGATGACTGAAATAAGCACACCTAGCACGATCCAGAGCGTTTTTGAGTGCTTCGGCGGAGCAACGGGCGGGACTGCGATTTCTGTCATGAATTTAAAGTGCCATCATTTTAGTGATCTGACAATGGCAGATCCGATGATCCTCTAACATGATTCTTTGCGCGCGACGAACATCAATATCCCCTCTTCTTTTCCGGAAAACGAAGAAGCTGCCAAATGGATGACTGAGCGGTCTTCGCGCACCATCGCCACCCGCTCTATCACCCACCCTTGATCAAATGCGGCAAGCATTTTCCCTGCGTCTAAAATCCGGTGGGCATTGAATTCCACACGCTCGTCTCCCACCGGGCAGGAAAAATACAATCGTCCGCCGGCAGATACCATCGCCATCAGTTGCTCAAGTCCGCGCAAATGGCCATCCGGATCTAAACGATCTCCATAGCGGCCAAGGCCAAAATGCTCGATGCTGTGCAAGCATGATAGCGAAGCAACGGTGCCACGCCACTTCGGCGCGAGTGGCTCTAACAAATCGACACGCTCGAAGATAACTCCATCTAACATCACCGGTGCCTCGCGAATATCTAACACATGCACCTCACAAAATACCGCCACTTGCGTCACAAAACCATCCAACCTAGAGCCAACATCCACATGCTGATGAGGCGCATCTTGGTGAACCCAGCGTGAAATGGTTAGATCCTGCACTGCATACATGCCGATGCCTCCAGAATGATCATCCCATTCATCGATGATTGGGAAATCCTGCCCCAAACGCATCGGATGGCCCTTCGCGAGTTTTAGAAACTCCTTGCGCTGGGCAAGGTATCGCCACCAATCGCTGCATGCTCGGAGCGGGTTTCGTGGGCGTATTCCGCATGCTTTTGTTAGAACAATGAGCGACTTTCGGATGCTAGGCATGACGGCAGAATGCAAGAGAAATTTACTTTAAAGCAAGTCCATCGTGCAATCAGTCCGCACCTAGAACGCCTTTGAGAGAGCGCGTCGTCTGAATCGCAGTGACTGCTATCGTGTAAATGATGTCGTCCACCAATGCGCCTCGGGAAAGATCATTGACGGGCTTGCGCAAGCCTTGCAGCACTGGGCCAATGCTCACCAGATTCGCACTGCGCTGCACCGCTTTGTATGTCGTATTTCCCGTATTGAGATCGGGGAAAACAAAAACCGTCGCTTGGCCAGCCACTGGGCTGTTAGGTGCTTTGGTCGCCGCGACTTCCGCGATCGCCGCGGCATCGTATTGCAATGGGCCGTCT
Source organism: Verrucomicrobiota bacterium (assembly GCA_004294095.1). Classification (GTDB taxonomy): domain Bacteria; phylum Verrucomicrobiota; class Verrucomicrobiia; order Verrucomicrobiales; family Akkermansiaceae; genus Luteolibacter. The sequence goes on from RDZR01000042.1 coordinate 6,260, forward strand.
AACACTAAATCCGGGCGCAATGTTTTAGCGATGGCAGTTGCCTCGCGCACGTGATCCACATCCACGCCGGTGCCAGACTCGCCGGTGCTATAACTGATCAATGCGATTCGTGCCGGAATGCCAAATTGCTCGGCTGTTTCCGCGCTTTGGATGGCAATATCTGCTAGAGTTTCCGCATCTGGATTTGGGTTCACCGCACAATCTCCATAGACGACGACTTGCTCCGGCAAGCACATGAAAAATACCGATGAAACCACACGCGCCTCGGGATGCGTTTTGATCAACTGCAAAGCGGGCCGGATTGTATGCGCTGAAGAATGCACGGCTCCAGAAACAAGGCCATCCACTTCATCCAGTGCCAACATCATCGTGCCTAACATCACGTTGTCTTCTAACAACTCAAGTGCTGCCTTTTCACTTAAATTTTTGTGCTTTCGCATCTCCATGAGTGGCGCGACGTAGCGGCCGCGGCACGCACCTGGATCGATCATCTCGATCGCCTCAGGCAGCACCATTCCGTTAGCCGATGCCACGCGCCGAATTTCATCGGGATTTCCTAACAGAACACAGCGCGCAATCTTACGTTGATGGCATGCCAGCGCGGCGGCGATGGTGCGTGGCTCATTCCCTTCCGGTAAAATAATCCGGCGGTCCAGCCCACGCGCCCATGAGGCGAGCTTATGCCGAAACGCGGCTGGAGACATCCGCACTGCAAGTTCGCTATTGCAGTGTTTTTCTAACCGTTCTCCAGAGACGTGGCGTGCAATAAAATCCATGACCAGATTCATTCGTTCCAAATCATCGGCCGGCACTTCTTTACTCATGCGTGATAAATCCAAGGCCGTCTGGTAACTTCCCGTGCGCACTTTCATCACCGGCAATCCACTGGCAAATGCGCGTTGGCAAAATGCGGCGATGTTTGAATCCAGCTCGGTATTACTAGTCAATACAATGCCAGCCAATACCACACCATTGAGTGCTGCTAGAGATGCCGCCATGATTAAATCTTCCCGATCGACGGGCATGATCAAGAGTGCTCCAGGTGCAAAAACATGGTAAATGTGTGAGACTGTGCGGGCACACAGAGCCACCGAGTGCACTCGCCGCTGCACAATTTCTCCTTCTGAAATCACCTCTGCATGCAAGTGGCGGGCAACATCGATCGCGCGAAATGCATGCAAACGACTGTTATCCGGAATCGCGCCTAACAGCTCAAATGTTCCATCCGCAAAAAGTTGGCATTCGCGATGGAGCCGCTCGACTGCAGCCTGAGTCTGCTCGGTTGTTAGAGATTGCTGCGCTGCGTTTGCCTCGTGGGTATCGACAATCGGCACCATGCCTTGGCTCGATTCTTCTAACGGTTTTCCCACTTTATTAAGGATGCAGCCAATCACTTTCGGATGATCAATGCCCCCCTAAAGTGCAGCTGCCGTTTCCATTTTTTTCTCAAAATCCGCGGCGGATTCATCGCCTATGGTGCTTACCAAGATGACGTCTGCATCAAGATTACTCGCCATCAACCGGTTCAAGCGATTGTTGAAGGTCTGCCCCTCGGATGGCAGCAGAGCTTCGACAATCACCACATCCACATCCTCGCTGGCTTCACTGACTTTTTCGATGACGTGTTCCATCAAGTCGCCCACACGCTCTTCGCGCACAGATTCATCCGCCTCAGCAATCGGGATCGAAGCAGGCGGGATTTTTCCCATCGTCGCCTTCATGAATAACGTCGATGGATCTGACTCCGCGGGAAGTTGATCCGTTTGTGAGATCGGTTTACAAAAGCCGACGCGGATGCCGCGCCGGTCGAGTGCGCGCACGAGGCCCAAGCAGACGGACGTGAGCCCGACACCCGAGCCAGTTGCTGCGATAAAAAAAGTGTTTCTCATGAGCTTAACTGTTAGAAAAATGGATCGCCTGATACGCATCACGAGCGATCATGAGTTCTTCATTGGTTGGAACGACAAGGCAGGCGAACCGGCTTTGATCGTCATGAATCGCCCCGTGGTGATCGCGGCCATGGAGGAGATTGCGCTCCGCATCGAGAATCACTCCATGGATTTGTAGGTGGTGCATGGTGAGTTGACGGATTTGCGATGAGTTCTCGCCGATTCCGCCGGTAAAAATAAAAGCATCTAACCGATCGAGCGATGCCATTAAGCCGCAGATCGATTTTGCGAGGCGATAGCAAAAAATTTGGATCGCGAGTTGTGCTCTTGCGTGCCCCTGCGCTGCGGCTTGTTCAAGAGTGCGCATGTCATTGCTCAATCCAGAAATTCCTAACAGGCCACTTTGGGTATTGAGTAGATGAGTAATCTCAGCCAGGCGCATGCCCGAGTGATCTTGGAGAAATTGATGCAATGCCGGATCCACATCGCCCGATCGTGTGCCCATCACTAGCCCCTCACTCGGCGTGAGACCCATGGTGGTATCCACGCTTTTTCCGTTGCGGATTGCACAAGCACTACAGCCATTGCCCAAGTGCATGATGATGACGTTGGTATCTAATAGTGATTTATCTAACAATCTAGCAGATTCACTCGCCACGTAACGGAAACTTGTGCCATGGAAGCCGTAGCGCCGGATTTTTTTCTCCTCATATAGCCAGTAGGGGATGGCATACAAAAATGCTTCGCTTGTTAGCGATTGATGGAATGCCGTATCAAAAACCGCGATGTGCGGCACGGCGGGAAATAACAAACGTGCCGCGCGGATCCCTATCAGATTTGCCGGATTGTGCAGCGGTGCAAGATGGCTGCATGATTCGATGGCTGCGATGCTCACCTCATCAATCCGCAGTGCTTGCGAGAATGCTTCTCCGCCATGGACGACGCGGTGCCCAATGCTCAACGGGCGCAGGCCTTCGAGCGCCGCCGCCACCGCTACCATCGCTTGATGATGATCCGCGCCGGGAATGACGAGCGTCGATTTTTCCGTTAGATGATCGATTTTTAACGTCGCATCATCGGTGCTGAGACGCTCGGCAATGCCTTTCATCAAGCATTGTTCCGCGGGCATGCTGAACACGGCAAATTTAAGCGATGAGCTACCGCAGTTGATGACAATCACGCAATCGGGTGCATCCATAAAATCTGGCAGGACTACTTTGAGTGTCCTTCGATCGCAGGCAAAGTCAATCCACGAGCCGATTTGTTAGAAAAAGCCACCGCGCATTCTGTTAAGAACGCTTGCTGCGGTTGGCCATGTTTTTACGTAATAACGGCACCAATTCTTGATTCATCCACGCAAAAGCCTCATCGATGCCGCCCTCCAAATAAAGCTTGCCGATGGATGCTTCCACGCGCGTTGGATTGCCAAATGCGCTCAGGAAATCATTGCAGGTAAGGCGCGTAAACCACTCGCCATCCATCGTTTTTCGCTCGCGCAGCACAAACTCGCGTGCGAATAGCGCGAGCACCGCATCGCCAATCCAGGCAGCTTCCCGCTCGAGGCGGATTTCTTCGTCATTGCAGCTCATGTGGCGAATAAATGTTAGATGTTAGGCGTTAGTTTGGGCGCGTGATTTTTTCCAATCGCTCGCGGGCAATTCGATCGCGCAGGCGGGTTTCTGAGTCCACATCCCAATAGCCGGGTTGCAATTCGATGAACACCGAGGAATACGGCAGCGCGGTGCGAGTGCGAATGACCAATGCATCGAAGCTACGATTGGCATCTTGCAAGAGTGTTAGCAGCGAGCTTTGATCCAGCTCCGTTGCTTCGTGGCCGTGCATCGCACTTTTGAGTTTATCGCGTAATTCATCGATGCCCGGAGCGAAGTCGTTCTCGAGTGAGCGCAACTCGCGGGTGGTGTAAAGTTGAGGCCGCACGTTCTCGGTGCGCTCTAACACGTGCAAGACGTGGTCAAGCGCTTCTGGCACCTCGACATCGGCAGTGATTAGGCGCAAGCCAGGGCGGCTATGTGCAGGAAATGAGGCTTCCGCGATGACGATCCAATTGCGATAACCAAGCTGGCTCGCTTGATTTTCAACCGCCGCTTGCCATGAATTTTGTTGCTGGAATGATGCACAGCCAGCGCACAACCATACGCTTAAAAAAACCAAGCTACTGCTGATGCGGACCATGTTTATTTCTTAAACGCATCTTCCGGTGCTGTCAATGTGAGGCATGATGCGCTTTCAATCAATCCAGCGCACGGCATGTTTTTTTGATAGCTTCAAGACATCTCCGGCGGTTAAAGAAATCGCTTCCAGTGGATCGCACAGCTTCGCGCCATTGAGCTGGATGGAGCCACACGTGATGAATTGTTTTTTCAACTCGCCGTTGGATTTTTCTAACGAAAACGCCGCACGAAACGCATGCGCAGTCAAACTCAGCACCGTCAGATCATCAGGTAAATCCGCGATCGACAATTCGGGCAGCTCAGCCGCGGCGAGATCTTTTTTGGAAAAACGCGTTTGCCATTCATCGCGAGCGGCGGCGGCGGCCTCGGGCCCGTGATAGCGCGCGGTGAGTTGCTCAGCGAGTGCCTTCTTCGCATCCATCGGGTGGCTGGCTGGGTCACGCGCTTGACCTAACAGAAGCAAATAGTAGCGATCCATCAACTCATCGGAAATGCTCAGAAGTTTGCCAAACATTTCAGCTGGCTCGTCACTCACGCCGACGTAGTTGCCATAGCTCTTCGACATTTTGCGAACGCCGTCCAAGCCTTCTAACAGCGGCATGACCATCACCACTTGCTGCGGCTGGCCTTCTTCTTTTTGCAAATCCCTGCCGACGAGGATGTTGAACAATTGGTCGGTGCCACCAATTTCCACATCGGCGCGGATCTCGACCGAATCCCAGCCCTGCATGATCGGGTATTGCAACTCGTGCAAGCGCACTTCCTGCCCTGCTTCGATCCGCGTGCGAAAATCTTCCCGTTGCAACATTTGTTGTAATGTGACGCGGGCATTGAGGCGCAAAATTTCCTCGTAGTTCATTTTGCGAAACCAATCGCCGTTATATACAATTTCCGTTAGATTGCGATCGAGGATTTTGAATGCCTGCTCGGTGTAGGTCGCGGCGTTGGCGAGCACATCCTCGCGAGTGAGCGGCGGGCGCGTCACCGAGCGGCCGGAGGGATCGCCAATCATCGCGGTAAAATCGCCAATCAATAAAACCGCTTGGTGGCCTAACAACTGGAATTGCCGCAATTTTTCCAACGCCACCGTGTGGCCGAGGTGGATGTCTGGCGCGGTGGGATCGACGCCAAGCTTGATCCGCAGCGGACGTCCGAGTTGGAGTTTTTCGAGTAAATCTTTCTCGGAGAGCACTTTGGCGGTGCCTCGGATCAGTTGCGCGAGTTGTTCTGCGGGTGACATGAGGTGGGCGACGGAATTGGTTGTGCCGTATGGGAAAGCCGAGGCATCGGCAAGGCGGATTTGCCAGTTTCCAAAAAGCGGCGAGCTAGTGGCTACGGAAGCGGCGTGAGAACGATGCCGCGAAAGTGAATTTCCCCATTTTCGCTTTGCAAGCAAATCGCGCCGGAGCTGGCACCCAAATCAGTTCCTTCGTGCATCAATTGTCCATTGACCCAAACTTGAATCTGGTTGCCCTCGCAGCGCACGCGCATGTGATTCCACTCGCCAGCGGGTTTTTCGGCACTCGGGTGCGGTTTGACGAAGCGCCTGCCCTGCGGCTCGGTATTTGCGACGCTGACTTTTTCACCAATCATCCAAAAATCTCCGGCGTTATTGCTGCCCAGTTGCACTTCCAGCGACTTTGGCCAGACATGCATGAAGCGCGGTGTCGAGGCATGAACTAACAGCCCGCTATTGCCGGGATTGCCGCCGTTGTTCCATCGCCATTCCAGCTCGAGTTGGTAATTGCTGAAATTTTCCTTCGTGCGCAGCACTCCCGGCGGGCGGCCCTGGCATACGATCACGCCATCTTGCACCGACCAAACTTGCTCCAACGTCGTATTCGGCGAGATCGAGTCAAACGTCCACCCATCGAAGTTTTTCCCATTAAACAAAGCGATAGGCTCTGCCCAACAGGCGAGCAATGGCATGATCCAGAGCACAATAATGAGTCGTTTCATTTTACAAATCTATCAGGTCCACACAACCGAGCAAGCAACAAAAAACTCCGCGCCTATGCAAAGACGCGGAGTTGAAAAAATAAATGAATGGGAAACCCGGATTTACTTTCTGCGGCGAAGCAACGCCATCGTGCCTAATGCGCCCAGCAACACTGCCGAGCTCGGCTCTGGGATCACCGTGAATGTTGCATTGTAGTTTTGGCCGCCACGGTTGTTGAAAATCACCGGAGCTGCATTCACACTATTCGTATTGATGGTGGACCAGATGCTCAGGGTATAAACGCCATTGGCCAAGCCAGTGAGGATATTTGAGGTCATGACACCGCTTACATCATTGCCCCAGCGTTGATCACCCGAAGACCCCAAATTCGCTTGAAAGCCGTATGACAAAGGAGTTGAGGTGACTCCGCCGTTGAGCGACCAATGTAACGTATGCCCCGTCACATCGGTGCCGCTGTTTTTGAACGATTTCTGCTGGCCGGTGAGGAATAAAGTAGCCGTATTATTGAATGTGCCAAGGTTGCTGCCTTGAAACTCTGCGGCACCGAAAAGGTTGGCATTGTTATCATCGATTTCCATGAACGTTGAAGTGCCCACGGAAAATGGACTGACGGAGGTGACCCAAACAAGCTCGTCAAAAATGCCGGCGGCACCATGGGAGGCTTCGATGGCAAGCATGCCAAGCAGGGGAAGTATAATCGATTTTTTCATATCAGGTGGTTTCGTAGTGAGATAAAATTTATCCAAACATCAATTGGGTTCGTGGTGAAAAGAGAATGCTAGTTGCAGTTTCAAAAAAATAATCACCCCATGTTGATCGCTCAGGAGGTGCTATGAGCATGCGCTAGAAAATGAATTTCTAGCTGTTCTAAAATTTCTTGCGGCGGCGAAGTAATACGGCTGTTCCGAGTAAGCCAAGCAGCGCTGCTGATGACGGCTCAGGGATCACCGTGAACGTCGCATTGTAATTTTGGCCGCCACGATTGTTGAAAATTTGAGGGGACGCGTCTACGTTGTTGGTAATGATGCCGGAGAAAACTGTTAGTGTGTAAGCACCATTGGGCAGTCCAGTGAGGATGTTTGAGGTAAGACCTCCTGTGGCATCCGAGCCCCAGCGTTGATCACCCCCACCAAGATCTGCTTGGAACGGATAATTTAACACGTTGTTCGTGACCCCCCCGTCGAGTGACCAAAAAAGAGCGTGCTGTGTCACATCGGTGCCGCCATTTTTGAAGGATTTTTGTTGGCCCGACAAAAATAAGGAACCTCCGACGGTGAATGCACCCAAATTTGCACCTTGGAACTCAGTGGCACTGAAGAGGTTGGCTGTATCACTATCAATTTCATAAAACGTGGATGTCCCGTAGTCGAATGGAGTGATGGTGGTGACCCAGACTAATTCGTCAAAGATGCCGGCGGCACCAAATGAAACGCCTGAAGTGAGTAATGCAGATGCTGCGAGTAGGGTTGTTAATTTCATGATCGATGGATTTTGGGTTTAACTCTAACAATTTGGGCTGCATGCATGAATTTGATTTTATCAATTCATAAGCACATCTCACAAATGTGATGAAACCCGCGGTGGTTTAGAATTTTATAAAAAAATTCTTGGTTGCGGCTCCAAAATCAACTTGCCCTCTCAAAGCCCATCGATACCCGATCCGCGGTTGCGTCCAGCAGATGTGGGCAAAAAGCGGTAGTAAACTTGCAAAATTAAGGTGTTGAGAGTTTGCAAATACACGGGGCGCGAGTCGCCCACAAAACGGGTGCCTTCAACGATGTGCAGCAAGGCGCCACCCGTCGGCTCTGGGCGGAACGAGCCGTCTGGATTTTGCGCGGTTAGAATATCAGCAATGATCGCCGCGTTGGTTTCTTTCCACTCTTTGCCGCCATGGTTACGCATCGCTTGCACCATGTAATACCAGGCGTAGAGGTCGTTGTTCGGATCGTCGTAATCCAAAGTATAAAGCAGGCTATAATTTTCTTTATCCGCGCGATTTTCTGGCGGCTTGGTCCGATAGCTGAGGCCGACCATCATCAATTCCACCGCATCTCGTGCTTCGCGTGAGTTGCCGCGGCCCCACTGCTGGAGACACAACGCGGCAATGGCAGTCATGCCAGGAGTGGTTATCTCGGGATTATAGCGGAAGCGGCCTTTGCCAGCATTGCCACCGCCGGTGATCCAATCGATGCTTTTGCGTCCGGCGGCTTCGATTTCTGGGACGCGCACGCCTGCGGCTTTTGCTGCTTTAAGTGCTTGCATGTGCCAGCCCATGATCGAGAGATCTGGCTTGCCCGTGTTGAGGTATTCATATTCCCAACCGCCCTCGGGAGATTGGGCTTTCAAAATTAGCTCCACAGCGCGGTCCAAGGTGCTTTCCAGTTGCGGGATTTTAAATTGCAGATTTTTAGAAAATGTCTGCGCCTCAGCCAGCGCGTAAGTGGCAATGGCGTGCTCATAAACCCAGTTTTTTTGGTTAAAATCGTTGGCCATGCGGCCGTTATTTTTCATTGCGATATCAATCAAAAATGAAATCCCACGAGCGACGTTCTCTCCATACTCAGGCGATTGAGTAGTCTCGCAATGGCCGAGATAGCAAAGCAATGTGAGCCCCGTCATGGAGATTCGGAACGGCCCGCCCCACGAGCCATCTGGTTGTTGAGAGGTCTTGAGCCATTGCAGGGATTTTTTGATCGCAGCCTCAATTTCGGGGGTGCCATCCGCATCCTTGAGCATTGAGAGCCGCTCGGAATCGGTGCAGCGGCCTTTCATGATCGTGGGAATCAACGCGCCAATTCCCAATTGGCCTGCGCCGACGCCTTTGCCCACCCCACTGCCAATTCCAGTGCCCACACCGGTGCCAGTTCCGCCGCCGCTGCCGCCGCCGAGGCCTGCTCCGGTGGGTGCCATTTCCATTGGCAAGCCAGAGTCCATCATTTCATCGCTTAAATCCGGCAATGCAAAAGAAGCCGTCGTGGAAGTAGAAACGATGCGCTTGTTGATGCTGCTGGTGCTCATCATGCGCTTGGTTTGCTGCTGATTGATTTTCTGCTGCACCTCGCCGCCGCCACTGCCGCCACCGCCGCCGCCCGGCAAAAAATCGACTTTGGGCGTTGGAGGATAGACCCATTGGTAGATGAAAAAGATCGAGACGATGATGAAAATGGAGTGAACTGCGAGGGAAATGGAGAATGCACCCAAGCCGACGCGTTCGATCCACTCGATCAGCGGATGGCGTTTTTTCGTGCCGAAAGGCAACTGGTTATGGTCGGGAGCTTCACTCATGAGATTGGGGTTTGGTGCACGTCTTCATCCATTACTGGGCAGGCACCTCGAAGGTGACGTTTTGGATTTGGGCCGTCGAAAGGCTATTGAGCACGTTGATCACACGTTGATACGGCGCGTATTCATCGGCGATGATGGTCACCACCACTTTGCTGTCCGCCGCCCGCGATGATTGGGCGAGCAAAATCAGTGTGCGCGTGAGTTGCTCAAGTTGGGTATCGCCGCTATCGCCCATCGGATCGTCATTGAGCAGGACTTCACCCGTTTCCAAAACCCGAATTTGTGTGTCTTCAAATGACTCAACCGGGCCATCCGCCGCGATCATTCCGGGCAATTTTAAATTCAATTCATTCTCCACCTGAACCGATGCCGCCATGACCATGAAGAACAACATGATCACGAACACCACGTCGATCATGGGCGCGATTTGAAAGCCCATATGAATGTAGGCTGGTTCTTGGCGGCCGCGTTTTTTGCGTTTCATGGTGGGTTAGAAATTAGCGGTTCGTGCCAGACAGCGAGATGTCATCCACGCCGGACGATGCGATCTGATCGATGACTTTTTGAATTTCAATCGCAGGCGTCTCCCCATCGCCACGAATGATCAGCTTGAGCTTCGGATTTTGCTCTTTTGCGGGGGTAAGGTATTCGGCGAGTTCTTCTAACGGGTCGCAAACAATCTGGCCGTATCGCACTTGCGCGGCATTGCGAGAGGCATCCCAATCGACATTGACGATGACCTGGTTTTTCAAATCATTTTCACGCTTCTTGGCCTCGGGCGCGAGCGGGAGCTTGATCGATTTGTCGATCTTCGCCACTTGATCGCTGGTGATGCTCATGAAAAAAATCAACAGAACCAGCAGCACGTCAATCATCGGTGCTACCTGAAATTCTGGATCACTTCCATTGCCACCTGCGCTTGCCATAAGTTGAGAAAATTAAGAGCTGTTAGAAACGGGCGGGCGAAATCACGATGCTGCGGCTGGCTCCGGCACTTTGCCTTCCTGCACCCAATTCGGGATGGCGGCGTAGGTCAGCTCCTCACCAATTTCCAATCCTTGGAAATGATCATAAGGCATGTTGCGGAATAAGCTCATCACCTCATCTTCCAACCAATGCATTTGAGCGGTGAGGTGATTGCGTAAAATGTAGAAAAATGCAAATGCTGGAATTGCGATGAAAAGTCCCGCAGCAGTTGCCACCAACACGTGGCCGATCGCTTCGGATAATTTTGAGGTATCGGAAGCACCAGTCTCGCCCAACGCTGCGAAGGCGCTCATCATGCCAATGACGGTGCCGACCAACCCAACCATCGGCGCGCACACCCCAATCACCGAAAGATAATTGATGCGGTTTTGTAAGCGATTATTCTCGCGTCCCACTTCGACGAGCAGCGCCTCTTCGGTTTGGTCTTTGCCTTTTCCGACAAAGGAAAGTGCGTAGCGCACGCAGTTGGTAAATGCCGATGGCGTGTTCTTCATCACCTGATAGCAGTTCACATAATCACCGGCCATGAAGAGTGCCCGCGCCTTTTCAACTTCCATCGGCGGAGCCAACTTTTTCTTGGATGTGCGAGCATAAATATCGACGACTAAATAAATCGTAAACACCGACATGATGCCGATGAAAATCATCACCGTGCCGCCCAGAGCGATGGTTTCCCAAAGATTCGTCTTCTTCGCAGCTGGCTTGGGCGCCGCCACTTCTCCGGCTGCTGCTGCGGGCGCTTGAGCGTGAGCTGTGGGAAGCGGGCAAGCAATCAGCAAGGCACCTAACAGAGTAAGCAAGCGAATGATCTGCATGAACGGATGGCGAGAATAGGACTTCATGATAAATGACGATGTTGTTAGAAAAAAAGGTGGGTTTGATCGAGATTATGGATTCGGGGCAGCATCCGCTTCTGCTGGGGCTGCGGGTGTTTTCTGTTGCTCAGGGTTGAGCTTTTTGGCTTCAATTTCAAGGATCTCTTGATAGCCCGAGCGGCTCATGCCGCCCAATGCATCTTGCAACAACTTCAGGCCATCCTCGCGGCGATCCATCTGCTGCAATCCGCGCGCTGCGAGGATCGTGCCGCGCACGGCTAAATCACGCTCGGCTGGGTAAAAAACGGGCACGCGCAGCCATGCTTTGACAGCTTGGGAAACTTGGCCGTCTTCGGCATGCAAATAACCAATTTCCAACCAAAGCCGAGCCGCAAGCCACGGGTTCATCGAGCTATTGGCCAAGGCCTTGGCTGCATTGATTTGGGATTCCACGGTGCTTGTTCCGGGATTTAAAATTTGCTGGAAATCTCGGATCGCGGAAGCATCGGTGGCAGGCAGCCGCGTCATCACTGTGGCGGGCACCAGCTTGGCAGCTTGAGCGGCCTTTCCTTGCCGAGAGAGTGCGTCCATCTCCAGCAAGGTGGCGCTGAGCCAATGAGAATTCACGATCGATTGATAAGGCTCCAAGCTGGGCCTAACTTTTTCTAACAAGTCAGCCGCTTTGTCCGGTTGCTCCGCCGCCATCGCCTCGCGTGCGGCCATCAGGTCCGAGGGCTGTTTCAAAAATGCTTGGGCTACGTCTTTGCCGGTAAATTGGGTGGTGGCCACGCTGCTGCCACTCGCGAGGAAGCCGCCATTGCCATTCGGCTTGACGTAAATCGCCTCGATGCGTGTGCCATTTTGCAGGACGAATTCCTCTTTGCCCTGCGCATGCAACAAATTGCCGAACACAGCCGATCCTAACAGAATGCTTAGAGTATGGTATCGAGTCATCATGATTCGAGTTTCTTCCGAGCGATTTCCGCTTCGGCGGAATCTTTGAGTTTAGGGTGATCTAACAATTTTCTCAGAGCAGTCGCTGCGGCATCCGGTTGGCCGTCTCTCTCTAACATTTCCGCGCTCATCAAATAGGCTTTGGCAGCATATTGAGGAAACGCGCCGTATGACAGATAGACTTTTTGAAAATGCGCATTGGCCGCGCCGAGGTCACCTTGCTCCGCGGCGATTTCTCCAAGATGGAAAACCGAGCCGGCTTTTTCCGCTCCGCGCCATTCGCGAGTGGCGACGATTTCTTCGTAAAGTTTTTTCGCATCGTCCCATTTTTTCAATCCTTGCAAGGCTTGCGCTTTGCCAAACATCGCCTCCTTGAGCATCGAGTTGCCGGCACTGCGGTTGAGCGCTTGATCGTATTCCACAACGGCGGCGGCGAAGTCTTTTTGGTTCAGCGCGATTTGTCCGAGGCCCACGGATGCGGCATCCGAATATGCGGAATCGCGAAATTGATCGCGCAAATGAACGAACAGCGGCGCCGCTTGATCCGGCTTGCCGTCATTGACTAGAAATTGGCCAACCAGCGAAAGTAAAATGGGCCCTAAATCTTGCGGCTTGGCCACGGTGGCAATCGTATTCAAGATCCGTCCTTGGCGGTCAGAGTCGCGCATCATGCGAGCAAGCTCCGCTTTGGCAAATTCCACCCGAGCGAAAGATGTCAACGTGCGGCTGGCCTCGGGGATTTCTAACTGCTTGGCCAGCGCTTCTAACAACTCATCCAAATTCGGAGCAGACTCATCTTTTTTTGCCGTCCGCGGCGGCACATAGAGCCCGGCAAGTTGGCTCAGCAGCATTTCCACATATTCCGAGCGCGGATTGTGAATGTCCCTCATCGCATACTTCATGAGCATTTCCTTGGCTTGCACCGTCTGCTTATCGCGATGGAAAAGTTTCACCAACTCGGCCACCGTGCGCAGCTCCATCGGATGGTTCGGATTATCCTTGAGGAAATCACCCAACAAGCTGCGCAAATCCTGCCAGCGCCGCGAGCCGCGCAGCATTGATGTCGCTTGCTCAAGCGCGTATTGCAAAACCGTCACATCGCCATTGGCCGTGCGCACCGCCGCGGTAAATGCGTCCGCCGCTTGGGTCACATCGCCTTTGGCGGACCATGCATCACCGAGCAAGGTGTGAATTTGCCCGGCATTATTTTGCGCGGCGGGATCTTTGAGCAACTGATTCATCGAGGCAATCAGCGCATCGTATTGCTTCATCGCCAGTTGAATGATCCCACGGCGGTAGGAAATATCTGCTAGAAATTGCCCTTTCGGGAAATCTTTTTCGTAGGCGGAAAATGATTTGAGCGTCGCCTCGTAATCATTGCGCAAGAAATCACAAAGTGCCCGCCGATAGACGATTTCCTCATACATCGGCGATGCCGCAAATTCCTTGCGGAGTTGATCATAATTTTTCGCGGCCGCATCGTATTGGCCAGATTGGAATCGTGCATTGGCCAGCAACATGAGCAAGCGCTCGCGCGAAGGGCTCTGCGGGTTTGCTTGAAGCCACGGGTCGATGAAAGAGACGACTTCTGCCGCTTTACCATCTTGCAATAGCAATGTTGCGCGCATTTCAACGACCTGATCAGCATGCTTTTCTTTCGCAAAATCTCGCAAATAGCGCTGGCTCAGTGCATCCGCCTCACCAAACATGTTCATCCTGAAATAACTCACAATCGCCCCGAATAGTGAAGTCGGCGCATCCGAAAAATCCTTGTGATCATCCGCCACCGCCTCAAATGCAACCGCCGCTGGCCAGTAGCGCTCCATATTGAAATAGCATCGCGCGATCCGGAATTGCACAATCGCGTCGTAATCGCTCCGCGTCCGCACATCGCCCAATACTTTCTCGGTATGCTCAGAAAGTGCCTTCAATTGCGCCAGCCGATCCGCCAAACCACGCGGCAGCACTTGCTTGGTGCGCTCCGCTGCCGCCACCCGCCGTTCCAATTCAGAAATCATTTTTCGCGTGGATTCCAATCGGTTTGTTTGTATGGCGACCACTTGATTGCGAGGACGCACGGAAGAATAACTGGCGAGTGCCGCAGGGAAATCTGAGAGATCGACGTATTGGTCGCCGATTTGCACGAGGCGGTGATTCACCGTCACGATGATGTCCGGATATCCGGATGAATCTTCCAAGCGGTTGAGGATTTTAAGTGCCTCGTCGAGATCGCCCGAGCTGATGTGGAGATCGACGAGTTGCAGGGCCGCACGCAGGACGACGGGGCCGGTGGCAAATTCCTTCATCGCGCTTTCGAGCGTCTGGCCAGCGCGTTCCTTATCGCCCAATTTCAAATAGGCCTCAACGGCGAGGAAGCGAGCCTCTTCGGCAAATTCAGGTTTTTTGGAGGCCTCGGCCAAGTGAGTGAGCGCTTCTTGCTCTTTGCCCTCAAGTTTAAGCAATGCGTTGGCGAGCGTCAGATGCACTTCCGCCGCTGTATTCGCCTGTGGATATTTTTTAAGAAACAGGTCAAACGTCTTTGCGGCTTCTTCGTGTTGGAGATTAAAGAACTGAGCAAACCCCAAGGTGTAAACGACATTTTGGATCGCGCCATCTGGAGATGCGGCGACGATTTGCGAGAGCCGCTCAATCGCCGTCACGTAGTCTTTAGCCTGATACGCCGTCATGCCCTCACGCAAGACGAGATTCATGTCCACTTGCGTCTCCGCAGCATGAAGCGGCCAAGAAAATATGGCTGCAAGCACGCTACAAAGCATGGCGCGTTGAATACGGGACATCATGGGTTTCATCGACACTAATGGATAGGCAGCCACAACGCTCCGGCTGTCAATCCGGAAAAGCATGAAGCATCAAACTTTGCGGCATGGGCGATATGACATGTGCTTAAAAAATCAATGGTTTATCAAATAAATAGAATGAATGATTTTTAGCAAATGAGAATTCTCATTTTTTCCCGAACCTGACGTGGAAGTGCGTTTCCAAAGTATCATCCTACGTGTTGAGCCAATGCAAAATGACACCAGGGATGAATCGTTGCGCCAGAGTTGGTCACACCCAGTGCTTGGTGATTCTGCATTTTTCGCTTGTTTGAACCTCAATAGGAACCTGGACGGTGGAATGAGCAGATTTTTCGGATCTCAATCTCCGTAGCTTTGGAATGACATGATCACGGATCAACCGCAAACGAACTCACTCACGGGGAAAGAACGGCTCGATAGAATGCTTTTCCGGGAGGAGGGGATGCATCGGTGAAAGAAAGCCGCCCGTCTGCTGCGACCGTGCTAGCGGCGACTTGCGTCCAATTGAGGAGATTGGTGCTGCGTTGGATTTTCAGCGACTTACCGGGGCGATTGTAAAATACGACAACGGGATTCGAGTTGCTAGCAATCGAGATTTCCGCCGCTCTGGCTCCGATGGGTTTATCGAAATTACTAAAAACATAGCTGGCTCCGGTATTGTCTTCTGAATTGTCGTTTTGATTCGCCAAAGTATCGTTGATGGTTCGGCTCCCACTGTCCTCAAAGGGCGCTCCCACAATCCCAGTGGTTCCCGAAACGGCGACCGAGGTGCCAAACTGATCACCAAAGCCCGTGTTGCTTGCCTTCAGATATGAACCTTGAGTGCAGAAAGCGTCATTGCAAGTGAATGAATAAACCGCACCTGCACTGGTAAGACCAGCATCACTCTGATCGCCACCCACTCCAGTGGCCGCGCCGCGCTCTGCTGAGGAACTTACGAGCAGGATTCCATTGGATAGAGCCACCGCGGAACCGAATCCAAAGGTGCGATTACTGGCTTTAAGATAATCCAATGGTGCCCAAGATCCACCGTTGTAAACGAAGACATACGCCGCTCCAGACTCAAGAGCCAAGTTGTTTGCACCGCTTCCCCCGACTCCCGTTGCATTGCTATCATCGCCAATCGCAGTTACAGCGATCAAATCTCCCGAGACAGCTACGGCGTAGCCGAATTGATCCTGCGCCTCGGTGTTACTCGCTTTTAAGTAGGCTTCCTGGGTCCATGTTCGATTGTTTCGCCTGAAAACGTAGGCCGCGCCCGAAGAGAGCGCTTCATCATCGGCAGGGTCTCCCGAGGTGTTGAGTCCACTGCCATCTTCAAATCTTGCTCCGACTACGATGACATTGTTCCAAATGGCCACCGAGCAGCCGAAATTATCCGATGTTTCCGCATTGCTGGCCTTCAAATAGGCTTCTTGAGTCCATGTGCCGACCGTTCTTGAAAAGACGTAAGCAGCCCCGGAGGCCGTGGCAGAGTCATTGGTTCCGTCACCGTTGATGGCGGTGGTATTGCTGTCTTCATCCGCCGCACCGACGACGATGGTATTGCCTGATATCGCAACGGTTAAACCAAAAAGATCTGCCCTTCCCGGATTGCTTGCTTTCAGATAAGCCTGCTGGCTCCATGTGCTACCCACTCGGGTAAATACATAGGCGGCGCCTGAGGATCCGATGTTGTTGTTGGTTCCGTCGCCATTGACTCCGGCCGAGCCACTGCCCTCTTGCGGAGCACCGACCACGACCGTGTCACCTTCAATCGCCACTGAGGAACCAAAGATATCATTGATGTCGGCATTGTCGGCTTTGAGAATAGCCTGCTGTGACCAACTAGCGCCATTCCTGACGAAGATATACGCGGCTCCAGAGCCACTCCGCAGTTCATCGCTGGGACCATTGACGATTCTTGACGAGCTATCTTCCTGAGGTGCTCCCACAATCGCATAGTTTCCAGAGATGGATACAGACGTGCCAAATTTATCTTCAGAACCAGAATTGCTCGCTTTTAAATATGCCTGCTGGGCAACGGGATCAATCGTGATGGGATAGCGAGCATTCGCCTCATCCACCGACAGTCGGATGGTATTTTCAGAAATTCCTTCGAAGCTGGAATGAAGCATTTTACCATCAGCATCCCAGACTTTTAGTCCGCTGTAGTCGATTTTTCGGCTATTATTTTCATCGTAAAAATGAACTCCCAACGAATCGCTTGCAATCACTGCCTTCAAGTTACCCACTGTCTTCATCGTGAATTGCAGCTTCGATGAGCGCCCATTTTTCTGCGGTGGCTCGGAAATGATGAATCCATGCTCGAGGCCCCTGCGATCATTGATGAACCATTCTTGTAAAGAGGAGCTCCATTGATAAGTCAGGCGTTGGCCATCTGTCTGAATGGTCGCAGTGCCTGTCACATTGACTTCGGAGCCAGCAAAACCATAGCTTTGGAGCTGCAAGCCCCACGTCCAGCTTTGGCCAAGCGGTGAAGTGACAAAGCTCTGTCCATCGAAGTGAGCGGTCCATTGCTGTTCCAGATTCTTGGCTTGCCATCCCGCATCGGTATTTTGGAAAGCGTGGATACTCGAATCATAAGCCTCGCGGAGACTTTTGAGGTCTTGGTGCTTCTTGGCAGTATTTGCGAGCACACTGCCGGTAATCAAGAGAGTCCCTAGCGCGATTTTTGTGTAGATTTTCATCGGTTGAAGTATGAATGGGTGATGGCTGACAAGAATGGACTATCGTCTCCGGCGCATCAATATTCCGAGCGCCGTGCCTGCCAAGAGCAGAGCAGAACTAGGCTCGGGGATCACACCCGCAGCGATGCCCACCCCTGGGCTGTCCTCGAAGGCACCTGAGAGGACTTGGAATTCATTTGTAGTGGAGTTCCAAGTCACTTCAAACCAACCGTAGCGGACTCCTCCAGCTTCCGGGAAGGTTTTGAAGCCGACGTAAGAGCCAGGCCCAAAGTCTGGAGCAACTCCCGATGTTCCGCCCAAGTCGACCCGGAACGAGGTGCTTGCTGCTTGATTTTCGTAGGTGTCGCCAACCTCGTCGATGAGAGTGCCAAAGCTGTAGTTTCTAATATCTGCAACGCCTGTCGAGGGTGAGACGATTCCGAATTGGATTCGCCCGATTGACTGAAAGCCAAAGAATGACGGCCCCGCAGAGAGTATGAAGCCGCCACCAGCCACATTGATTTCAAACCCACTGGGGGTGTAGCTTGAAACATCGATCATTTGGATTGCGGCCTGAGTTTCCATCACTGAAAATCCCAGAATGGCTGCGGAGAAGAGGGCTTTTACGAGTTTTTTATTTTTCATTTTTTTGTTTGTTAAAATGTGACATGGGAGAATTTCTCAGAAGTGCGCGGAATCTTGAAAAGATGTGTAACGTTTCGTATTGAATGCTCTAAAGCTGAAAAGGTATTTTAAATACCTAAAACAAGCAAGTGAAATCTCAAAAGTAGTGACTGCTTCTCTCAGGAGAGTTCGGAGAGCATGGGAGCCATTCATCCTTCCCGCGTTGGCCACTTCCATGCGTAGCGGATGACCATTATAAGAAGAAGAACTTCGACTGCGGCACCAAAAATCATGAAAGGGAAAAACTCTCCGGCCAAATTGAATAAGGAATAAGGAATGTAAACCGCGGCGACGATGATGTTTGTGAGGCGATTTACTTTCGCCGCTAAGGCAGTTGAGAGAAAAATCATGAGGGCCGGAATCGATACTGAGGCCAGCGCTCCGAATAAGAATCCTTGAGTGATTTTAAACTTCCATATCATTCCTGCGATGACGTTTTCGAGGTAACCTGTTTTATATAAGGCAAAATAATCTACATAGATATATAAAAACATGAAGCTCGCCCACAGGGCGGCGATCTTGATTTTTACATTGAAATCGATGTCTTCCAATACCATTTGCGGTAATTTTTCTGGGGTCATACTTTTTAATTTTTAGGGGTTCAGCCCCCCGCGGCTAAAGAGGTATTTTTAATACCTAACTAAGGCAAGTGAAATCTCTAAAATTTTTGGCTATTCATGGACACGGGTTTTTGGAACGGTCTGGACGTTCGCCGTAGCGTCTTCAGAAAATCACGGATCCACTGTGCAACTCACCTCATACACCGACTACTCTCTAAGGGCTTTGCTCTACCTGATGAGCTGCCCAGATCATAAGGCGACTACTCGCGAAATGGCGCAGGCCTTTGGGGTTTCGCTGAACCATTTCTCTAAGGTGACGAAAGATCTAACCAAGGCGGGTTGGCTGGTTGGCATGCGTGGCGCAGGCGGCGGCGTGCGCTTGGCAGAGCATACGCGAGACGCGCGCGTGGGTGAAATCGTGCGGCATACGGAGAATTTCCAATTGGTGGAGTGCTTCGATATGAAGACGAATACCTGCCGAATCGCGCGCTGTTGCCGTCTCAAGGGCTTGCTCTTCAAAGCCCGTAAAGCATTTTTCGAGGTGTTGGATAGCGTGACCATTCAGGAAATGGCGGATAACCCTGAAGAACTTAGGCGCGTGCTCTCTGTGGTTTCCCCTCACGGGTCAGGAGAGAACGCTGAGAGTGAAAAAGTTGATTAATGAATTCGCGAGGAGAGCGTCATTCATCTTTTATTCCAACTTGGACGATCGGCTAAACACAGGAACGTGCCCCTTAGAAATTTTTTTAGAAATGATCACTTTTTTCTTGCTACAAATAGGTATTAGAAATACTTGTTAAGAAGTCTTTTCTGCGAGGAGAGACGCTACCCCACTCATCAAACCAAGCTAAATTCTAAAACTTCGTATGAAAATTCCATTCAACGCCCGTATTTTTGCTTTTCTCGCCGCTTGTTTGCTCGTGGGAATCGGGGTCTGCTGCTGGTTGGCTCGGACGCCACTTGTGGCTGGCCAACGAGTCACTGAGAATCTCGCGCTTGGCTCCACTAGCATCCGAGAGACTCCGCAGCTAATAATGGGGCAACAAAAAATAACCGCTGAGCAAAGTGGGGTAGCCGATCAAAACTCGTTTGAATTTCACCATCATCGCCCAGCAACGGCAAATTCGTTCACCGCTGAGAATGCCCCCTATGGCTTAGAAATCTTGTTTGACCATCATGGGATGACGCTCCGTCCCAACAATCCAGCAATCCCTGAGGAAGACAAATGGTCTTTTTCCATGATTCAGATCGCCCCACCCAGCGTCCCAAGCCAAACCTCGCCAGAAACAATTTCCTACGAGAGCAAACCAGGCCACACCGAGTGGTTCATCAATTCCGAAAAAGGAATCGAACATGGGATGAATTTGGCAAGCCCGCCATCATCCATGAGCGAGCCACTGAAGTTTAATTTCAAAGTCAGCTCGAATCTCCGGTGCGAAGGTGGATCTGAAAACAATCTTGTTTTCAAAGATGAAAAAGGAGCACCCACGCTGCGTTATGAAAAGCTCATCGCCTATGATGCCAAAGGAAAAATCATCCCCACCGCACTCACTTGGGATGATACGACATCCACCATCGCGTGGCAGGTGGATCATCAGGGCTTTGATTACCCGATTGTGATTGATCCCATCATTGCCACTTTTGCCCAGACGCTCACTCCACCCAGCACCATCATCGGCTCTTTTGGCGAGGCCATCGCCATCGTTGGGGACTTCATGGCAGTCGGCACTCCTTCGAGCAATCGAGTTTATTTATATGAGAAAAGTGGCGGGACGTGGACTTTGTTCAGCCGGAAAAATTTCCTCGTCTCCCCCGCAACCAATGGTGGGGCATTCGGCACCCAAGTTCTCATGCCAAATCTGGACACCATCATTGTTTCCGATACCTCCTTCGATGCCCCGACCTCCACTGGCGGCACCAATACCAATCAAGGCGCGATTTTCGCCTTCGGCAGAAACATCGGTGGCGATAACAACTGGGGCTTAATCAAGCAGTTCACCCTCACCGAGCCACTCCTACCAAGCGGAAAGCTGGCGGACCGCCTAGGAACCGTCATGTCCCTATCAGGAAATTTCCTTGCCGCATCCGCCATACCGGATTCAGACAGCTACGATACCGCCATCAAATCAGTTTATCTTTTTGAAAAAGACCGCGGTGGGCTTGATAACTGGGGTCAGGTGCCCGGAGTTAGAATTCATAGCTCGGACTTCAGTAGCGGCTTCAGCTATGCAAGATCTTTCAGTCTTTTTGGGGATTTGCTCGTCGTCGGATCTCAGGCTGAGAGTTTCACACAGGCCCCAGGCTCGCCCACCATTCAATTTCAAGGTGCCGTCTATCTCTATGGAAAAAACCAAGGCGGAGCCAACCAATGGGGCTTGCTTCCCAATGGCAGGCGCTATGCACCCGATGGTGCGTTTGGCGACTTTTTTGGCCGCTCGGTCAGCGGCTCAGGTGATTTCATCGCCGTCGGCGCCGATGGAGTGGACCTTTCTGCCAGCCAAGGAGGCGCTGGTGCAGTCTATCTGCTTTCCAGAAATCAAGGTGGTTCGGGCGCTTGGGGATTTTTACCAGGCCGCCTCACCGCGGCAGATGCGGCTGCGTCTGATGCCTTTGGTGCCTTCGTTCAATTAGCCGGAAACGTCCTGGCGGTGCGAGCCTCCAGCGATGATGTAGCGGGCACGAACGACGCTGGTTCCGTTTACTTATTCGATCGCGATCAGGGCGGAACGAACGCATTTGGCGCCGTGGCCAATGGAAAATTCTCGATCGATAACGTTTCCAGCATTATCAAAGTCAAAAGCCCGCTATTCCTCTCTGAAAATCACTTGGCATTTGCGACCAGTCCAAGTGTTGGAAATTCTTCAGTCAGCATCATCAACCTCTCAGCGAGCACGGGCACCGGCGAGGGACTTGGCCAACTCACCTTCGCTCGCGATGGACTGGCCACTTTTGTCCCGCGAGCCGCCGGAACTTACCAACTCCGAACAAGCATCAACCTACAGACATGGGCAGACTTAGGAGCGCCACAAACTGGAGCTGCCAGCGCCAATCTTATTTTCAATACCGGCACGCCTGGAAGCGAACCACGCCGCTTTTATCGGATCGAAAGATAAATATGGTGCTTGCTCGCAGTCGGAATTTAAGAGGTGAGGTGCTCCCGATCGATTTCCCGGCGATGTGGCGGCGATCTTTGGTCGCCGTGACAGGTTTTGGAAAAATGAATGCGACCGAAGATCGCAGCCACCAACAAAAAGGCCGACAAAAAGCTGGGTGAATACCCTGCAATTCACGCCTTCTCCGCCCAGCGCAACTTGGCGCTGGTGCTGCGCGGATTGAGGTGGCGCTCTTCGGAACTCGCGGTGATCACCGTCTCACTGATCGCGCGGTAGTGGCCGAGGCGCAGGCCGTCCCGAAAGGCGTGCTTCACGCGGCGGTCTTCTCCAGAATGAAAAGTCAGCATCGCCACTCGTGACCCTTGACCCAAACTCGCCGCAATTGTTCGCAAAAATCCATCAAGCGCAGAAAATTCATCATTGACGGCGATTCTCACTGTTTGAAATACCATCCGAACGGTATGCTCGATGTTTGAAGCAGTTTCATGGGCCGAAGCGGCGCGGATGGCATCGGCAAACGCGAGAGTATCTGGAAAGTGGCGGCCGGCGAGGGCGGAGGCGAGATCTTCTGGTTGATCTAAATCCCCATAAATGGCGAGCAGGCGCGCAAGTTTTTCAGCGCGTATATTTTCTAACCACTTTTGGGCTGACTGGCCGTGATGTGGATTCATGCGCATATCGAGAGGGCCGCGATTTTTGAAACTAAACCCACGCTGAGGGTTATCCAGTTGCATCGATGAGCAGCCGAGATCCGCAAAAACAAAATCAACTGCGGGAAGATTTTCCGCTCGGAGGAGCTGGGCGATGCCGGCGTAGTTGCGATGCACGGGGCGGAAAACATCAGACCCGTAGCCTGCGGCAGCGATGCGTTGAGTTGTTTTCGGCTGCTCGATGGGATCGCAGTCCATGCCGTAGAGAATGCCTCCTGGCGCGATGGCTTTGAGAAAAAGAAGCGCGTGGCCGCCATAACCGAGCGTGGCATCGATGCCGATCATGCCCGGCTCCAGTTGCAGAGCGGCGAGGCACTCCGCAGCGAGAATCGGAACATGAGTGCCGGCGGGGGTTTTTCCGGAAGCTCGCACTTTTGCCACCACTTCCGGATGCAGGTGAGGCGCGAGTTCCTTATATTTTTCATCAAAAGCACGCGGATTTTTACCGCGGTAGCGTTTTCGCCGTGGCGGTCTGGGCGGCAACTCACTCACAGCTCCGAGTATTTGAGATTGTTTCCACGGGCTTTCTCGACTGGATAGCGTTGGTGATTGTAGGCAATTTTCGCAGCCATCACATCGCCGAGCTGCATGTTTAAATTATCCGCCAACTCGAAAAGAAGAATCGCGACGTCGGCAATTTCGGAGGCGATTTCCTCACGGCGTGCGGCAACGCGTTGTTGAATTTGGTCCTCTTGCTGCCAGACAAAATGTTGCATGAGCTCGCCCGCTTCCGCAGCGATGGCCACGGATAAATCTTTGGGATTATGATACTTCCGCCACTCGCGTTGATCGACAAAATTTTGAATTTCAGCGGTGAGCATGGCAATCGAATCGTTCATAGCGAGAGCCTACTCTGCTGCGGGCATGGCTCGCACGCTAAAAAAATCTAACAGGAGATAGCTCAGCGTGCTGGCAAGGTGCCGACGATGGTTTGCTGAACCAAAAGAAGATAATCCGCGCGCTCGGGTGGCATATTCAACTCGCTGACTTCGCGAGCCATCGCCAACACCAAGTCTGCATCGATGGCCTCGTGGGTCGGCTGCCGCAGCCAGATGGAAAAGGCACAAACCACGGCTGCGAAGCGGGCATCTTTGCTAGGTTCTTTATCTAACAGATATTGCAAAGTGATGCTCGGCGCTTGTTCACCGTTCGCGCTCCAAACCAACTGGCCGAGATTTGGGTCAGGCGTCGTGCGCTGAATTTCCAAAGCAAGCACCACTCCGCCGCCAGCCGGAACGTGAGTTGGCAGTGTCATCGCATTTTGGGCCATCGGCAAATCGTATCCTAACAGATAGATGTGTTGGATTCCAGTGGTGTTGGGATGATAGGCGAGGGCCACCTCGCAGGCCGCATTGGGACTGGCGGTGAGTTTTGTGAAAAGCAATACGGAGGACGGCCGCCATGGGCATGCGATCATTTCTGCGGAAAGCATCGCCGCACGTTGGGTGGCGGCCACCGGACGTTGATCAGGATGCCACGCGGGCTTTTCGATTCTTGCCATCGCCACCACGGCGGGGAACTGCAATGCGAACGTATTTAAAATTTCTTCCAAGCGGACTTCGGCTGCATGTGGCCAGCGCCGCTCAAGGCGCACTGCTTGCTGGATCCAAGGCAGGCTCGCACGCCCTGCGGAAATCGGTAGTTGAATAACACTTGCCTCCGCAGCGAGCCATGGCAGGCGTGTTCTAAGTTCCGGTAAATTGCGGCCATCGGGAAGTGTGACGATGGACTCGCTGTGGCGGCCATCCGCATGATTCGGATCGAGAGGACTTGGCGCGGGCATCAAAACGGCTGGCACCTTTTTTTCTACTGGAATCATCGTAGTTGTTGGCGTGCCCTCCGCATCCGAGGATGACGTTTTCCAAAAATACACCAGCACGGCGACGATCGCAGCGAGACATGCAGCGATTGCCAAGCGATGGGTGATAGCGCGCGGCGCCGAGGTCTTGAGACTCCGCGCTTGAGCCTGGTTCAACAATTCCTGCACTCTCTTGGGCGATAAACTGCGGTCGGGAAATTCGAGAGAAGAACGGATTTTTTGCGTGGTGCTGTTGAGATCTTCGATGGCACTTTGCAATGCAGGATCTGCCTCGATGGCGGCCTGCACTTGGCGCGCTTCTTCGGCATCAAGCTCGCCAAGATGATAGGCAGTGAGGCGAGGATCTTGTGGGGTAAGTTTCATGATTGATCCGCAGGTAGTAAATCTCGCAGGTGTTTGAGTCCGCTGTGAATGAGAAAGCCAATGTTGCCCGATTTAAGCCCAGTAATTTCACTAATTTCTCGGTAGCTGAGCCCTTGTTGGAATTTAAGGATGATGACCTCGCGCTGATTTTCAGGCAGGCTGCGCAAAATGTTCATCATGGCGGCCAAGCGTTCATTGTGTTGCGCGGATTCATCTGGCTGTAGGCCATGGCCAGCAATTTTTTTCCACTGAGTATGTTGTAAGGTATCTGTGTCTTTTTCTCTCCTGAGATGATCCAACGCTCGGTTGCGGCAAACCTTAAATAACCAAGCACGCAAATGGTTTTCTACGCGATTCTGCGGTTGGCCACATAGGCGCAAGAAGGTATCCTGAACCACATCCTGAGCGGTCGTGAAATCGTTGACGATCGTCATTGCATAAGCAATGAGCGCGGATTGATGTTGCTGAATTGCCATTTCAAGCCAGCGAGTGCGTGAGCTTTCTGCGGTGCTGGCGCGATGCCCAGTCACTGTTAGATAAGTAGCTGATTTCTCAGGCATGTTAGCGGATGAAGTAACTCAAATGCTCAAGCTCCAAGGCCAGATCGACATTATTGATCGTGATATCCGAGCCCACTTCTAACATAACCGGTGAGAAATTCAAAATCCCCTGAATGCCGGCGTGGACCAAACGATTTGCCGTGAGTTGTGCATGCTCGCTCGGCACGCACAGGATCGCAAGCTTCACTGATTTTTCCTTAATAAAATCTTCTAACAAGTGATCTGCAAACACCGGAATTCTAACCCCGCGTGAGATGGCCGCATCAGGTTTTGCATCAAATGCGGCGATCACTTCAAAGCCTTCTTTTTCAAAGCCGTGGTAGCGCAGCAGGGCCGAGCCCAAATTTCCGGCACCCACCAAAATGACCGGTTGCAAGCGCTCGCGCCCAAGGGTTTCGCGAATCATCGTCGTCAATAACTCGACTGGATAACCAAGGCCACGCGTGCCAAATTGGCCAAAATACGCTAAGTCTTTTCGCAGTTGAGAGGATTTGACGCCTGCCACTTTTGCCAGTGTGGTGGAGCTCACCGTGCTGACCTGATTCGCATGTAGTTTTTGCAAACTACGCAAATAGATCGAGAGCCGATAAATCGCTTTTTTCGGAATGTCTATTTTCCCCGATTTATCTTGATGATCCAAAGGTTGCTGGCGGCTAAATGGTTAGAGCAGTGCTGGCTGTTGCAACAGCGATGACACGCGATTGAGCAAAAATCCTGCCCCGCCGCCATCGACGACGCGGTGGTCAAATGTAAGCTGTAAATCAGCGACGGTGACTGGCAAAAATGTTTCAAGCTCTTCATTCCAAACTGGCTGCTTAGATCCGGCACCGATGCCGAGAATGAGCGTTTCGTTAGGCAGCGGAATTGGCGTGCCGGTGGTAAGGCCAAAGGTGCCGAAGTTCGTCACCGTCGCAATGCCACCTTTGCCATCATTTTCTGCTAGATGGCGGCGCCGCGCGCGGTCCACGATTTCATCATACTCAGCGATCAGCTCGATCAGTGGCTTCTGATCCACGGCGCGCATGACAGGCACGACGACCCCGTCATTGACTTGCACCGCCACGCCAATGTCATACGAACGTGGATGCACGACTTTATCGCCAATGAGGTAACCGGCCGTTGCGGGATTTTCTTTCAAGGCAAGGGCAAAGGCTCTCAATAAATAAAGCGTCAGTCCCGGCTTGGGCGATTGGGCGCGGCGATGATCTAACAGCCGGTCGATCGGCACTGGCAGGCCCACCGTCGCGAGCGGCCTCGTCCAACTGCGGCGCATCGCATCCGCCACGGCAAGGCGCATGGGCGATGCTGGGCTGCTCGGCCAAGATTCCAGATAGGTGAGAAATTTTTCCAAATCATCCACGGTGACGCGGCCACCAGCGCCTGTTCCGGCGATTGCCGAAATGTCTGCCTCGCGGATGCCCAAATCATCCATCCGCGCGCGCATGCGAGGAGAAATATAATGAGCGCCCATCACGCCAGTTGGCACTGGGAGGCCTTTCACGCTGGGCACCACGGACGGAGATTCTTCATACGCATCATCACTCAAAGCAAAGTGAAGATTCGCTTCTCTCGGGTGATCCGCGCTTTCGTGAGTTTGTGCTTGGCGTTTATTTTCGATTCCCTCCAGCGTCTCGACACCGGTGCGCACCACCTCTTCATCGGTCACTTCTAACAAACCTAACAGACTTCCAACCGCATACGATTGCCCCTCAGCGGCGCGGACTTCGGCGACGATTCCATCGCATAATGTCGTCACGCTCATCACTGCTTTATTGGTCTCCACCTCGATGATGTCCTGATCTGTCTTGACCTGATCCCCCACTCGGATTCCAAGGGAAACAATCGTTGCTTCGGCGATCGACTCACCCAACTGAGGCATCAAAATTGGCACGGTAGGCATAATAATAACTAACGGTTAGAAACTAAGAAGATGGCGGAGTGCCTCACAAATGGACTCGGGCGTTGGCCGATGCGCCGCCCACAACTTCGGGTGATAGGGGACTGGCGTATCCCGCGCATTGAGCCGTTGCGGCGGCGCGTCTAACAGATGAAATCCTTCTGCGCAAACTCGCGAAACCACTTCTGCAGTCACGCCGCCCCACGGGAATGCCTCACCCAGTGCGAGCAAGCGGCCGGTGCGCGCCACCGAAGCAAGCACGGTATCCATATCGAGCGGCTTCACCGAGCGTAAATCGACCACTTCAATTTCCCAGCCATCCTGCACCAAGCGATCCGCAGCGCGCACCGCTTCATGCACCATCGCGCTGTAAGCCACCACGGTTGCGTGTTTGCCATGACGGATGATCCGCGCTTGGCCAATAGGCAAACGATCGCCGTGAATCGTCTTTGCCTTCAGCCAGCGATAAAGAAATTTATGCTCGCAAAAGATCACCGGATCATCGAGCGCGACGCCATCGATCAACATGTGGTAAGCATCCGAAACCGTGGCCGGAGTCAGCACGATCAAGCCCGGATACTGCGCGTAAATGCCTTCCATGCTCTGGCTGTGAAATGGCCCCGAGCCGGGCGTGCCACCGGATGGCAGCCGCACCGTCAGCGGAATCGGCATGCCAGTGCGGTAAAAATGCGTCGCCGCCTGATTGACGATTTGGTTAAACGCGATCGACGAAAAATCAGCAAACTGCATTTCGATAATTGGGCGCATGCCCTCGATCGCCGCGCCCACCGCAAGGCCAATCA
The DNA here is from genome assembly GCA_004294095.1 of Verrucomicrobiota bacterium. Classification (GTDB taxonomy): domain Bacteria; phylum Verrucomicrobiota; class Verrucomicrobiia; order Verrucomicrobiales; family Akkermansiaceae; genus Luteolibacter. Next base: position 34,339 of record RDZR01000042.1, read on the forward strand.
TCGCGTCTTCAGAAATCGGTGCGTCAAACACTCTGTTAGGAAATGCTTCTGCTAGACCTTTCGTCGCTTTAAATGCACCGCCAAAATTTGCAATATCTTGGCCGTATAAAAATACACGCGGATCTTCTCGCAGGAGAGTTTCCTGTGCTTCTCGAATGGCATCGACGTAGGTTACACTCACGCTTGAAATACTTTTTTTGTTAGATTGATTGGGTATCGAATTGAGTGCGCGTGGCTGACCACACTTCGCGGTATGGATCCGGCACGGGTTCTTGCTGCGCTTGAGCCACTGCGCGTTGCACCTCTTCCGCGTATTGATCTTGCCATGCTAAAATTTCATCCACCGTGGCAATTTGGTGATCGACGAGTTGGCGCATCGCCACCTCCACACAATCGCGACCGTAATGACCATTTCGAACCGGCAGCGGCACATAACTTCCATCATCATGTTCACCATGGCCACTCAGCCGCAACAACTGGGCGACGACCATCTGCGGGCCAGCACCGGACCGCGCAAGCTCGACTGCTTGCCGAATAACCCGCGCTGATTCTAACAAATCCGTGCCATCCACAGAGTGCCCTTGGATGCCGTATCCCGCAGCGCGTTCGGATAAATCAGCGCAGACAAATTGCCGGTGATTGGGCGTGGAATATGCAAATTGATTATTGGCGACGACGATGACCAGCGGAAGATTTTCGATGGCGGCAAGATTCACTCCCTCGTGAAATGCCCCCGTCGAAGTCGCGCCATCGCCCACACACGTCGCACCCACGCGGCCGGCCAATGTTCCTTGCAAGCGTTTCGCAAACAACATGCCAGCCACCACCGAGACTTGAGCGCCCAAATGGGAAATCATCGCGGGCATGCCCATTTCCGGGCGGCCTCGGTGGATGTTTCCATCGCGCCCCCGCATCGGTCCGGCGGCGGAGCCCAAATACGTGCGAGTGCAATCGATCAATGGCTCGCCAAAAGCCGTGCGCCCCGCTTGATCGCGGATGAGTGGTGCGAAAAAATCAGTTCCTTGAATCAACGCCGTGCCCAAGCTCGCGCTCACCGCCTCTTGGCCGCGGCCCAAATACACGCCACCCACAATTTTTCCTGCCTTGTATAAGCTCGATAGCTTATTTTCCAGAATCCTAGATTTAAGCATGGATTGGAAAACGGAGCGCAGAAACGGGCCGTCTAAATTTAGCTCAGCGGATTGGGCATGCGGATGATGATCGAGCACGCTGCAATGCTAAACCAACCAATCAGCAAGCTGCAATCGCTTTTCCATTTTCTCGAATGAAGAAATGAAGATGGTGAGGCCACTCGATGCAACGAGACAATTTTCTTCCCGCGTTTCGCGCCCCCGCCTCCAATGCTCGGACTTTGCTCACAGCCTCATGGATGACCAGAGTTTTGGTCGTAGAGTCCATGGCTTTTCTTTCACGGATTTAGAAGCTATCGGTATTCTTGCCGTGGCGATTTGCGCCGGGGATCCAGTCCGTGCCAGCGAGGGGGACTTTTGCCATAGCGGCAGCTTCGATGGTGAGGGCGGCGAGATCGTCTGGATCGAGATTATGGACGTGGGACTTTCCGCAGGCGCGGGCGAGCGTCTGAGTCTCAAGCGTGAGCACGCGTAGGTAGTTGGCGAGTTTTCTGCCGCCGATGATGGGATCTAAGCGGGCGGCAAGTTCAGGATTTTGGGTGGAAATTCCGGCGGGATCTTTGCCATCTTGGTAGTCATCAAAAAATCCGGCGGAGCTGCCGAGTTTTTCATAGTCCTGTTGGTATTTCGGGCTGTTGCACCCGAGAGCGATCAGGGCGGCCGTGCCAATGGAAACGGCGTCTGCACCCATGGCAAGCGCCTTGGCGACATCGGCCCCGCTGCGAATGCCGCCAGAGACAATCAGCTGCACTTGGCGATGCATTCCCATTTCTTGAAGAGCCTCGACGGCTTGGCGTAGCGCGGAAAGCGTCGGAATGCCGACGTGCTCGATAAAGACGTCTTGAGTGGCACCGGTGCCGCCTTGCATGCCATCGAGCACGATGACGTCGGCACCGGATTTTACCGCAAGCTTGACATCGTAGTAGGGACGAGAGGCACCGATTTTGACAAAAATGGGCTTTTCCCAATCGGTGATTTCGCGGAGCTCTTCGATTTTGATGGCGAGGTCATCCGGGCCAGTCCAGTCGGGGTGGCGGCAGGCGCTGCGTTGGTCGATGCCTTTGGGAAGGGTGCGCATTTCGGCCACTCGGTCGCTGATTTTTTGGCCTAACAACATACCGCCACCGCCGGGTTTGGCACCCTGCCCGAGCACCACTTCGATGGCATCGGCGCGGCGTAGGTCATTGGGATTCATGCCATAGCGGGAAGGTAAATATTGGTAAACGAGTAGATTTGAGTGCTCGCGTTCTTCCGATGTCATGCCGCCATCACCGGTGGTGGTGGTGGTGCCGACCTCACTGGCGCCGCGCCCTAGTGCTTCTTTGGCCTGAGCGGAAAGCGCACCAAAGCTCATGCCGGCGATGGTGATGGGAATCTTTAAAACCAATGGTTTGGAGGCGAACCGGCTTCCCAGCACCACCTCGGTGGAACATTTTTCGCGGTAGCCCTCGAGCGGGTAGCGCGACATGCTGGCACCGAGGAAAACGAGGTCGTCGAAGTGCGGCATCCAGCGCTTGGATCCCCAACCGCGGATGTCGTAGATGCCCTCGTCCGCAGCACGCTGGATTTCGTGGATGACGGAGCGATTAAAGAGGTAGGATTCGCGAAGGTGCGCAGGTGGATTCATGCTGAAAAACTAGTAGTGCGAGACGTTGTCCCGCTGGAAATTGTAGAGTTTACGACTGGATCCATAGCGGCGGAACTCGCTCGGATCAGCGTCGGCACCGGACTGGCGCAACAGCTCGGCAAGCGCGGTGAGATGTTCACTGCGCATTTCTTTTTCCACGCAGTCGGTTCCGAGGCTTGCAACTTTCCCACGCACGAACAGCCGTGCTTCGTAGAGAGAATCGCCGAGTGCATCGCCTGCATCACCCAGCACGACGAGATCGCCTGCTTGGCCCATGAATGCACTCATGTGGCCGACGGAACCTTTCACCACAATGTTGATGCCTTTCATCGAGATGCCGCATCGGGCCGATGCATCGCCATCGATGATCAGTAAGCCGCCATGGGCGGTCGCACCTGCGGATTGGCTGGCGTGACCATGCACATGCACTCGTCCAGACATCATGTTTTCAGCGACGCCGGTAGCGACATTGCCTTTCACAATGACGGTGGCTTCTTGGTTCATCCCCGCGCAGTAGTAGCCAGCGTGGCCCACAATTTCCACATAGAGAGGCGCATTGAGACCAACGGCTAGCGCGTGGGCACCGCGGGGATTTTTAACATACCACGAGCCAGCCGAGGCGGTGTGAAGCTCACGATTGAGTTCACGCACAGTAGAGTTTTCTAAATCGATCGTCGTCATGAATGGCTCCAGTTATAAACTACGGCTGGCTCAGGCTCCCATAGGCGGGCGTGCTCGATGCCAGGCAAGCTTGTCAATGCGCGATACTCCGAGGCCATCGCCACGTAATCATCCGTCTCCGCAAGCACGGCAGGCTTGCAAGCGATCGGATCGCGCAGCACCGCAAATCCCGAGGCCGTGCCAACGGCAAAGGTATAAAAACCATCCAGATCACGGAGACTTGCTTCCAGCGCTGCTTGTAACGAAAAACCATGTTGCAGGCGGTTCGCGAGGTATCCCGCTGCGACTTCAGTATCGTTCTCAGTGGAAAAAACGATGCCCTCCCGCTGGAGATTGGTGCGCAAGCGGCTGTGGTTGCTCAACGAACCATTGTGCACAAGACATAGGTCTGAGCCGGTCGAAAAAGGATGCGAACCCGCCGTGGTGACCGCGCTTTCCGTGGCCATGCGAGTGTGAGCAATTGCGTGTGAGCCGCGCATTCCTGAGACTCCAAACCTTGCGATCACCTCGGCGGGCGTGCCCGTTTCTTTCATGATCTGGATGCGCTTACCCATGCTCATGATCGCGACCTTGGGCGCGATTTCCCGCAAAATCACCCGGATCGCAGACTCTTCTCCTGCCACGAAAAACAACGCATGAGTGGAATTTACCGAATATTGCACCTTGCCTTTGATCCGCGTCTCTAGTTCGTCGGCAAGCTTTGCCCAATCGTAAGCAAGGTCGTCGTGCTGAAGTGAGATTTTCACCACTCCGGCGGGTGAAATTCCGTCATAGATCGCCAAGCCAGCGCTGTCAGGGCCACGCCCACACATCGAGTCTAACATGGGCGCGAGCAATGCGCCCAAGTCAGGTTCAAGCTTCTTGTTTTTCAAAAAAAGACCAACGATTCCGCACATGATTGTTTTTTTCTTAAGTGATGGTTCGAGCCAGCTCGGAAAATTGCAAATTTTAATTCTTCAAACGTTTAAACGTCGGCCAATTTGCCAAAGTGCGTGCTTTTTCGACGCGAAAAATTTATCGTTCAGATCGCCTGTCGCCGAACTTGCTTTGATGGGCAGATTCACGTGGATGTGTTTGATGATGAAACTGTTGTGAATTAAAAAACTGATTTTGAGGGCATGGATTGTTCTCACATCCATGCTTAAAAGCGCACTTTTTGTGCCATGATGAAATCAAAATGAGTGGCACTTAAAATGGCCCGTCAACTGCTTAAACCATTCTTCAAGAAAACCATGCAGCCCAGTTGAATCCCTGCAAATTTTTTCTAGCAAATTTTATCAACATGCCGATTCAACGTTTGTTAAAATGACAACAATTTCAGAAATTCAAGACAAGATGGCAGCGGCGGGGATAGATTTTGTGCTCGCGCAATTCGTCGATATTCATGGTGCCGCCAAAGTAAAAATGTGTCCGGCGAGTTACCTCCAGACACTCGTCGATGAGGGCGCGGGCTTCGCTGGGGCCGCCGTCTGGGGCATGGGCCAAGGGCCACATTCGCACGACATGCTCGCCCGGATCGACCTTGAGAGTTACACCCCCATTCCATGGCAGACGAATACCGCACGCTTCGCCAGCGATCTCTACGTAGATGGCAACGCGCATGGTTGCTGCCCGCGGGTGAACTTGAAGCGGGTTTTGGGGATTTTAAAATCACGCCATGGCCTGGTGGCAAACATCGGCATCGAGCCTGAGCATTTTCTCGTGGTCCGCACACCCGAAGGAGGCATCGCGGTGTGGGATCCACAGGGCATCGATCAACTCTCCAAGCCCTGCTATGACTACAAGGGCATCGCTCCCGCAATGGACTACCTGCAAGACATCACCACCTACTGCAACGGACTTGGCTGGGGCGTCTATCAAGCCGACCATGAAGACGGCAACGGCCAGTATGAAATTAATTTCAACTACGCCGATGCCCTCACCACCTCCGATCGATTGACATTTTTCAAAATGATGACCAATCAAGTGGCCCAAAAGTATGGTGCCATCGCCACGCACATGGCCAAGCCATTCAGCGACCGCACCGGCAGTGGTGCGCATATTCACTACCATCTTGCGGATGCGACGACGGGTGAAAATGTATTTACCGACGAGGCGGATCCAGCGGGATTTGGTCTTTCCAAGATAGCCTACCACTTTCTGGCAGGTGTCTTGAAACATGCACCTGCGCTCTGCGCCATCGGCTCACCAACGCCCAATTGCTACCGCCGCCTGCAGATCGGGCCCGGCCTAACAAGTTCCCGCTCGGGCTTCACTTGGACACCTGCTTTCATCAGCTATGGCGATAACAATCGCACGCAAATGCTGCGGATCTGCGGGCCCGGGCATGTGGAAGACCGCTCCATCTCAGCAGCGGTCAATCCTTACTTAATCCTCGCCGCCTACATCGCTGCTGGGCTGGATGGCATCGCCAAGGAGCTGCCAATACCCAATCCCAACCTCGGAAATCTCTACACCATGGCTCGCTCAGAGATCTACAAGCGCGGGCTGACCACCCTGCCTCAATCGCTGCGCGATGCCTTAATCGAGCTTGAGCAGGATCCGGTGATCCTCGATGCGCTAGGCCCAATTTCCGGAGAATTTATGAAAGTGAAATGGCGCGAGTGGAATGAATACCACCGCCAAGTCTCACGCTGGGAAACCGACCAATATCTAACACTCTTCTAGTAGCAGCACCGGACGATGAGAACATTCGACGTGGCCGTGATCGGCGTGGGCGGCATGGGCAGTGCGGCGTGCTACCACTTATCAAAGGCGGGCCTGAGTGTGCTCGGCGTGGATCAATTTTCGATTCCTAACACCCGCGGAAGTTCACATGGCTCCACCCGAATTTTACGTCTCGGCTTGCATGAAAGCACCAAATACGTGCCACTTGTGCAGCGCGCCGCCCAGCTCTGGGACGAGCTTGGCGAGCAATGCGGACAGACCATTTTTCATCGCATCGGCAGTCTCGATGTTTCACTTCCAGACAAGGCGATCTTCAGTGGATCGCTCAGCGCCTGCGAGCGCTGCGACATCGCCCACGAAGTGTTAGATCGAGCGGAAATTCGCAAGCGCCACCCCGCGCTTATGCCGGAACCTAACATGATGGCTGTCTTCCAACCCGGCTCGGGCTTCGTCGCCCCAGAAATGGCAATCTCAGCACACGTCAATCTCGCCATCGCAGCAGGCGCGGAAATTCATGGCCATGAGCGGATGCTCGGCTGGACGAGTGACGCAGGGGGTTATCTAGTAACAACCACTCACGGGCAATACCGCACACGTCACTTGATCATCACGGCGGGCGCGTGGATTGGCAAAGTTCTTGCTGCGGCGGCGGTGCCCGTGCAAGCCGAACGATGCGTGCTTGGCTGGTTTTCAACCGGCCCGAACTCGGCAATCTTTTCGGATAAAAAGCTACCAGTTTGGATCGTCGATTCCGAAGAACTTGGCCATTTCTACGGCTTTCCCGCCCACGGCATCCCCGGCTTCAAGCTCGGTCGCTTGCGTGAAATTCCCTCCCCCGCCATCGATCCCGACATCCCCCGGCGTGAGGCCGATCGCGAGGATGAGGACGATATGAGGAGCTTTGTGCGAGAGATTTTTCCCGGTGCCAATGGCCCAGTGTTATCCATGGAAACCTGTTTTTTTGAAAACACACCAGACCGCAGCCCGATCATCGATCGCATCCCAGGTGAGGCTTCGGCATGGGTCGTTGGCGGCTTCAGCGGGCATGGATTTAAATATTCAAGCGCCGTGGGCGAGATCGCTCGTGACTTGATCTTGCGCGGGGAATGCAACTTTGATCTCACGCCATTTCGCCTCTCACGATTTTCTAACCCATGAGCCTCTCGACAGATGAATTGGCAGTCTATTTCGACTACCTGCGCTTTCCATCAATCAGCGCCGCGCCCGCCCACCAGCAAGATTGCCGCGATTGCGCGAACTGGCTGGTCGAGCTTCTCGCAAAATGGGGGCTGGCCAGCGCCCTGCATGAGACCGACGGCCATCCGATCGTGCTCGCTCATACGGCGAGAGAATCTAGCAAACAGACCCTGCTCATCTACGGACACTACGACGTGCAGCCAGTCGAGCCGCTCGCTCTTTGGGAAACGCCACCGTTCGAGCCAAGCCTGCGCGAAGGCCTTGTGCATGCTCGCGGCGCGACCGATAACAAAGGACAAACCGCTGCGCTTCTCATCGGTCTGCGGCGCCTGCTTGGGCGGGGCCCACTGCCCGTCAATCTAGTGATTTTCATCGAAGGAGGCGAAGAAATCGGCAGTCCGTATCTCGCGGATTTCATCAGCACGCACCGTCCACAAATCGCTTGCGATGGCGTGCTTGTATGCGACACCAGTCTTGTCACCGCTGGTTGGCCCGCGATCACACTCGGGCTGCGAGGCATCGTGTGCTTGGAAATCCTCATCCACGGTCCGGCGAAAGATCTGCACTCCGGAATCTTTGGTGGAGCCACTGCCAATCCCGCGCAAGCGCTCTCCCGAATACTTGCTCGCGCCACCGACGCCGACGGCCGCATCACCATCCCCGGACTCTACGATGACGTTTTGCCAGTCTCTAACAAAGAGCTAATTTCATGGCAAGTGCTGCCGTGGACCGCGGAATGGTTCACCGCTACCACCCGCTGCTCGGCACCTACGGGTGAGCAAAACTATAGTTTACTCGAGCGCGTCTGGGCGCGCCCGACCTTCGAGATCAATGGTCTTACAAGTGGCCACCAAGGCAGCGGCTCAAAGACGATCATCCCGGCGACGGCGTTGGCCAAAATCAGCCTGCGCCTCGTCCCTAACCAAGATCCCGATGTGATCGCGGCCCTCGTCGCAACTTGGCTCAACCAACAAATCGCCGCCGAGGGATTCGTGGGTGAGGTCACCATTGACCACGGCGGCTATCCATTTTTCACACCACCTGAAAACCCACTGGTCCACGCAGCGGAAATCGCCCTCACCCAGACGTTTGGTCGCGCTCCCGCCTTCACTCGCGAAGGCATCAGCATCCCCATCGCCTCGCTGCTCCAGCGCGAAATGAAAGTGCCCATCATCCTCGCGGGCCTAGGCCTTGCCGATTGCAATGCCCACTCACCGAATGAATCCTTTCCCATCTCCCACCTCGAACTGGGCGCTCAGTTTTTGGAAAACTACGTGGCCCAACTCGGATCCTCGGCGGCACCCAGCCACACCACCTCCCCGAACGAATTGCACAGTTGATGTCTTGGGCCTAGCTTTTTCCGTGAGCGCGAATTCAAACAGCTAACGAATATCGGCAGTGCTGCGGCATTGCGTTATTGCGGAATTTTCTAGGTCAAACTCAGTTCGGATCACACGTGCAAGGCTCTCCCACTCGGAATAAACATCAGATGGTCGGGCTGGCGGGATTCGAACCCACGACCCCTTGCCCCCCAGGCAAGTGCGCTACCAGACTGCGCTACAGCCCGCGACGATCTACGGGCGACCAAGCAATCAAAGGAAATGCGCATTGGCAAGCATCTAAAATCATGCGATGGCAAAGGCATGCAACGGACTAAAATTGCAATCGTCGGTGCAAGTGGCTACACGGGCATGGAATTACTACGCCTGCTGTTATTGCACCCTCACGCGGAAATTACGGCAGTCACCTCTCGCCAAGAGGCGGGCAAAGCGTTGTCCGATGTGTTCCCACGCTACCTTGGCGCAGCAGGTGCCGATCTGCGGTTCATCGAGCCAGACACGCAAGCGATTGTGGCGAGCGGGGCAACTGTGGCGTTTTTGGCATTGCCTCATGGTGTTGCCGCGCAAATTGCCCATGAGTTGCTCAGTGCCGGACTGCGGGTGATCGATTTAAGCGCAGATTTTCGCCTGCGCGATGCCGATGTCTATCAGCACTACTATGGCCAGAGTCACCCTTATCCAAATTTGTTAGAAAAAGCGGTTTACGGCCTGCCCGAGATCCGCGCGGATAAAATTGCGTCCGCATCACTCGTCGCCGCACCTGGTTGTTATCCGACGAGCATCTTGCTGCCGCTCATTCCATTGCTCAGTGCGAAATTGTTAGATCCAGCATCCATCGTTGCCCACAGCATGAGTGGGGTAAGCGGCGCCGGTAGAAAGGCAGACATCCCATTCCTTTTTTGCGAATGCAACGAAAGCGTGCGCGCTTATGGCATTCCAAAACACCGCCATCTATCAGAAATTGAGCAGGAGCTGAGTCTCGCCGCGGGGCAAGAAGTCATCATTTCATTCTTACCGCATTTGGTTCCAGTGCATAACGGCATCGCCACCACCATCACCGCAAAGCTCGCAGAATCATGCGATGCCGCTGCGGTAGGAGACGCGCTCACCGCCGCGTATGCGACGGCGCCATTTGTCCGGTTGTTAGGAAATGGAGTTTGTGCGGATACGAAATACGTCACGCGCACCAATTTCATCGACATCGGCTGGCATCATGATCCGCGGACTCAGCGCATCATCTTAACCAGTGCAGAAGACAATCTCGGCAAAGGTGCCGGCGGCCAAGCCGTGCAATGCTTTAACCTCATGTGCGGATTACCCGTCCGTGCAGGATTAGAAAATTTTTGATCGACCCATTCGCGCATTCTGCATTGGATGAGCGGCGGTTTTATGGATCAGGCTTACACGAAAATAGCAGGTGGGGTGACGGCGGCGAAGGGGTTTCTCGCATCTGCTGTGAGTTGTGGCATTAAAAACCCGACCAGCGATCGGTTAGATCTGGCACTCATTTTTTCCGAAGATCCATGCACTTCAGCCGGCACATTTACCACCAACCGCGTGAAAGCCGCACCGGTGCGTGTTTCTCAATCCAACCTGCGCAAGGGCGACGTGCGCGCCATCATCGCCAACTCGGGAAATGCCAACGCCTGCACCGGCTTGCAAGGCATCCGCGATGCACACGCGATGTGTGATGGAGTGGCCAAACCACTCGGCCTCAAGCGCACGGAAATCGCAGTCGCCTCCACCGGTGTGATTGGCCTACCGATGCCGATGATGCGCATCACTCCGCACTACGATTCTTTAATCCAAGGCCTCAATCCAAAAAGTGGGCCCGATGTGGCGGCCGCCATCATCACCAGCGATACTCACGCGAAGGAATGCGCAATCTCCTTCATGATCGGCCAACACCGCGTGCGCATCGGCGGCTGTGTGAAAGGTGCTGGCATGATTTCTCCAAGCATGGCGACGATGCTCTGCTTCATCACCACCGATGCTGCCATTTCGAGTGAAAATTTACGCAAAGCCACGCTCGAGTGCGTGGAGGAAAGTTTCAACCGCATCACCATCGATGGTGACATGTCCACCAATGATACGGTTCTCGTTTTGGCCAATGGAGCCTCAGAAATGCCGAATATCCGCCGCAATAGCAGCCAGTGCAAATTATTCCGCGCCGCACTCAAACTCGTCATGCTTGAGTTGGCAAAAGCGGTCGTGCGCGATGGCGAGCGCGTGACCAAATTTGTCACCGTCAACGTGCTAGGCGCCCGCACCTATTTGGATGCAAAAAAAGTGGCCGAAGCCGTTTGTAAATCTGCCTTGGTGAAATCTTCGTGGAATGGGGGCGATCCAAATTGGGGCCGCATTATTCATGCTGTTGGCTACTCAAGAGCACGCATCCGTGAGGAACTCATCGATATCCATCTCGATGAAAAGCCAGCTTGCCTTGGTGGACTTCAAGCTCCGACGCCCATGGATGAGCTGCGTGCGATCGTCGCCAAGCCGGAATTTACCATCACCATTCACCTCAACCAAGGCCTAGCAGACTACACCATGTATTCGAGCGATCTCTCACCCGAATACATTGATTTCAATCGCAGTGAATATGCTTATTGGAAACAAGCTCGCAAAGATGGGCTCGTCTAACCATTTCTAGCAGTTAGAAAATTTTTGTTAGGGTGCAGGTGGTTTCGGCGCGTAAACTGCACACCAACCCGGGCCCACCACAATCTTGTTCCCTACCGCCGTGCAAGGCGCTTCAACATCTCCCGGCTTGCCTTGGTAAAGTGCGCATCCCGAACAAACTTGCTCCGGCTTGTGCTGTGGATACTTCACCGCATCGACCTTCGTCGAATCTTCCTTGTAACCAAGAGCCACAGCCATCGGATCCGTTTCTTTGAGCTTCTCACCCGCAGGGGCCGGTGCCGCCTCCGCTCCTAAAACTTGCCCACTTACTGCGAGCGGAGTTGCCGCAATCGCTGCCAATTTTACCATAAAATCACGTCGTGAATTCATTACTTTTTTTGTTAGATTTTTATCAACGGAATCATGTTAGAAACACTTATCCCTAGATAACAAAGCCCCATCCCGCCGGAAATCACGAACTAATTTCGACTTTCTCTATGATCAAAATGAGATTCATTTTCAACAACTTGCGTTCATTTACTTTGCTGGGCTGGAATGGCAATCCTTGACCCTTTGGGCGAAGCGTGCACCCTGCGCCTGCAGATGATTTCCGTTCAGTCACTTCGTGTCGAATATGGGGCACGCGTCCTATTTCAAAACTTAAACTTCTCAGTTCAAGCGAGGGAGCGCATTGCGTTTGCCGGGCATAATGGCGCTGGGAAATCGACGTTGATGAAATGCATCGCAGGAATCACTCCGCCGACGTCTGGGAAAGTGCACGCGCCGAAGGGGACGCGAATTGGTTATTTGCCGCAGGAAGGGATTCACGTCGCAGGGCGCAGCTTGTGGCAAGAGGTTGAATCCGCATTTGGCGCGACGGTGGAGCTGCGTGAAAAAATTGAGCGGCTCTCGAATGAACTGATCAAGCTAGATCCGCGATCATCGCCATACGGAGATCTGTTAGAAGAAATCGGCGAATTGGAACTTCAGTTAGATGGGCTAGATCCCGCGCGGATGAAGCCGAGGATCGAGTCAGTTCTGAAAGGCCTTGGATTCCGCAGTCAGGATTTCACCCGTGATTGTTCCGAATTTTCTGGTGGTTGGCAGATGCGGATTGCGATGGCGAAATTGTTTTTACAAGAACCCGAAGTATTGCTGTTAGACGAACCAACCAATCACCTTGATATCGGCACGCAAATTTGGGTGGAGGAATATTTGAATCATTATCCGGGTGCCATTTTACTCATTTCTCACGATCGCGCTCTGTTAGACCAACTCTGCACGCGGACGATCGCCTTCGCCAACGGGCGGGCGGAAGAATACGCCGGAAATTTTTCTTACTTTGAGCGCGAGTCCGTGCTGCGGCGTGAAACACAACAAAAACAATACGACGCCCAACAGCGTGAAATTTCTGAAATCCAACGCTTCATCGATCGCTTCCGCGCCTCGGCAAATAAAGCAACCTTGGTGCAATCTCGGGTGAAAATGTTAGCCAAGATCGAGCGCATCCCCGCGCCGGAAAAAGATGACGCGGTGATGAATTTCAAATTCCCGCCGCCGCCTTCGTCCGGACAAGTGGTTGCCAAGTTAGAACGCGTCAACAAAGCGTATGGCAAATTAGAAATTTTCAACCACTTTGATTTTGAAATTCAGAAAGGCGAAAAATTTGCGATTGTCGGACCTAACGGCGCGGGAAAATCGACATTTTGCCGTTTGATTACCGGCCAAGAAACAGCCGATGAGGGGTTGCACGAATTTGGCCACAAGGTGTGCGTTTCCTTTTTCTCACAAAATCATGCGGATGAACTGGACCCTGAAAAAACGGTTTTAGAAACCGTCGAAGCCGCAGCACCGAGAGATGGCGCCGCGAATGCGAGAAATCTGTTAGGCTGCTTTCTCTTTCGTGGTGACGATGTCTTCAAACGCGTAGGCGTGCTCTCCGGCGGTGAGCGCTCGCGCGTCGCGTTAGTCTGCATGCTCTTGCGCCCGGCGAATTTCTTGATCCTTGATGAGCCGACGAACCATCTCGACATGCAATCACAAGATGTGCTGCAACGCGCGTTGATTCAATATCCGGGCAGCGTGATGATCGTCTCGCACAACCGCACATTTCTCGATCCATTGGTGAGTAAAACCATCGAGTTCCAGCCGGGCAAACATCCGGTCTGCTACGCGGGAAATATTTCCTACTATCTGGAAAAATCGGCGGCGGATGCGGAGCTGGCCAAACCACAGGCGAAGCTATCATCACTTTCAAACCAGCAATCATCGGCGGGCGATAACAAACGCGTGCCCGGCGTGAATCGCAAAGAACAACGCCGGATCGAAGCGGAACAACGCGAGATAAGATCCAAAGTTCTCAAACCGTTAGAAAATGAATTCGCTCAGTTAGAGATCAAAATTGCTGAATTGGAATCCGCTCAAGCGGTGATGAATCAACATCTTTGCTCGGATGAAGTTACCCTCGATGCACAGCGCCTGCGCGAGAGCACGGCTGCTGCCGCCAAGCTCGCCACAGCACTGGAAAGTGCTTATTATCGGTGGGGCGAACTATCGGACGAGATCGAGAAAATCAAAATTAAGATCGGAGTCGTCTAACTGATTGTTAGCGGCGTCTGCGTTTGACTTTGGCTTTTCCTTTTTCCGGCGTGGCCTTCGCGCCTCGGTGGCGGGAAGATGGCCCACTTGTAGCAGCGGTCTTCGTATGCGGCGGCGAATGATGTCTGCTGGGCGGCCTGCCGCGCACCATGCGATCTGTTAGGCCAGCGCTAGTTGGTTTTCCGGCAACCGAAAAATCGACGAAGCGTTTTTCCATATCAATTTTTTCGACTCGCAATGGCACTCGCATGCCGAGTTGCAAAATGGCTCCATCCATCGCAATCCACGCCATGCGGTTGGACTCAAATCGCCATCGTCCCGTCGGCAAATCCTCGCGCTTGACCACGCCACGAACGCCCATGCTGGGCACTTCCACCATCAGGCCCATCGGCCGCGTATCGGTAATCAAGCCGTCGTAGAGCGGTGGCTCCGGCAAGGTCGCCACATAGGCTAAGAATTCCATCAACTTGAGCTGCTTGCTTTCATTCTCAGCATCTGCCGATGTGCGCTCCGTTTCTGAAAGATGCCGCGCCAATTCTAACAGATCAACATATGCCTGCACCCGATCTATTTTGGCGGGCGCATTTTCTAACAATGGCTGCATCGCGCGGTGCACGATTAAATCCGCATAGCGGCGGATCGGACTGGTGAAGTGACAATAATCGCGCTTGGCCAATCCGTAGTGGCCAAGTGGATCCGCGGAATAGGCGGCGCGTTTCAAACTTTTCAACAAGCCGAGGCGAATGATGTGCTCTTCTGGTTTGCCTTTGGATTCATCTAACAATTTTTGGCAATGCGCACGATTGGTGAGATCTCCCGGATGGTAACCATGCGCTTTGGCGAGTTGGGTAAAATCATCGAGGCGCGATGGATCTGGATCTTCATGAATACGAAATAGCGCGGGCTTCATTGACTCACGCAACAATTTGGCTACTGCCTGATTGGCAGCGAGCATGCATTCCTCAATGAGTTGATGGCTCGCGGTGTGGAGCACCGGATTGGCAGCCACCGCGCGGCCATTTTCATCGAGCGCAATTTTAATTTCAGGCATCTCAAGATCCAGAGCACCTTGCTCAAAGCGGCGGCGGCGCATGGCGGATGCGCACTTCCACGCCTCATGGACCATCGGCACGAGTGCCTCATCCGAATTGGGTGGTGGATTATTTCCATCGAGAATTGCTTGCGCTTGCTCGTAGGAAAGTTTCGCGCGGCTATGAATCACCGCATCAAAAAATGTGGCATGCGTCACTTCTCCCGCACGGGAAATTTCTAACAGAGCACATTTTGTGAGACGATCGACGGCGGGTTTGAGCGAGCAAATTCCGTTAGACAACTCAGTCGGCAGCATCGGCAGCACACGGTCCACCAGATAGGTGGAATTGCCGCGCTCAATCGCCTCGCGGTCCATCGGACTACTAGGTTTAATGTAGTGGGAAACGTCCGCAATGTGGACAGCGAGATTCCAACCAGCCTCGGATTTTTCAAGCCAAATGGCATCGTCGTGGTCCTTGGCATCTGCGGGATCGATGGTGATGACAAGTGGCTCGCGCCAATCGCGGCGGCGAGCGATCTCCTCTATCTCTGGTTGCTCCGGCACCCTGCGGGCCTCTTCTAACACATCGTCAGGAAATGAAGTTTTTAAGCCAAACCGGTGGATGATGGAAATCATATCGACACCCGCATCGCCCGGCCAACCCAATACCTCGATGATGCGGCCACGCGGATCCGCTGCGCGATCAAGCCATGCATCTAACTCAACGACGACGAGCTGGCCCGGGGCAGCCGTTGTATCCCCATGCAAATCAATCCGCCCATCAATCGCGGGATCCGCACAATCGACCCATGCGAACGATTTATTTTTCTGATAGATTCCGACTAATCGCCCGGAGCGGCGCGAGACGATCTGTTCAATTTTCACTCGCATTTCGTCGCTGGGATCTGCGCTGAATTCTTGACGAATGCGGAATGGACGCGGCGCGGATTTGATCAGACT
>RDZR01000094.1 GCA_004294095.1 Verrucomicrobiota bacterium
TGAATCCATTCAACTGGGTGCCTGCGCTCAATTGCAAGTTGCCAGCGGCGATTCGCATCATGGCCTGTGAGGAAGTGGCGGCAGACTTTCACAGCCGATTTTCTGCGGTAGGAAAGTGCTATCATTACGAATTGTGCATGGAGCCGATCATGCCGCCGCTGCGGGCTGGGCTGGCATGGCATTTACCACGTGGGCTGGATTTGGCCGTTCTAACAGAAGCGTTGGGCTGTCTGTTAGGAAGTCACGATTTTCACGCATTTGCTGCGTATCGCGGCGATGAAGGGGCTGAGGTGGATTGGCGGCGCACGATCCATCAGGCGCGGGTGGAAGTGATTGCAGATGGCTACCGGATTGCTTACGTGGGCGATGGATTTCTTTATAAAATGGTGCGCTTGCTCACCGGCGCGGCGGTGCATGTGGCTCAAGGCCGGATGGAAATGCAGTCACTGAAAAATTTGTTAGATCAACCTGCTGGTTTGCCATTTGGGAAATCACCGCTATGTGCGCCGGCTGATGGCTTGTATTTAGCGGAAGTGCTGTATGAAAAAAAATCGGGTGCTGAAATGACTTTGCCCGAGCGGTGATGCTCTGTAATTTTTTCAAAGATGGAAAAATCACTTCACGATCAACTCCCGCAGCCAGATCCGCAGCATCCCATCACGGATGAGGAAATCGAACAGCATCGTTGGGCGCAACTTGAGTCTGCGGATCACTCGCTGTTAGACGGGCCGGATTCTCGCGTGCGCGATCTGTGCACGCTCATCCGTGTGACGTGGGATTTGTTTCGCGGCTTTCGCACTTTGCACTTTGCGGGGCCGTGCGTGACGGTCTTTGGCTCGGCGAGAACGCAGCCCGGCAGCCAGTATTATGAAATGGCGCGGAAAATGGGCGAGGCTTGTGCGCGTTTGGGCTTCACCGTTCTAACAGGCGGTGGGCCAGGCATCATGCGTGCTGGAAATCAAGGCGCTTACGAAGCTGGCGGGCGCTCGCTTGGCGTGAACATCGAGCTGCCATTTGAGCAACATTTGAATCCGTTCGTCCAGCGCTCGGTGACGATGAAGTATTTTTTCACGCGCAAGGTGGTGTTGGTCAAATACTCCTACGCCTTCATCGTGCTGCCGGGAGGTGCTGGCACGCTCGACGAAATGTTTGAGACGATGACGTTGATCCAAACTGGCAAGCTCAAACAATTTCCCATCATTTTAATGGGCAAGGATTACTGGCAGCCGTTGATGGACTTTGTTTATCGCATGGCCGAGGAAGGCACAATCAGCCCGCAGGATCCTGAGTTGATTTTTTTCACCGATGATATTGAGGATGCCGCCGCGCATTTGCAACGGCATGCGGTGAGACAATTCGGATTGAAGCGTAAAAAATTGCCCAAGCCGATCCGGCTGTTAGGCGAGAAGTCATTCATGTCTTGGGTAAAAAATACCCGCGATGCTTCTCGGTGATGGCCATGCTGAGGTGCTCCATCACAGCCAGCATGTCTTCCCACAATGCGCGCTTGGTTTTGAGATCATCACCAGCGATGAGTAAACAACTTGGATGCAAACTCGCCCGCAGTGGGGTGCCATCCATCGCGTGCCATTTCCCACGTAGCGTGGCGGTAGGTTGTTGATTTCCTAACAAAAATTGCGCAACGGTTTCTCCGGCAGCAAGAATGACCTTTGGCTGGAGGATGGCCAATTCAGCGCGAAGCCACGGCATGAAGAGCGCGACTTCCGCAGCGGTCAGCGCGCGATTATTCGTAGTTTGGTTGCGCGTTTTGGGGCGAAATTTTGCGATATTTGTTAGATAAACTTTTTCGCGCGAGAAGCCCATCGCAGTGAGAATGCGGTCGAGCTTTTCGCCCGTTGCTCCTGCAAATGGACTACGCCGTTTCTCATCCTCGTAGCCCGGACTCTCGCCGATGATTGCCAACTCCGCATCCGGACTTCCTTCGGAAAAAACGAGTTCTGTGCGCATATTTTCGAGCGCTTGGCTTTTTCCCCATGCGGCAATTTGGTGCCGCAATGCCTCGAGCTGCGCGGCTTTGCTCCCGCCCGTGATGGCGACTTGTGGAGGCGCCTCAGTTGGCAGCCTTGCTAGATTGGAGGGATGCGCAGGCTGCGGCGCGCGCGATTCTTCTTGCAGCTCGCGCAGGGTTGCTCGCGCTTCATCGGTTAGATAAATGTGATGTTTGCCGCGCTGCTGCTGGGCTGTTAGATACTGGATGATGACATCGTGCGCCTGACTCACGGCGGACAGATTAGTCTGCAAAAAACTTTGATGCAACTGCCGGATTGTCCCTTGCGCGATTCGCTGGGCATCGTTCATGCTGCGCGCGCATGGCCACCATCAATTCCAACTTTCTCAAACTTAAAGCCGGTTACTTGTTTCCTGAAATCGCTCGCCGCGTGCGAGAATACTCGGAGAAGCATCCAGATCTCGCCGCCCGCATCATCCGCTGCGGGATTGGTGATGTGACCGAGCCATTGCCGCAAGCGGTGGTGCAAGCGATGCATCAAGCAGTGGATGAATTGGCAGTGCGAGATAGCTTCCGTGGCTACGGGCCGGAGCAAGGATATGAGTTTTTGCGCCAAGCCATCGTCGATCATCAATACGCCGGTCTTGGCATTTCCGCAGATGAGGTATTTATCTCAGACGGCTCGAAGTGTGACACGGGAAATATCTTGGAAATTTTTGGCAAGGGCAACGTCATCGCCATCACAGATCCAGTCTATCCGGTCTATGTGGATACCAATGTGATGGCTGGAAATACTGGCGAAGCGGATGCTTCCGGTGCTTATGCTGGGTTGCTTTACATGGAGTGCAATGCTTCTAACGGATTCGTCGCTGCCGTGCCTGAAGAAAGAGCGGACATCATCTATTTGTGTTTTCCTAACAACCCGACGGGGGCGGTGGCAAGCCGCGAACAGTTAGAAGCGTGGGTCAATTACGCGCAGGCTCATGGCTCGATCATTTTGTTTGATGCAGCGTATGAGGCATTCATCCAAGATCCCGAGATCCCACATTCGATTTATGAAATCCCCGGCGCTCGCGAGGTGGCGATCGAGTTCCGCTCATTTTCAAAAAATGGTGGCTTCACTGGCGTGCGATGCGCATCGGTGGTGATTCCGAAAGGACTGGTGGCCAAGGCAGACGATGGCAGTGAGGTGGCATTGCATGGCCTCTGGAGCCGCCGCCACAGCACGAAATTTAATGGCGCGAGTTATCCGGTGCAGCGCGGTGCCGAGGCCGTTTTTTCACCCGAGGGGAAAGCACAAGTGCAGCAGTTAATCAACCACTACATGGGCAATGCTCGCTTGCTGCGCGAGGCGGCTCTGGCGGCTGGTTTGAAAATCTTCGGCGGCATCAATGCGCCTTATGTATGGGTGGCTTGCCCGGAAGGTGTTAGTTCGTGGAGTATGTTCGATCGCATGCTGGGTGAAGCGCAAGTGGTGATCACGCCCGGCTCCGGCTTCGGATCCGCGGGGGAGGGGTATTTTCGGATTTCTGCATTTAATTCGCGGGCGAATGTCGAGGAAGTTTGCCGCCGCCTGCAGGCCTTGCTTGCTTGAGTTAGCGAGCATTTTTCACCCATCGATCGGCAGCGACGGCTCGTTTTTCGCGAGCACTCGCGTCGATTCCTGCAAATACTGCCTTGCCATCGATCTGGAAAACCGCCATAGCGCGCGCCCTTTCCGCTATTTACTTGCACTTTTATGTCTGATTTAAAAATTCGTAATCTCGCCATCATCGCCCACGTCGATCACGGCAAAACCACCCTTGTCGATCAACTGCTTCAAGCGGGTGGCACCTACCGCGAGAATCAATCGACCCAAGAACGGGCGATGGATTCGATGGATCTTGAGCGCGAAAAAGGCATCACCATCAAAGCGAAAAATACGGCGATTCACTGGAATGGATACACGATCAACATCGTCGATACTCCGGGCCACGCCGACTTTGGTGCCGAAGTGGAGCGGGTGATGAAAATGGTCGATGGCGTGCTGCTCGTCGTCGATGCTTCTGGCGGGCCGCAGGCGCAAACGCGGTTTGTCTTGCGCAAGGCGATGCAGGAAGGCCTCAAGCCAATCGTCGTCGTCAATAAAATCGATCGCCCATTGGCCACGCCGATGAAAGTGCACGATCAAGTGCTGGAGCTTTTGTTAGATTTGGATGCCAGTGATGATCAATTCAACGCGCCATTCTGTTATGGATCTGCGCGCGATGGCTACTTCATGAATCATCCTGAAGACGAGCGCAAAGATTGCACGCCGTTGTTAGAAAAAATCGTCGAACATATTCCCGCGCCAGAGGCGGATCCTACTTCGCCATTTCTCATGCTCGTATCAAACATTGAGTGGGATGATTACGTGGGCCGTGTGGCCATTGGAAAAGTGTTAGGCGGCAGCGTCAAAAAAGGCGATTCGATCTATCTGCTGCGCGGGGACGGAACCAAAGTGCAATCCAAGGTGATGAAAACATTCACCTACGCCGGCCTCGCCACGACAGACTCCGAAGGCTGCGGCGCGGGTGGCATCGTGGGCATCGCCGCGGGAATTGAAAATATTTCCATCGGTGAGACGCTTGCGGCCAATCCAGAGCAAGAACCACTGCCATTTGTCGCGATTGATCCACCGACGGTTTCGATGCAATTTTCCATCAACGATGGTCCGCTTGCTGGCAAAGAAGGCAAGCACGTGACCTCACGCGCCATCCGCGATCGCCTCATGCGCGAGTTGAAAACGAACATCTCGATCGTCGTTGAGGACACAGACCAATCCGGCGTGTTCAATGTTTCCGCGCGCGGCGCGATGCAGATTGCAGTGCTGGTGGAGCAGATGCGGCGCGAGGGATTTGAAGTGCTGGTTTCCCGTCCGGTCGTGATTTATCGCCGCGATGATCATGGCACTCTGTTAGAGCCATTTGAGACACTCTACATCGAAGCTCCTGGCGATTACACCCAAGGGATTCTGAAAATTTTGCTCAACCGCAAAGGCCTGATGGAGCATATGGATACCGAGGCCAGCGGCCGCGTCTTCATTCAAGCGACGATTCCGACGCGCGGCTTGATTGGCTTTGAAACTGAATTGGTGAATCTAACATCCGGCCACGGCATCATGTCTCACTTGTTCAAGGAATACGCTCCGCATGCGGGTGAAATTCAGAACCGCACCACCGGCACGTTGGTCTCGATGGATTCAGGCGCGGCGACGACTTTCTCGCTGCAAGCATTGGAGGAGCGCGGCATTCTTTTCGTCGGCGCGGGCGATGCAGTATATGGCGGCATGCTCGTGGGTGAGAACCCACGCGTCGGTGATTTACCGGTGAATCCCGTGAAGGAAAAGCATCTCGATAACATGCGCTCATCCGGCAAGGACAAAACCTCGAAGCTCTCACCGCCACTGCGATTCTCCTTGGAGCGCGCAATCGAATACATCGATGCCGATGAGCTCGTCGAAGCAACTCCGCAGAACATCCGTTTGCG
Organism: Verrucomicrobiota bacterium; assembly: GCA_004294095.1. GTDB lineage: Bacteria > Verrucomicrobiota > Verrucomicrobiia > Verrucomicrobiales > Akkermansiaceae > Luteolibacter. The sequence goes on from RDZR01000094.1 coordinate 5,477, forward strand.
CAAGCGCATTCTCGATGCCAGCGCCCGTAAACGCGCGCAAAAAGGCGGCGATGATCGCTCAACTCGCGGTTAGAAAATCATTTTCCTAACAGAAATATTAGCTGTGCTGGGCGATTTGCTTCCGGCGCAGCCAAATGTTAGCTGCCCGCCGCCAGAGCCATACCGCGGCGGCAGCGCAAAAAATCACGACGAGTAGAAAGACGAAAAAAGCAACTGCAGGTGCCAAGGCAATCAAGCCGAGACCGCCGAGCACCATGCCATCTTCGGCCACACTTGCGGTGGTGTTAGAAACGGGTTCTGGAGAAAGGTTGAGAAATGCTCTGACTCCAGATTTCGTGCCATGCGTGGAGAGCGCGGCGGTGCCAGCGAGCAAGCCGGCAATCACCGTCGCCACTGGATCGAGATTTCCCATCGCCGCAAGGCCGAGGAAAATTCCTCCTGCGGGACGGATGAGCGAGTGCACTGCGTCCCACGCGCTGTCTAACCAGGGCACTTTATCCGCAAAGAATTCAATCAACATCAAGCCACCGGAAACGCCGAGAACCCACGGGTGCCCCAGCACATCCATCGATTCGTATTTGCTCGCTAAATGAATCCAATCGAAACGCACAGCGAGCCCAACCACGAAGGTGGTGAGATACAAGTTGAGCCCAGCCAGTGATGCGAGTCCCAGAGCAATGCCGAGTTGTTCAAGAATCATGGGAGAAAAATAGCAGATGGATGCCGGTGACGCAAGCACACCGGTTGACAGTATCATGACCAGAGACTTTGCTGGTGCCGATGTCACCCGATTCGCAACAGGATTTCTCATTTGCTTTTTTAAGCATCTTGATGGAAGGCATCCCGTTTATTCTGTTAGGAACGCTGATCAGCGGCTTCATCGATGTTTATTTACCTGCGGGCACGATCGATCGTTTGCTGCCGCGCAATCGGGTGCTCTCGGTTTGGGTTGCAGGTCTGTTAGGCGCGATTCTCCCAGTTTGCGAATGCGCGGTGGTGCCAGTCATCCGCCGCTTGGTGAGCAAGGGCCTGCCGGTTTCCTGCGCGCTCACCTACATGCTTGCCGCACCGATCGTCAATCCGATCACGGCGCTCAGCACGTGGAAGGCATTTCTTGGGCAAGAGCCGGAAGTCATGACGCTTTCACGAATTCTGTTAGGCTACCTCGTCGCCGTCGGTGTCGGCTGGGTTGCACTGGCTTTTTCTAACAAAAAAATAATTAAGGCGCGGTTGTTAGAGCAAATCACCGAGCAGAAAATGCGCGAATCATTTATCCAGCCAGCGCAGCAGCAAGTGGTGTGCCCGCCGCCGCAGCCGGGCGATCGATTGGTGGCGGCGTTTCGCTCTGCGGTGAAAGATTTTGTCGAGGTAGGTGTGTATTTCACGATTGGGGTGGCGATTACGGCACTCTTTAATACAGGCATCGCGCCCGGGGCGGCGTGGCTTGATGGATTGGCCACGAATCAGACGATTGCGCCGGCGGCACTGATGGTGCTCGCTTTTATTTTAAGTCTATGCAGCACATCAGATGCCTTCATCGCAGCCACCTTGGATAAATTCACTTGGGCGGCGAAGTTGGCATTTTTGACTTTTGGGCCGATGATGGATATGAAATTAATTTTCCTCTATCAGACGGTGCTGCGCCGCTCGTTTATTCTGTGGATGGCGATCGGCATTTTTCTCACCATCTGGCTGTGTTCGATGGTGCTGCAATCATTCGTATTTTCTAGCCCATGAAATCAACTTCTTGGTGGATCATCAGCTCGATGACCGTTCTGATTTGGAGCGGGGTGTTGCTGTATTTTTATGCCTCAAGCCGGATTAACAATTATCTCGCACCGGATTTTCGGCCTTTTGTGCTAGTCGGTGGGTTAGGGCTGGCGGTGTTGGGAGGATTTACGCTGCTCACTGCAAGGAACGTCGTCGGCTGCGGGCATCAGCACGCGTTGGATGATGTGCTGCATGAAGACGACGAGGATGCAATGAATCCATGGCTCATTTTGATGTGCATGGTGCTGCCGCTGGTAATCTCGCTGGCGTGGACCAAAGATAAATACTCACCTGCAGCACTTGCGCGCAAAGGTCTCTACGATACGCCTTCTGCGATGAACGCTCCGTTTATTGCAGCCTCCATTCCAACTCTCACGCTGCAAGACGTCGAGAATACTCATCGCCGCACGCCGGATGGGTTTTTGGAATTTAATCTATTAGAGTTATTTTTTTCCACCGGAGATCCAGAGGTGCAGAAACTCATCGAGGGACTTCAAGTGGAAACGGAAGGCCGCATCATTGATGAAAAAGTGCGCAATCCTGAGAACAAACGCATGCGTCTTTATCGCTTGTTTATTAACTGCTGTGCGGCGGATGCTCGGGCTGTGCCGATTGCCTTGCATTTTGATGGATCGCTTCCTGATTTCCCGCTCAATAGTTGGATTAAAGTGGCTGGAACAATTCGCTATCTGTTAGAAGAGGGGGGAATCCATCCAGTGCTTTTTGTCGAGCGCATCGCGGAATCAGAGCCACCTTACGAAGAAAGTTTCATGCGCCAATGAATCACCAGCCGGACGATGACCCTTTGCCTGCGGAATTGGGTTTTATGAGAAATTTCGCACTGCCCGCGTTGTGCATCACGCTGCTCTCTTTGGTGCTCGCCAGTGGATTTGAGATGCTTGGCTTGTTGGCTCCGGCAAATCGTTGGCTAACTCAAACGATGGCGCGAGGGCTCGATTTGCCCAATGAGCTGCCAGTTTGGTTGCCATGGGCGGTAAAATTGGCGATGGTCTTTGGATTTTCTTTGGCGATTCTAACAGAAAAATCTCAGTGGAAGCGGATCATCATCGCGCTCACCGCTGTGTTTTCGATGGTATCGTGGCTGCCGGTGATGGTGCTTGCTGCTTACCGCGTTGACCTTGCTGCGCCGCTTGTCAGCATCGCTTGGGCAGTTTTTGGAGCATGCATTTACGCCGCTCGCCATTTCCCTAACTCTAACAGATGAAACCTGCTGATTTCCCAGAAGAAGTGCACCGTCTGATCGGGCAATTGAAAGAACTTCCGGGAATCGGGCCGCGGAGCGCGGAGCGGATTTGTTTGTGGCTTTTACAAAACCCGCATGCCTATACCGAAGCGTTAGTCGATTCTCTAACAGTTGCAAAATCCCGCATCATTGCTTGCCCGGTCTGTGGATTTTTTGCCACCGCAACGCATTGTGTTTTGTGCGATGATCCGAAGCGTGATGACTCGCAAATTTGTGTGGTCGAGCAAGCGACGGATGTGATGCCGTTAGAGCGATCAGGTGTCTTTCGTGGCCGCTACCATTGCCTTGGCGGAAAGCTTTCACCGCTCGATGGAGTGGAGCCGGATGATCTCCGCATCCATGGATTGCTGAAGCGGATCGATCAAGCCAAGGAGCCTGTCGAGGTGATACTTGCGCTCGGATCCGATGTGGAGGGTGAGGCGACTGCGAACTATCTAGCAGATTTATTGCGCCATCGCCAGTGCACGATTTCCCGCATTGCCCAAGGATTGCCAGTGGGTGGGGGACTTGGCCAAGCCGATCCACTCACGTTAATGCGGGCCATGCAAGGAAGGCGCTCGTGGTGATCTTTTTTCTCACTCGGTGATGAGTGGTATTTTAAAAATACGATTGTCACTTGGCGCATCGTTGGCTAAGTAAAGTAACATTTATTTCATGGACTCATCGCTCTCAGCGTCATATCCCACTCGCCGCAATTTCTTATGGATGTTGTTGGCGGCCGCTGGCTATACCACTGGGCGCGCCTACAGCCAGACAAAGAGCCCATGGCAAACAACCAAAATTGAGGGCCGTCAATACGTTGAGATTTCGAGCCTGAAAAATTTTTATCGTTTCGCCAGCATCAAACAAAAAGGCAATTCTGTGCTGTTAGAAAATCGCAAGACGATCGTCAAATTCACAATCGGTGGCAATGAATGCTTGATGAATAACGTCAAATTCATTTTGAGCAACTCGGTGGAATCTCTCGATGGCAAGCCCTACGTTTCGCATATTGATTTGGTGAAGTTGATTGATCCGGTTTTGCGCCCAATGTTCATCCGCAACGCGGGAGACTTTCGCACCGTGATCTTAGATCCCGGCCACGGTGGCAACGATCCGGGTGCGACTAACAGCCTCGGCACGGAGGCGAAATACAATTTAAAAGTCGCGGGCCTAGCTAAAAGTTTATTGCAAAGTATAGGCTACAAGGTGGTGATGACCCGCAGCGACGATCGCTTTATCTCCTTACAAGAGCGCGTCAAGTTGGCCAACGCGATCCGTGAAAATGCGATTTTCATTAGCATTCATTTTAATTCCGGACGCTCTCAAGCTCGTGGCATCGAGACATTCACCCTTTCTCCGCCGGGAGTTGCCCACTACGGCTCGGCTTGGAAACCCTCAGATGAGGCCGCGCGGATCGGGAATCATCAAGACTCCGCCAACATCGCACTTGCCACATTATTGCATGGTGCAGTTCTGCGCAGGCTCGGCAAAAATACCTTCGATCGTGGCATCAAGCGCGCACGCTTCAGTGTGCTCTCTGGCGTGCGCCATCCTGCTATTTTATTTGAAGGTGGCTTCATGACACATCCACGTGAGGCACGCTTGATCGATCATATCGATTATCAAAAAGCCATTGCCAATAGCATATTTGCGGCAGTCGAGCGCTACCGGCGCAGTTTTTCCCCAAAATAAACCGAAGTAAGAAAGCGTTTGATTTATCCGCCAGATGCGATAGTCTAACCTCCTTGGCACGGGGGCGTTCTGGTTTCGACGGGATGTTTGACGCGCTGGTTGCACGTAGAGGTTGATCGGTTGGCCTCTTTAAAAAGCCGTTCAAAACAAATAAATGCAGACTCTAACGAGCTCGCACTGGCTGCTTAATTGATGGCCACGTCAGAACCCCGACGCCTTCTGAGGGGGATGGCGACACTTAGAAGGCTGGGGAAAAAATCGGGCCGCCGGATTTTTCTCCGAGAAATAACAGGATGCTAGGATACACAACGCCGCACGCGGGCCCAGTGTCTCCGAAACTTTAGACCGCATGCTAAACGTGTAGATGCCATCGCTGACGGCGTTCCGGACAGGGGTTCGACTCCCCTCGCCTCCAGCCTTCGCCAAGGCTTCGGCTGGCAAGCCAGCTTGACAGATGAAGCCTTGGCGAAGGCTGCCCGCCATAGCTCGCAGAGCGACGGCGGGCGGATTGTCGCAAGACCCACCTTACCGCCAATGCACTACGTTCATCTTCTGCGAAGCGAGAGTGATGCCGCCCAGACCTACATCGGCCTGAGCAGCGATCTCCCAGCGCGTCTCAAAAAACACAACTCGGGCGCATGCCGCCACACCTGCAAGCACGTCCCGTGGAAACTGGTAACCTACATTGCATTTTCAACGCGGGAACAAGCATCTGGATTTGAGAGTTATCTAAAATCCGGCTCTGATTACGTATTCTCTTGAATTCGCGATGAGAATTGTGTGGAGATTATTTTGTTTCCTGAGAATGGGTTTCGCGACTCTCTTTTGTATTCACTAGCTCCAATTTATCAATTATTACTGAACACTGCGTTGTGCTTTCGCCATACGATAATGGGCACCACGCCCCTTGCCATGCAGTTCGGCGTAGCCCTTATCAGTCAGCTCCGTGAACTTGCCTTTCAGGGTGTTGCGGTTGACCGCGAGCACCTTTGCGGCATCACCAACGGATAGGGCTTTGCGCTCTTTGAGCAATTTCAGAAGTCTCAAAGCCATAAGCGAGAGCTCACTTGGCAGATCGCTTTCGGAGGGAGGCGAGGGAGCATTTTCTAGACACTCTCTGAGGCGTCCGATCTGCGATTTCAAGGATCGGAGAAAGAACAACAACCAAGGTTCCCAATCGGCGGATGTTCCGAAGGAGGTCTGCGTCCTTCTCAAAGCGAGGTAGTAGGCTTCCTTGTTCTGCTCGATCACGCTTTCGAGAGAACTGTAGGACGCATAGGCGTAGCCAGCACGCAGGAGCATCAGGTTGGTCAGCACACGCGAAAGCCTGCCGTTGCCGTCCTGGAACGGATGGATGGCAAGGAAAACCACGTTGAACACGGCGATTCGCAGCAAGGGGTGAAGGATTGGATCGCCCTCTTCCTTGGCGTGCCATTCCAGCAGCCTTTCCATCAGCATCGGCGTTTCGAACGGACTTGCCGTTTTGAACACAATGCCGATCTGCATACCTTTTGCATCGAAAGCCGCGACGTGGTTGTCGAGGTTCTTCCAGTGGCCGCGATGGCGTTCGTCCTTGTTGCTGTAACGCAACAGGTCGCGATGAAGTTGGAGCAGGATGCTTTCGGAAATCCGCAGATCCGACCACACGGTCTGGATCGACTCCATCGCGTAGGCGTAGCCCGCGACCTCCTGCTCGTCGCGCGACTGGAAAGATTCCTTCCCAAGACTGCCGACGAGTTGCTCGACCTCGCCATCGCTCAGCTTCGCACCTTCGATCCGGGTCGATGATCCCGCGCTCTCGATGGTCGCGATTCGGCGCAGCGTGCGCAGGGTTTCAGGGCCGAGATTGCCGAGCGCCCGCCACTCGCCGTTGAACTCGTCAATGGCGGCGATCAGCGTCAGCATCTCCTGAGTCGTTTGAAGGATTGGTGGAAGGGGAATCTGCATGAGCGAGCTTACCTCCAAATTCCATCCATTTCCATCCATTTCCATCCAATACCCCAAAACCATGACTCAGAGGACACCCACATGGATTCTCGCCACACACAAGTATGTTCCATGGAAATTGGTGACCTACCTTGAATTTTCAATGCGCGAACAAGCATCTACATTTGAAAGTTATCTAAAATCTGGCTCTGGTCGCGTAATCGCTGCCAAACGTCTCTGATAAAGTGACTTTACAGCTATTTTTCAATTAATTTTATAAATTTTCCGTCCGTGCATTTCCTTCCAGACAGCTCTTTAGTCATAAATGACCGATGGGGAACTGGGTTTCGAGTAGGGATTTTTTAACGAGTGGGGATGAAATCGTCAGACGAAAGGGTTGATGACTTGGATGGAATCGTAGGTCTGACTGTGGTTGAGGTCTTCCGTGTAAAGAATCGAGCAGCCGAGTTCGATGGCGGCGGCGAGGACGGCGGCATCCCAGTAGGAGATTTTGTAGCGCTCTTGGAGAGCGAAGGCGTGGCGGATCTGGCCATGGGATGAGCCAAGGCAGGGATAAGCCAGCAGCAGCTCCGCCGTTTCTGCGATCGCCTCACGAGATTGCCCGAGGCGGAGCTTGTTCAAGCAGGTGTTGATGAACTCCTGCACTACTTGGTGCGATAGTGCGAATTCCTCGTTCGCCAACATTGCGCGGGCAATGCGCTGCTTTTCCTGATCTTCCTCGGCAGCGGAGACGGCATACACGAAGATGTTCGTATCGAAAAAAACCATGGATCAGGCCTTGGCAGGGGATGGATAGCGCTGCGCTTGCTCACGGTCGAACTTGCCGATGGGCGTGAAGATCTGAATCGCATCAAGAGAGTCGAGAAGAGCGGATGCCCGCTTCTTTCGCAGGATTTCGGCATCGGTAGAACTGGCCTGAGGCGATTCGATTTCACGAATCAAGGACTGGCAAATGAGATCCTTGAGTGTTGTCTTGCGTTGAATCGCCGTAATTTTGGCTCGTCGGATGACTTCTTCGGGGAGATCAATGGTAGTTTTCATCAAGGAGTATTACTGTAAAAATGGCTTGCTGTCAATTTTCATGAGAGCGACGGGGTAAAAGGGGACAATTTATAGTGTAAAATGGCTAAAAATAGGTGCCTAAAGTCAAAGGAACGAGCCATGTCCGCCGCAATGGATTATAGTCCTCGATCAGGGGCAACGAACTTGGATCGCGGCTTGCATTTCTACGATCGACTCACCAAGCGAATCGATAGAATTGTCGATTTTCTTCTGGCGGGATCGTCCGTTCCCAGAGCAGAGATCCGGTCGAGCTAGTCGGAGGTAGCATGACCTCATTCCATGTTTTTAAATCTTCTGAACTTTGAAGCATGTAGGCTCGGTTCGGAATGGCTTGAAATCTCAATCGAAGCATATTGCCGCTCATGCTCCACTCCGTGATTCGAGGCTGCACCACCGTCACGGCGACTTGAGCATTGGCCTGCCCGCCTCTGCCGTCTTGCACAGTATATTGGAATGAGTCTGGGCCGACATGATTTGGCAGGGGTTGATAGCGGATGATCTGATCTGAGAGCGAAACGGCGGCCCCGGCCGCGCTTGGCGAACTCACAGCGTTTATGCTCAAAGTATCTCCATCAATGTCCGAATCATTGCCAAGGAACACCGCGGCCGGGATGGCAGTCAACACTTGGGCATGGACAAAAATCGAGTCGTCGACGGCTATGGGGGATTGATTCACCGGAGTGATGGTGATGGTAAAAACTTGGGGCGGCGAGGTATCGACTCCGCCGTTGGCAGTGCCGCCATTGTCTCTGGCACGCACTGAAATCGATGCCGAACCGTGAGCATTCGCTGCCGGTTGAAAGCTGAGTGCTCCCGCCGGACTGATGGAAGGGGCGACGGCGAAAAGTGCGGCATTGTCATTCTCAGTGAGATATTCGAGTGTCTGCCAGTTCTCGCCCGATCCTGGATTACTGGCGGTGATCCAGCCATGGATCGTCACTGGGGGGCTGTTTTCCAACACCACGGGATCTGCGCCCTTGGAAAACTGAGGCACTTGATTCGCCACCGGCACGGAACCCGCGGCTGGCAGGAAATAGAAATGATCGATCTCGATGGGCACGCCCGCCTCGGTTACCGGATCGAGGCGCACGGAATCGATGTAGCCTCTCCAATTCTGATTCGTGCTCAAATCTACGACCACCTCATGCCATTGATTGTCCGCTGGCAGTTCGAAAGCGATATTCCTGAAGGGGCCGCTTTTCGGAAAGAAGAAGAACTGCGCCAAAGTTTCCTCCTCATCCGAATTAATTCGTGCCCGCAAGACGATGCGCTTGTAGAGATCGGCATTGACTCCCCGATTGATAGGGCTTCCGGTATTGAAGTAAATGTAAGGATCAATGCCGGCAGAAGAGGCGGATAAAATCCCTCCGGACACGCTGACACCCGACAGTTGATTGGTGGAAACTGCGTCGAGTGCCCGATCAAACGTCCACGGGCGGACGAACATCGGCATTGGCACCGCCCAAGGCGAAATGGAGCCATTTGGGTCTTGGGCCCGCACCCGCCACCAGTAAAAACCATCGAGTGCGCTGTTGCCGTTATAAACGAAACTCCCCGCGGTGAGTCCGCTGCGGGTGAAAACGGAATTGGTGAATTCGAAGTCACGCGCCAGCTCGACGGTGAATGTGATGCCCGAGCGCTCGGGTTCGATCGCACCCTCCCACAGAAAAATCGGGTTGGTAGAATTCACGATTGGATCGGAATTGATGATTCTTGGTGCGAGCATCACTGGCACCACCGAGATCCGGTCCAGCGCGAAGTTGACACCCGGTCCGTTGATGGGATCGAGCCGCAGGCGGGTGATCCTTCCATTCCAGTTTGCATCAGCAGAGAGATCAATCTCGTAGGTGCGAGACCCGGCCTGCACAGCGAAGGTGACTTGGGAAAACTGCGCAAT
>RDZR01000043.1 GCA_004294095.1 Verrucomicrobiota bacterium
ATCCTCCAGCAGTTACGCCTTCAAATACCGCAACTACAACCCCGAGATCGCAAGATGGACCTCGGAAGATCCCAGCGGCTTTCCCGATGGGGCGAATGGCAGTGCTTATGCACCGGTTCTAACTTCGAGTTTTGATTTCATGGGACTATGGCGGGTGATACTTTTCAATACGAGCAATGCTAACCAAAATATCCCGGCCCATAGCGGCGGCGTTTTAAATAGTATTGATGGTAGAGGCACTCTTAGTGCGACTAATACAAACTTTTTTGCGAGCTCAAATATGTTAGGACAAGCATCAGATCTCTTTGGCAGTGCCTTCGCATCGATTCCAGGAAGTCTATCGTGCACTTCTGACGGCAAAATAATCGTCTCTACAATGCCCATAGATACAGATCAATCTTACTTCACAAATGCTTACGTCACTTCGAGTATAACTTTCAGTGGCGAGCAGCTAGCTACTGTATCTTTTGAGTGGGGTGGTAGCATCAGTGCAACTATCGTAGGGGGAATTTCAATCCCTAGATCTAAAATCGATAAGAGCTTTATTTCACCAACCTATAAATGCATAGAATAATATGATCATACTTGCTATTACACTACTAGCGTTTTCAATTTTAGCCGTAGGTTACGCGGCTTATCCAAAGTCTAAACTCATACGAACAAGCCTACTGTTGTTTATAATTATAGTTGTTTTGTCAACGACTTTTGGCTTTTTCTCAAAGGATTTAACTAGTAAATTATTATTTCCGTAGATTTCGTATTTCGGAAATTCTCCATACGTGACTAGTATGGCCAATAATCATTAAGATTTTTTCTTCTAACGCAATTGAATCATGATGAAACAGGAAATAAAAAATAAGAATCTCGCGAATATTATAAATTTCGTATCAATTCAACATCAGGGGAAGTATCGATGACTGGATTAAGTCAAAACTCGGGTGTAGACCAAGGTTTCACTATTGGTGAAGCCACTTCCGGCTATATGATTGGATATGAAGATGGGACTAATGTCACGCAAGGTAAAATTGCATATAACCACGGATATACTAGTAAGGGCCATGGAAATGTTGGGTTTTACGGATTTGGATTGTCTGTCGAAGTTACAATAGTAACGTCCAATGGGATCTACCGCAAAGTTACAGCTTTGCATTAAATAAAGAAAGATATGAATAAATCAAATATGTTAGAAAAAAGATCATAATTATGACTATTCAATTTTTAACCTTTACGGTATCCTTGCTTAGCCTTTTTTTAACTATATTTTTACTTATTTATTTAATTTTAAAATTAAATAAAAAATAGTGCATAAAGTTATATATTTTGGTTTAATGCGGGGCGAAATCAGACCCTACCAAGACAATAGTTTAGTTAGCTCGATGATTCTAATTCTCACTCGCCTTCTCTGTTCTGTTGCGCAATGGCGTGCGGAGAAGGCATCTAATATATGCAGCAGCTCCGCCAGCCAAGAACCCGCGTTCTTCACCGGCAAGCCCTACCTCGAATCTTCTAGCGGCTACGCCTACAAAATACTGCAACTACAACCCCGACTGGAGATATGGAAGCTACTGTGACTTTAAATGCAACAATTGGTGGAAAATTTGGGCCATTTACGGGCGGACCTACACATACGAGTTCGCGTTTGATAAAACAAGGTGACTGATAAAATGCTGGCGCATTATTCTAACAGATTACCGCGATTTGATCGTTTTTATTTCCATAGGGATCGTAGGATTTGGGTGTGACTATGATGTGAGGCCGAATGGAAGGTTTCATGTGGGGGTGGGTTTTGAGGTAGGTTTTTAAAAAATCCAACTTGCCGCTTGGATTGGGACTACTTAGCGTTTGGGAAATTTTTAAATAAAGCTTATGCAATGGAAAGGACGCCGAAAGAGCGAGCAAGTTGAGGATGCGAGAGGCCAGCGCGGCCCTATGTTTGGCGGTGCGGGCGGTGGTGGTGGCGGAATTGGGATGCTGATTACCATTGGGCGCATGTTTGGCTTTAAGGGAATTTTAGCGGCATTGGTGTTAGGCGTGGTGCTGTGGAAAGTGGGCATCATCGATATGAATTTTCTGTTAGGAGGCGGTGCGCCATCGAGCCAATCGGCACCGGTGCAGAGCAGTGCCGAGGAGGATGAACAAATCGATTTTGCACGGGTGGTTTTAGCAGATACGGAAGACGTGTGGACTGCTGAATTTTCCCGTAACGGGATGCGCTACGAATTGCCAGCGATGAAAGTCTATCGGGACCGCGTTCAAACCGCATGCGGTGCTGGGCAAGCGAGCATGGGGCCATTTTATTGTCCGGGAGATAAAACGGTCTATTTGGATTTGAGCTTTTACAGCGAATTGGCCGAGACGTTTCAAGCGCCCGGAGATTTTGCACAAGCCTATGTGATCGCACATGAAGTCGGCCATCATGTGCAAAATCTGTTAGGAACATCTGCCAAGGTGCAATCCATGCGAGGAAGGCCAGATTACAATCAATACTCAGTGCGCCTCGAATTGCAGGCGGATTATTACGCGGGCGTCTGGGCACATCACACGCAAAAATACCTCGATCACGGCGATGTGGAAGAGGCGATGAGAGCGGCAAATGCCATCGGCGATGATGCGATTCAAAAGAAATCACAGGGACGAGTGGTGCCTCATGCATTCACGCACGGCACCTCAGAACAACGCATGCGATGGTTTTCCAAAGGCCTCAAAAGTGGGAAAATCGAGGAGGGCGATACCTTCGCGATGGCCTACGATGAATTGTAGTCTGAGAAAATTTCTACCCGAGCACCGCGCTTGCTTCAGCGGCTTGGAGCGGATACGCCTGTGCTCCGCCGCATGTCATTCACGTCATTTTCACATCCCTCGCCCGAGTTGCAACGCGAAGTCCAACGACGCCGTTCTTTCGCGATCATTTCTCACCCGGATGCGGGCAAGACGACTCTAACAGAAAAATTTCTCCTCTACGGCGGCGCGTTGAATCTAGCAGGTAGTGTGACTGCACGGAAGAACCAACGCTCCACCACTTCCGACTGGATGGATTTGGAAAAACAACGCGGCATTTCGGTAAGCTCCACGGTGCTGCAATTTGAATACCGCGATGCGATTGTGAACATTCTGGACACGCCCGGGCACAAAGATTTTTCCGAGGACACCTATCGAGTTCTCACCGCAGTGGATGCCGCGGTGATGGTCATCGATGCCGGTAAAGGCATTGAAAGCCAAACCCGCAAACTCTTCGAAGTGTGCCGGCGGCGGGGGGTGCCGATTTTTACATTCATGAATAAAATGGACCGTCCTGCGCGGCCACCTATGGATCTGTTAGACGAGTTGGAGTCCGTTCTGGGCATCCATGCGTTTCCGGTGAATTGGCCGCTTGGCGATGGTCCACGCTTCCGTGGCGTGTATGATCGCGAGCACCGGCAAGTGCACCTGTTTGAGCGCACCGTGCATGGTGCGTATCGTGCGCCAGTGAGCGTGCAGGGCATCGGCGATGAGAGCGTGAAACAGGCGATGGATGAAATTTCCTACGCACAAGTATGCGACGAGCTTGAGCTGTTAGAAGGCGCGGGGGCGGACTTTAATTTAGAGCAAGTGCTCGCCGGAGAATTGACGCCCGTTTTTTTCGGCAGCGCGGCGAATAACTTCGGCGTTCAACTTTTGTTAGATCGGTTTCTTGAATTGGCACCACCACCGTTAGCGCGAGAAAGTGCCAAGGGCATGATTCATCCGGCGGCGGCAGAATTTTCCGCATTCGTGTTTAAAATCCAGGCCAACATGAATCCGAAACATCGCGATCGGGTGGCCTTCATGCGCATCGTTTCAGGAAAATTTGAGCGCGATATGGATGTGATCCACGGCCGCACGGGCGATAAAATACGCTTGTCCAACTCGCAGCGGCTTTTTGCCAGAGAGCGGGAAACGGTGGATGACGCGTATGCCGGCGATGTCGTCGGGCTGGTGGGAAACTACGATTTGCTGATCGGCGATACGCTCGCATCGATGGCTGGCGTGCAATTTGATGAGATTCCGCGGTTTTCTCCAGAATGCTTTTCCTTCCTCCACAACAATAGCACCGCAAAGTATAAGCGATTCCGCGATGGTCTCCAGCAATTACTGAAGGAAGGCGTGGCGAGTGAATTTATTCTGTTAGATTCTAGCGGCCAGCAAGTCCCGCTGTTAGGCGCGGTGGGGCCGCTGCAATTTGAAGTGCTGCAATATCGGCTTGAAAGCGAATACGCGGCGGAAACGCGGCTCGAGTCCGCATCATGGTCCTTGGCCCGCTGGCTGCGGCCGAAAGATGGCGATGCGATGGCCGAAATCGCGCGGCCTAGTCTTTCCTTGGGGGTGGCATTGGCCCGCGATAGCAACGGCTGGCTGGTGGCACTGATTCCAAGCGAATGGGCGCTCAAGACGTTTGCGGATAAAAATGAAGATTGGATCATCTCCGAGCAGCCATTTGCCCCGCCTACGGTCTAAAGCCGAGAGCGGGTAAAATCAGCCTAACAGCGCGTTTTGTCGGTTGCACGGCTGGCATGAAGTGGCACAGTCATGTTCATTCATGATGACCACTGAAGAACTGCAACAAAAAATCGAGGAAACCAGTCTATGGATCCAGCATGTCAAAACCGAAATGGGGCGCGTATTGGTGGGCCAAGATTCGCTGGTAGATCGCTTATTGATCGGCCTTTTGTGCAATGGTCACATCCTGCTCGAAGGCGTGCCTGGATTGGCGAAGACTCTCGCGGTGAAAGCACTCTCAGGCTCACTTTCCGCGTCGTTTGCGCGCTTTCAATTCACGCCGGATTTGCTCCCAGCTGATTTGATCGGCACCATGATCTATCACCCGCACGACGCACAATTTGAGCCGAAGCTCGGGCCGATTTTTAACAACCTGATCTTGGCAGATGAAATCAATCGTGCACCGGCCAAGGTGCAATCTGCCTTGTTAGAAGCGATGCAAGAACGCCAAGTGACATTGGGCGATCGCTCGTATCCCCTGCCCCAGCCATTTTTAGTGCTAGCGACGCAAAATCCGATCGATCAGGAAGGAACCTATCAATTGCCAGAAGCTCAGCTCGATCGATTTTTACTCAAAGTGACCGTTGGCTACCCGACGAAGGATGAGGAATTGATGATTTTAGACCGCATGGCCACATCTGCGCCCACTTATCAGACGCGGCACGTCGCCAGTCCACAACAGGTGGCGGCCTCGCGAGAGTGGGTGAACCAAATTTACATCGATCCTGCGATTCGTAAATACATCGTGCAAATCATCCACTCCACCCGCTTTCCGGTGACGATTGATGCGCCGCTGAAAAACTGGATGCGCGCAGGGGCATCGCCGCGGGGCACGATCAATCTGGCGCTGGCCGCTCGCGCGCGCGCTTACATGATGGGCCGCGCATTCGTCACCCCGCAGGATGTGAAAGATCTGGCGTTGGATGTGCTTCGCCACCGGATATTGCTCAGCTACGAAGCTGAGGCTGAAGAAATCACGTCTGATAGCATCCTCACGCGGATTTTACAAAAAGTGCCAGTGCCCTAACAGAACTGAATCATCCGATGCTCAGCGAGGAACAAATCGAAGAAATCATGCAGCGCGTGCGCAGGCTCGAGCTCAAGGCTCGGCGCTTGGTGCGGGAGTCATTTTCTGGCGAATATCTTTCCTCATTCCGTGGGCAAGGATTGGATTTTGATGATTTTCGCGAATACCAACATGGCGATGAAGTGCGCTTTATCGATTGGAATGTCACCGCTCGGATGAATGCGCCGTATGTGAGAAAATTCCGCGAAGAGCGAGAGCTATCCGTGGTCCTCGCAGTGGATGTCTCCGGCTCGATCGACTACGGCAGCCAGCATTTTAGCAAACGTGAAATCTGTGCCGAAGCGGCCGCAGTGCTCGGATTTAGCGCGCTGCAAAATGGCGATAAAGTCGGCTTGCTACTCTTCGCCAATGAGCCACTGCTCATGATTCCACCGGAAAAAGGCACCCGTCATTTGCTGCGCATGATTCGCGAAATTTTAGCCGCAAAACCAACTGGGCGCGGCACGGCCATCGATACCGCATGTGATCACTTGGTCTCTGGCTTGAGGCGCAAATCAGTCGTCATTTTCCTCTCCGATTTCATGAGTGATTCACTCGATAAACCTCTTGGCAAACTCGCGCGAAAGCATGAGACGATTGCGCTAAGAGTGTTAGATCCGTTAGAAAAAAAATTACCCAACGCAGGTAAAGTTATCCTAACAGATCCTGAAACGGGATTCGAATCATGGGTCAATACCAGCAACT
Organism: Verrucomicrobiota bacterium; assembly: GCA_004294095.1. Taxonomy (GTDB): domain Bacteria; phylum Verrucomicrobiota; class Verrucomicrobiia; order Verrucomicrobiales; family Akkermansiaceae; genus Luteolibacter. The sequence continues at coordinate 6,287 of RDZR01000043.1, forward strand.
CAAATCTGCGCCAAGGGTATGAAAAATTGACGCGTCGCCACCGTGAAGGCATCGCACAAATTTTCAAAAAACACGCCATTGATTACGCGGATTTATCCACCCGAGGCGATACTCTTAATGCGCTTCATCGTTTGCTTAAAAAACGCAGCCGTAAGCGCACCCGATGAAATCAGAAGAACTCAACTTCGCATTGTTAGAGCCGGAAAGCGTGCACAAAAAATTGCCCGAGCACTCGCTCGATGGCGCGACGATCGTCATCGCGGTGCTGATCCTAGCCATCGCCATAGCGGCAATTTTATTCTGGAAAAATCGCAAGCGTGCGATCGACCCACACGCGGAGCAAAAGCGAGCCTTCAAGCAGGCCAGCGAAGCACTCAATCGCCTAACAGAAATGGACACTCGCGCATCGGCCCTCTCGGCCTCACACATTTTGCGAGAATATTTAGAGCAATCAGAAAGAGATTCTGCCCTATTTGAAACGCATGAGGAATTCAGCCTCCGTGCCGATGCGTTGGGACATCTTGGCGAGCAGACGCGCACTCATCTCTACAACTATTTCGCAAAACTTTCCCGCTGCAAATACGCAAGCGATCTCCCACCCATGCAACCATCTGCCATCATTCATGAGGGGATCGAATTGCTCAATAGTCTAAACCGCGAACACCTCGCATGATTGATTTTTTCCAACGCTTTCAATTTGCCCAACCAGCATGGCTACTACTGCTCTTGCTGTGCTTGCCGCTATTGTGGCTCAGGCGTGGAAGAGGCGCAGATGCCGCGGTGACTTTTCCCAATCTATCCGTCCTGATCAGTTTGGGGAAACCTGTTAGGAAAACTGCTTGGGGCTTGGCGGTGCCACTCGCATGGCTCGCGCTGGTGACCTGCATCGTCACCTTAGCGCGTCCCGTTTTACGCAATGAATATCAAAACCACACCGCCAGCGGCATCGATATCGTAATCGCCCTCGACGTCTCTCTCTCGATGAATATTGATGATTTTGTCGATCAAGGTCGGCAAGCCAAACGCATCGATGTTGCCAAAACCGTCGTCGATGAATTCATTAGCGGCAGGCCCGAAGACCGCATCGGCTTGGTTGCTTTTTCCGGAAGGCCGCGAGATTGCAGCCCGATTACGTTAGATCACGAATGGCTGCGAGCTGCCTTGCGAGAAGTGAGGCTCAACAAGGTCGAGGAAAACTTAGGCACCGTCAAAGAGCAAGGCACGGCCATAGGCTCGGCCATCGCCGCAGCCAGTAGCCGATTGCAATCGCGCGATGCGAAAAGCCGGGTGGTTGTGCTCATTACTGATGGCGCGAGTAATTCGGGGAAAATTTCCCCACTAGAAGCCGCTGAAAATGCGAAAGTGTTAGGCATTAAAATTTACACCGTCGCCATCGGCACGATCGAAGGCCGCGTCGATCCTAGCATCCAGCGCTTTCCCTATCAGGAATTTGATCTGCCGACGCTTCAAAAAATAGCATCTCTAACAGGTGCTGAACATTACTGGGCGCAAAATTTAAAAGACCTGAAAACGACGTTTAACACAATTGATCGGTTAGAAAAAACCGAGGCAAAAAGTTACACCTTCACTGAAGACATCGAACTCTACGGCCCATTTCTCGGCCTTGCGATTATCTTAACCATTCTAGCAGGATTGGCAATTTGCCTCTCACCCGAACCACAGCCGATATGACACTGCAGTCTCCATATTGGTTATTGATGTTACTCATCATTCCGCTACTAGGCCTCTCGTGGATCTTGATTCCGCAGATGAGGAGAAGCCGTTGGCATTCTTTTACCTCGCCACGTCTTTCACACCATTTGCTCAAAACCGGGAATCTTTTCACCCGCCGCATCAGCGCGATCTTGTTGCTGATCGCGCTGATTTTCATGATCGCCGGATTGGCTCGTCCACAAATCAAGCAAGGCCTAGGTGAGGAAACCAGCACTGGTAAAAATGTCTTATTCGCGCTCGATCTCTCGCGCAGCATGCGGGTGAACGATGTGAAACCAGACCGCCTATCGAAGGCCAAAGTATTGCTCTATGAATTGATGGATTCGATGCCTAACGAACGGGTCGGCCTGATCGGTTTTGGCGGCGATGCCTATTCATACGCTCCGCTCACTATCGATCACGCCGCAGTGCGCGAAGTTATTGAGCAAATCGATGAGCAATGGATGCCACAGGGTGGAACGAATCTCGCTAACGCGGTTGAACTAGGCATCGAAACACTGAAAAAAACCGGTCAAAAAACCAACGCACTGGTCATCTTAAGCGATGGTGAAAAACACGAAGGCGAGATGAATTCCATCATCAATGCCGCAGCCCATGCCGGAATTTACATCGTCACCATCGGCATTGGCACCGAAGATGGAGGATTCGTGCCAGATCCAAATTCTGCTGGTTTACCCATGCTCAGTGCCAACGGAAAAGAAGTCATCAGCCGCCTGATGCCTCAATTTTTAATTCAACTCGCGACTGAAACCAACGGCCGCTACATCGCTGCAAATCGCACGATCAATATCCCAGAAGTGGTTCAATCAATCGTTCAAGATTTGGATAATTATCAAATTAAAGGGCGCAGCAAGGAAATCGCGACTGAGTTTTTTCAGTGGCTTGTCCTGCCCGCAATTATCGTGCTGTTTGCATCCATCATCTTTGCCACGCGCTGGCGCGGAATTGGCGCAACGGCTCTGCTGTTAGTGACGCTGCACTCAAGCCCCACCGCATCCGCGAATCAAGCAGCAGAGGCATTAAAATTGTTAGACTCAAAGAATTATTCAGGCTCGCTAGAGATGTATCGTCGATTGGCAAATGACTCGATGTTGCCAGAGCGGCGGGCTACATTTCGCCTTGGCGAAGGACTCTCTGCCTATCGAGCTGAGCAATTCAAAGATGCACGAAACGCCTTCAGCAGGGCGCTCACCGCAAAATCCTCAGAGACCCGAGCTGCCGCTCACCTCGGCGTAGCGAATACTTTATTTCAAATGGGTTGGATTATTCTAACAGAAAAAAGCTACCCTCAAGCCAGCGATGAATTACCGGATAGCAATCGTTTCGATACGATCGTTCGCGAGCGGCTTTCGACCCTGCGGATGAGTGAATTATCCGCAGATGGCAACCCGCAAGGACTTGGAGTCCTGCGCGGCCTCGTCACCGATTGGGCGGATGCCGTCAGGCATTACGATTCATCATTGGCCATCGGGCGGGATAAGGAAGAAGCCAGCTCGAATCGTGAATTAACGATGAGGTATTTGCTTCGCCTTAAAGAATTGTTAGAAGAAGAACAAGAGACAATGCAGCAGGCGATGCAGCAAGCGATGCCAGGACAAGGCCCGCCCAGAGAAGGCGATGGGGGCGGAGAAGGTGATGAGGAAAATCCTGGCAAAGGAAAATCTAACAAAGAAAAGCAAGGAGACGGAGATGGCGATCAACGTGAAGACAAACGAGGTGGCGATCGTTCCAAAAAAGAAGATCCAGAGCCAAACGATTCTAAAAAAGGACAGTCCACCGGCGAAACACCCGAAGAACGCGCAGGCCGCATCTTGAAAGAAAATTCTGATTTGGAAAAAGGCCCTCTTACTTCCGGAAAAGGAGAACTCTCAGGCCCCGAAAAAGATTGGTAACAACGATGAATCACACTTCCTACACATCCAAAATCCTACGTAGCATTCTCGCTGTTTGGTTGGTTCAATCAGCTTTTCTAACAGCTCAAACTACGAGCCGCATGTCTTCCACATTTTTAGTCAGGGGAGAGCAAACGTTGTTAGAAATTTCCGTCTTGGGCGGGCATCCAGATTCCGAGCCAATCATCTCAAAACTTGAAAACGTTTTGATTTTAGAGACAGGCCGTGGCCCACGCATCCAAATGACATCCGGCAGAATTCCAGAAACAATTTTTGAATATCAGGTCAGCAGTTATGTGGAAGGCAACTACACCTTGCCACCGGTGGAGATGACGATCAATGGCATGGTCACGCTCACCCAACCGCTCGATTTCAAAGTGATCAATCCCGATGAGTTGGTATGGGACGAAGTGGAATCCAATGGCATGAAGATTTTATACGCCAGTTCTTTTTTCATGATGAATCCATCGCCATATCATGGTGAGACGACGCAGACTGAAATCAAACTTTACGTGCCGCGTGAGTTATTCGTCGAAGACTGGGGCATTCCTGAATTCACCCGAAATGGCGTCGCTGCGTGGCGCTTTCAGCCGTTTGGTTTGGACCGGAATACGGTGAATCTGTTAGGCAGGCCCTTCGTATCCGTGGCTTACCCAAGCACGATGAATGCGATCCGCTCAGGGCAGGTATCCATCGGCCCAGCACGCGTCCGCTTAACCACAGCTCAAGTCATCTCCGATCCTTTTCCTGAGCGGGTTCATCAAGAAGTATTTGTCAACGTTCCGAAGCTCGAATTTGAGGCGAAAACCTTGCCGGAGGACGCACCCGAGAGCTTTGAAAACGCGGTGGGAAATTTTCGCATCTCCGTTAGTTCCGAGAATACCGAAGTGACGGAAGGCGATCCTCTATCAGTTAGTATTTTTGTCACTGGAAGCGGTAATTTAGACACGCTCAATCCTCCGCGCATGACGAATAGTGATGGCTGGAAAATTTACGATATTTCCAGAAACCAACGTGGGGATGAGCGCCGCGAATTATCTGGCACAACGGTTTTTCAGCAATTCATCAGGCCGCTAGAATTGAAGTCCGAGATTCCGCCCTTTGAGTTGGCCTTCTTCGATCCGAAAAGTGAAACCTATCAGATTGTGAAATCGGCGGCAATTCCACTTCGCATGCTGCCACAAAAGGCGATGGCCGGAGGAGCTCAAATGATCGTTCCGGCCTTGGGCATGCCAATTGAGCGCATGACGGATATTCTTTCACTCCTTCCACAAAGCACTCTTACCGCGAATCCATCCGCATTTTCCTATTACTGGCTGATTCATCTGTTAGGCGGACTTGTCACCATTGGCCTGTTAGTAAAACTTTTCTATCAGAAAATAACATCCCGCTTGCGTCCTGATCCACTCAAGCAGTCGATACGAAGGGCGTTGAACGAAATCGAAAAGCATGGCCCAACCACACAATCCGAATTTTTAAAAAAGGTCGGCAGCTTTATCGAAAAATTTTTCCCCACGTCCAAAGATGAAGAAATCACGGCATTGATCCGAGAGCGCGATGCCACCTGCTTTCGTCATGATGATGAAAGCCAACCGATGGATCCTGCCAAATTTCGAGAGATCATGCGGATTTTGAAAAAATCCTGCTTGGGGCTCGTGATCCTGCTCGGAATTGGAATTTCATCGTCGGCCGATGGCAAGACGCTCGCCGATCAGGCGCGAGATGCTTACGAAAGCTCATCATACGAACAGGCGATTTCAATCTGGTTGAGTGCCGGCCACCCAGCTGAGCTGACATCTGGAACACTTTTTAACATCGGCAATGCCGCCTACCGCGCTGGCTCACCGGGCTATGCAGCACTCTACTATCGCCGAGCACTGGCACGTGAACCGGGCCATGCGGAGTCATTGCAAAATCTGCGCTTCATCGAGCGCAAATTCGGATCCATCACGATCAAGCTCTCAGAATTTCACTATGCATTGACTTATTTTTCGCGCAATACATGGCTCAATCTCACCGCCATTTTTGCTTGGAGCACGCTCATTGCGTGGCTTGCTTTTTTGGTGATTTCGCGAAATTCACGCTGGCGGCTGCTTGCGCTTACCACACTTTTCATTTTCCCTTGGCTCATCGCCTGTGCATTCCTCGGATGGTGGCATTTCCCGGCAGAGCCGAAATTTGCGGCCATCGATAAGCAAGCAGTCGTCATCCACGAAGATGTGGTGATTCATGCGGATGCGTCCCGCACATCGCCCGAAGTCATCGATGCACCACCCGGCTCACTTTGCGAAATCATCCGCATTTCTGGGCACTGGGCGTATATCGGCTTGGCCAGCGATACGCGTGGCTGGGTCCCGCTCGAAGCCATCGAATTGATTCAAGCACCAAGCCCGTGGCGCGTGCCTAAATTTAGCAAACCGGAAAGCACTCCAAAAACCACTTAAGCCTAAAATCGAGTGGTTGCCAAATAGGTGAAATCATCCAGTCTTTCGCGGTGAACATCTCAAAAGCCGTCGTTACCGCCGCAGGAAAAAATCAACGCACTCTGCCGTTGCAAACATTGGTGGATCGGGATGGGGTGCAAAAATCCGCGCTATCGATTCTAGCAGAAGAAATTAGCAGCGCGGGCATCGATCAAATCGCCGTCGTCATTTCCCCGGGGGACCGCGCCAGCTACGAGCAAGCAGCTGGCGAGCACGGCCGAAAGATGCAATTTATCGAACAAACCGAGCCGCTTGGTTACGGGCACGCCGTGCACTGCGCTGCGAGCTTTACCGGCGATGATCCATTTCTGTTAATGGTCGGGGATCATCTTTATCTGAGCACCACCGATCAATCATGCGCGGCGCAGTTGATCGCCACAGCAACTGCGGAAAATTGCTCCGTCTCTGCGGTGCAAGCCACCCATGAAAGCAAACTCCGGAATTACGGCGCAGTGGGCGGGCACCGACTCGCCGGTTCTGAAAATCTATATCAGATAGAATCTGTTAGAGAAAAGCCATCTCCTACCGAAGCCGAGCAATCACTCGTCGTTCCGGGCCTTCGCGCCGGCAATTACCTGTGCTTTTTCGGCCTGCATGTGCTCACCCCATCGGTGATGGAAATTCTTGCCAAGCAACTTTCCCACGGCCGCGCTGATCTCTCCGCGGCACTGGCACTGCTCAGTCGAAGCGAACGCTACCTCGCTCATGAACTGCATGGCCGCCGCCACGACATCGGCCTGCAATACGGGCTCCTTACTGCTCAGCTTGCATTGGGCCTTGCCGGCAAAGATCGCGATGAGGTTCTCACTCACATCATCGAGTTACTTGCCCAATCCCACGCTTGAACCCATTTCCCAGAAATCAGACGATGGCTTCTTTGCTCTCACTCATCACCTCATCACTCGATGAAATTCGCAATCAGTCACTCGATCAGCCATGCGCAGAGCTTAGCTTAGAAAAACTGTTAGACGAATGCACTCAGTTAGATCAATTCCGCCGCGAAGCAGAAAATCTCTATCAGCGGGTGCGTGCGTTGCTCTTCCTCTACAGCATCCACCGCTACCACATTCCCAAACTTCTCGCGCAGAGCGAACCTGGAACCATCCCCTACCATGGTTATCAACATTTTCTGAATCGCCGCTTTGAAGAAGCCATCGATGTCTTTCTCAAATGCCAATTGCAGGATGGCCCGAGCGATGGCATCTCCAGTGCGCTCGCCAGCACCTACCAACGGCTCGCGTTTCAAACACTCGCAGATCAAGTCAAACGCAGTGTGCGCTGCGTTCGCGGCAACCAATGGATGTTCCGCATGGGGCACCCTGCCGATCATCCGTTAGAAATTCGCTCCCAGCTATTAACGTTAGACCCGACTCACGCCGTCTATCCGATCTTGCGCGAGCGCACGCCGGTGCGGATGGATCTTACCCACTGCGGCTGGAGCGATATTTTTTTCCTCGGCATGGATTATCCTGAGGGAGCGAAAGTGCTGAACGTCTCAATCGACCTCGCCATTCATGGAAAAAATGATCAACCGATGCCGCCAGTGGAAGCGTGCTTGCGCGTGATTGATCAACCCGTGCTGCGACTTACCAGTGTGGACCTCGAATGCTCAGCAGACATCACTTCGCTCAATGAAGTTTTTGATTTTGCCAAAGACCACCTCGGCCTGCTCAAAGCCGCCATCATCGCCAGCGGCATCGTCCCACCCGGCATCGAAGGATCCGGCCAAAAATTAAGCGATCTGTTAGAAAAAGTGCTTGGGCCCAATCGAGGCTTGGAACTCGTCAGCAACGTCAACAACATCCCGAAAGGATCGCGCCTCGCCGTTTCGACCAATCTGTTAGCCGCGCTAATCAGTGCTTGCATGCGAGCCACTGGCCAGACCCAATCACTGACGGGGCCTCTGTTAGAAAATGAACGCCGCCTCGTTCTCGCCCGTGCTCTGTTAGGCGAGTGGATTGGCGGCTCGGGCGGCGGCTGGCAAGACTCCGGCGGCGTCTGGCCGGGAATCAAAATGATCACTGGCGCGATCGCAGAAAATGGTGACTCGGAATTCGGCATCAGCCGTGGGCGCTTGATGCCTAAGCACCACATTCTCAGCACCGATGATGTTCCTGCCGCAGCTCGTGAAGCATTGCAGGCATCGCTCGTTTTGGTCCACGGCGGCATGGCCCAAAATGTAGGACCGATCCTCGAAATGGTGACGGAAAAATACCTGCTGCGTTCCACCTCCGCGTGGCAAGCACGGCTTGAGACGCATGAGGTGTTAGATGATATTTTGAAAGCCCTACAGACAGGAGACATCAAAGCCCTCGGCGCGGCAACCACCCGCAATTTCATGGGCCCGATTCAAACGATCATTCCGTGGGCGAGCAATCTCTACACTGAGACTATTCTATCAGAAATTCGCCAAGAAATGGGTGAAGATTTTTGGGGATTCTGGATGCTTGGCGGAATGTCTGGCGGCGGCATGGGATTTATCTTCGCACCTCATCGGAAGGCCGAAGCGCAACAAAAACTGTTAGGCATCATGCTGCGGGCAAAATCCGCGCTTTGTTCATCGCTGCCATTTGCGATGGATCCGGTGGTGTATGATTTTTCGATCAATGAGAACGGCACCACTGCCGAGCTGGAATCCGGAAATGCGGCGATGATGCCTCTTGGCTATTACTCATTCATCATACCGAATTTGCTCAGCAAGGGACGCAGCTCACTGCCACCACGGCAGCTTGCGGAATTAAATCACTTTGCCACAGCTTGCCGCACACAACCGAAAATGGCTGGCATGAAAGAGCGTTTGTTCGATGCCATTTTTCCAGACTCCTCTGGGAATCATCACGCCGGCGAATCGCTAGATGATCTTCTAACAGCCAACGGTTTTGATCGCACGATGCATGAACAAATCGGCGATGATTTGAAAGCAGGACGCATCGGTCTCGCGCAAAATCGTCTGGCCGCGAATTCGCAGATCGAAGATGTGTTAGAATCGGATGTGTTAGATGGAGAAAATGCGATGCAAGATCGAGCCGCCATCGCACGAGGCGAACGTGCTCTGGCAGACGGTAGCGTCGCCGTAGTCACACTCGCAGCCGGAGCAGGCACTCGCTGGACTCAAGGAGCGGGCGTGGTCAAAGCACTGAATCCATTCTGCCGCATCGCAGGGAAATACCGCTCGTTTATTGAAGTGCATCTTGCCAAGAGCCGCCGCACATCGCGCCTTGCAGGCCACGAAATGCCTCATGTGTTTACCACCAGCCATTTTTCACATCAAGCGACGCAGCAGTTTCTGGATCACTATCAGAATTTCTCCTACACTGGCCCGCTAGCGTTATCTCCCGGAAAATCGATCGGGCTGCGAATGGTGCCCACGCAGCGGGATATGAGGTTTGCGTGGGAAGAAATGGCGCAACAGGTGCTCGATGTGCAGCAGCAAAAAGTGCGTGATAGCGTGCGTTCTGCTTGGCTCGGCTGGGCGGAAATGACGGGTGAGGCGAGCGATTACACGGATAATTTAGCCCACCAGTGCATTCATCCAGTCGGTCATTGGTATGAAGTTCCTAACATGCTGCAAAACGGTGTGCTTGCTAAGTTGTTAGATCATCAACCGCAATTGCAAACTCTCGTGCTTCATAACATCGATACGGTGGGCATGCATGTGGATCCCGGACTGTTAGGCTGCCATTTGGGTTCTGGCGCAGCACTCACTTTTGAAATGATCACACGCCGCTTGGACGATCGTGGCGGCGGGCTCGCACGCGTAAATGGGCGCGTGCAGCTTATCGAGGGCTTAGCTCTCCCGCGCGAGGAAGATGAATTTCATTTAACCTACTATAACTCTAATACTTGCTGGATCCAAATCGACGCGCTGTTAGATTCTTTTGGCTTAGGCCGGGCAGATTTAAGAAACTTGCAAAAAGTGCAGCAAGCGATCCGCCGGATTGCGGCAATCATGCCCACTTACATCACCCTCAAGGATGTGAAAAAGCGCTGGGGCCGCGGGCAAGAAGATGTCTATCCAGTTTGCCAATTTGAAAAACTCTGGGTGGATATGAGCCAGCTCAGCACGCTCAATTGCCAGTTCATGAAAGTGCCTCGCCAGCGTGGCCAGCAACTCAAAGATCCAGCACAGCTTGACGGCTGGCTGCGAGATGGATCGGCCAGCCATTTGGAATCGCTTGGTGATTGGAGCTAAATTCCAAGCTAATCCCCTCTCAATTTTTCCGACTCAAAACCATTTTTCTTTTGCGGCAAGGACCACCAAGGCGACATATCTCTCGAGCATGAAAATCGGTCTCGCACAAATCAATCCAGTGGTGGGCGACTTCCCAGGCAACGCTAAACGACTGCTCGCCGCGTATCGTGAGTGTTTGGAAGCGGGCGCGGATTTGGTGGTGAGCCCAGAGCTATCATTAGTTGGCTACCCGCCGAGAGATTTGGTTTTCAAATCACAATTTGTGCCGAAGTGCTTGCAGGCGCTCGATTATCTAGCAGAAGAAATTAAAGAAGTGCCGCTGCTAGTCGGGTATGTGGATCACCACCACCCGAACCATCCGGGAAAGCCATTTCGCAATGCGGCGGCGTGGCTAGAAAATGGGAATATATGCCACCGCATTTGGAAAACGTTGCTGCCGACATATGATGTGTTTGATGAGCGGAGGTATTTTGAACCGAGCGAATCGTGCGCACCGATCCACTGGCGTGGCACCCGCATAGGCGTGACGATTTGCGAAGATATTTGGACGGAAAGCTATCTTCAGCGCCCGTTTTATGATCGTGATCCGATCAAGGAGCTGACCGCGCAGGGAGTCGATTTATTGATCAATTTAAGTGCTTCACCTTATCATCTGGGCAAGCCGCAAATGCGCCAAGCAATGTTAGGCGGAGTCGCACGAATGGCCAAGGTGCCAGTGATTTATTGCAACACAGTGGGCGCAAATGATCAGCTTATTTTCGATGGGCACTCACTGGTGTGCGATGCCATGGGCAATGTGCAATGCCAGTTGCCGGGCTTTGAAACATGCTGTGCCGTGATCGAGCCTAACAGCCAGCCCTGCTCTCAGAGTGCACCACTGTTAGACGATGCCGAGGAACTTTACAAAGCACTCGTCATTGGCTTGCGCGACTACGTGCACAAGTGCGGATTCAGCAGCGTGTGTCTTGGCTTGAGCGGTGGCATCGATTCCGCACTGACGGCCACACTTGCCGCCGCCGCGCTTGGGCCGGAGCACGTTTATGGCCTGACCATGCCGAGCCCCTATTCTTCGCGCGGCAGCGTGGATGATTCATTCGCTCTGGCAAAAAATTTAGGCATTCATTGCCAAGAAGTGCCGATCCGCGATGTTTATGAATCATTCAAACAAACGCTCGCGCCACTTTTTGCCGGCAAAGCAGCTGATGTGACGGAAGAGAACATCCAAGCACGCATCCGTGGCGTGTTACTGATGGCGTATTCGAATAAGGACAACCACCTGCTTCTAACAACTGGCAATAAAAGCGAACTCGCCGTCGGCTATTGCACAATCTATGGCGATATGTGCGGCGGCCTTGCGGTGATTTCTGATTTACCAAAAATGCGAGTCTATCAGATTAGCCGCTGGATCAACCGCGAGCGGGAAATCATTCCATGGCCCACCATCGAAAAACCGCCAAGCGCCGAGTTGCGGCCCGATCAAAAAGACCAAGACACCTTACCAGAATATCCGGTGTTGGATGCGATACTTGAATTGTATGTCGAGCATCAACTCAGCTCGGATGAAATCATTGGCCGCGGCTATGATGAAACGACCGTGCGCTGGATCCAACGGCGAGTGGATCTCAATGAGTGGAAGCGCCACCAAGCCGCGCCGGGACTGAGAGTCACGTCCAAGGCATTTGGCATTGGCAGACGCATGCCAATCGTGCAGCAATTTATCGGTTGAGTGTTGATTGACTCAGCCCCCGCATTGCTATCCATTCCCATCATTCACATGACGCACGATGATGCCCGCACCATTCTTGGACTGAATCCTGATGAGGATCCGGCGCTGCATCTTGCCGAGCTGCAAAAAGCACGCCAGAGCATTGCGGAACTCGTCAGCACCACCAAGGATGAAAAGCTCTCGGCTCGCTTTCAAAAAGGGTTAGAGGAGTTTGATCAAGCACTTGCCACACTTTTTGATCCAAGCGAGCCGTCCAAGCAGGCGGGAAAAAATCAGGAAACTATTGAAGCCTCATCTCCAGAGAACCTAGCAGAAAAAGACGCGCAAGTTGACAAGAAGCGTGGCAAAAAATCGATATGGATATGGGCGGCTGTCATTTTAACGGCTGTCGCTGGCTTGCTGTTCTATTACGAGCAAGATCAGCGCGAAGAAAAGCTGACAAGCCGCATTGTTTTGTTAGAAAATCAAGGCTTCGAGTTGATTGAAAATCGCCGCTGGCCGGAGGCAACCGCCGCATTTGAAGAAATTGAAAAACTACGCCCGGGAACGAGCATCGCCAAGCAAGGACGATTGAATATCCAAGCAGGTATTGCCGAAGAGCAAACGCAATTTATTGGATATTGGTCGGGACAAGCGATTGCCGAGCTTGAGGCAAACCGCCTCAAGGAAGCGATGCTCGCTGTTGATGAAGTTTTAAAGAAGTATCCGGATCACGGCGAGGCTCTCGCGATAAAAACTCGCATCACCCAAGCGCGGCAGCAATTGACGCAAGCGGAAAATCTAGCAGAAGCAAATAAATTGTTAGATCAACGCCAATGGCAGCAAGCGATCGATGTGGCCAATATTTTACTTCAATCTAACGAAAAACACCCGGAGGCACTCGCGATAATCGAGCGGGCCAAAGCTGCGCAACAGCAAGAAGCGGATAACCGAATCAAAGCGAGTGAGTTATTAGCCAAGGCCAAGCAAGCGGATCAGGGAGTATTCGACCCTCAAGTGTTTGCATGGTTGCAAGAAGCCAATTCGTTAGATCCAGAAAGTAAGGAAATTTCTGGTTTGTTAGAAAAGCTGGCATCTTACACGCGCACGCTCCGCGTTCCGGAGGATTTCCCAAGCGCAGAGGCAGCACTCAGCAACGCACGCGATCGTGACCGGATCATTCTCGGGGCTGGCACCTGGCAAGGACCGCTGGTGGTGAACGCCGCAGTCGATTTGCAAGGTGCTGGCCCGACCCAAACGATCGTGCAATGCGAGCCGACGATTGGCAGCGCAATTTCAATCGGCCCCAAGGCGATCGGAGCACGCATCAGCGGCATCACCTTCCGCCACACGGCATTCGCAGTGGGTGAAAATCGATTCTCGACGGCGATTGTTAGAGGTGGGCGTGTTGATTTTGTCGATTGCCGTTTTCAAGAAGCCAGCGGCCATGGCTTGGTGGTCATCGAAGGCGGAAAGGTCATGGCCTCTCGTTGTCGATTTTCAGGAAATGGTTGGAACGGAGCGTCGGGCATCGGCGCAGGAAGTTTGTTAGAAATCCACGATTCGGAGATGATCAGCAATTTCGAACACGGAGTGGAAACATGGCAAGGCGCCGAGGCGATCGTGATCAATAGTCGTTGTGCAGAAAATAGCCGCAATGGAATCCATTTGGACAACGGCAAGGCCAACGCACGAATCGAAGGGAACCACCTCGAATCGAACCGTGAGTTTGGCATGGTCGTTGGTAGTTTGGGCTCGGGCACCATTCAAAGTAACAAGGCGAGCAAGAATATGTTAGGCGGGTTTGTGATCAAGGCCGCTTCACTTGCATTGGAATTTCATGCCAACGAAGCAAGCAATAATAGCGGGCCTGGATTGGTGCTTGAAAAAGGCGTCAATGCTAAGAGTTTCTTAGACAATCGCATGCTTGGCAATGCCAGCGAACAAACTCTCCACGACGTGGAATTTGACGCGGTGCAAGCGGTGGAAGTCGATGAGGAAGTGCCACCCGCAGCGATCATCATTGAAGAACCCTAAGGCTAAAGAAAATCTCAGGTAGGGAACTTTGCACGAAGGTCCATTCTCACTTGACCTAAGCAGCGCAAAGTCTGACTTTTGCCTTTTGGAGCGAATCAATAACAAAAATCCGCGATTTTTTGCGAATCACGGCTGAAATATTGCCATCTAACCATATGATCATCCGATCAAAAACAGCTTTCTATCTTCTTCATTTTTAACTTGTTACATGTTCAAAAAACTTTTCGGAAATTTTTTTTCCAATGACATTGGTATCGATTTAGGCACTGCCAACACATTGATCAACGTGAAAGATCACGGCATTGTGCTGAGGGAGCCATCCGTCGTCGCCGTGAAATCTGGCACCAATGAGGTGCTCGCGGTGGGCGATGATGCCAAGCGCATGCTCGGCCGCACGCCAGGCAATATCATCGCGATTCGCCCGCTTAAAGACGGCGTCATCGCAGATTTTGAGATCACGGAAGCGATGCTCCGCCATTTCATCCGCAAGGTCAATAAAGGCCGCCGCTCGAATCCGCGGGTCTTGATTGCCATCCCATCGGGCATCACCGAAGTCGAGCGCCGTGCAGTTAAAGAATCTGCCGAGCAGGCAGGCGCGCGCGAAGTCTATTTGATCGAGGAGCCGATGGCTGCGGCAATTGGCGTAGGCTTGCCGGTGCAAGAAGCCTCGGGAAATATGATTGTGGATATCGGCGGCGGCACGACGGAAGTGGCACTGATCTCGCTCTCCGGCATCGTCTATGCGCGCAGCGTGCGCACCGCAGGCGATGAGTTGGATGAGGCGATTAGCCAATACATGAAGCGCGCCTACAATTTAATGATTGGTGAGCGCACCTCAGAAGATATTAAAATTCGGCTAGGCTCGGCTGCGCCTTTACCAAAAGAACTCACGATGGAAGTTAAGGGCCGCGATTTGGTCGCTGGGCTTCCAAAAACAATTACCATCACCTCGCAAGAAATTCGCGAGGCCATGGCGGATCCACTCAGCACGATTGTTGACGCGGTCCGCACCACTCTCGAACGCTGCCCGCCGGAACTGGCTGCCGATCTCGTCGATCGCGGCATTGTGCTGGCTGGAGGAGGCGCCTTGCTGAAAGGCTTGGATCGTCTGCTGCGTGAGGAAACTGGGCTGCCGGTCCACATCGCTGAGGATCCCCTCAGTGCAGTGGCCGAAGGCACGGGCAAAGCACTTCAAGAACTCGCGCTACTCAAGCGAGTGACTAACTCATAGGTGATTCGTTGCCTTGGCACTTTTTGCCATGAAGCCGCTCAATCTGATTGCTCTGTTGCTTTTTCTCGCGGGTGCCGTTTGGGTGCTTACGTTGAGTGAGCGCAGTGTGCGCGAGATTCAAGCGACCTACTTCTCAGCGATGTCTCAATTTCTCAAATCCGGCTCTAAGTTGGAGACCCACGCGCGGGATTTCGTGAAAGAAACGACTCACTCCAAGGCGTTAGAAGCCGAGTTGGAAACCATCCGCGGAGAAATTGGTAGGCTGCGTATTATCGAATCTCGATTTAAGGATCTTGAAGCAGAAAACGCTCAAATGCGCAGCGCGCTGGATTTTAAAACGACGACCAAGTTTGACATCGTCGCCGCGCGGGTGATTCGGCGGCATCCGACGACGTGGTGGCAAACTGTGGACATCGATGCGGGCGAAGAACACGGCATCGGCACCCAATTATCGGTTTTATCCAATGAAGGCTTAGTGGGCAAAATCGATCGCCCGGATCGAGGCCGCTCGTCAGTGATTCTTCTCACGGATGAAAAATGCCAAGTCTCTGCACGAGTCGAAGGAACGCCGGAAGTTGGAATCCTCAGTGGCCAACGTGGGCGCTATGATGGCACTCCACTTTTGCGGCTCAAATTTTTATCAATCAATGCCAATCTGCAAAAAGGCCAACGCGTATTCACCACCGGACGCGGCGGACTTTTTCAGCCTAACATTTTACTTGGAACCATTGAATCGCTCGAGAAAGGCGCATTGGATTCCGAAGCTCTCGTCCGTCCGTCGGTCAACTTCGAGGATCTTGATACGGTTTTTGTCGTGCTTTCAGCGACTGATTAACTGCCCTTGATCCGCTACTCCGTCATGACCTTGTTTTTGCTGTTAGCCGCGTTTGTGGTGCAGCAATTTTTGCCTGCGTTTACAGGATTCCACCATTCGAGAATTCTGTTAGTGCAGTTGGTATTTTTATGCTGCGCGGTGACGGTGAATCAGCCGACGATGCTGCTGTTAGCTTTTGTGGGAGGATTATTATGGGATGCGCACTCGGCACTCGGTCCATCGAGTGGAGATCCGGCAGTGTATGTGCAAGCTGTCGAGTCCCTGCGCTTTGGATATTCGGTGGTTTTATTTGCGATGGTGGGATTTCTCATGCAAGGGATTCAGCCGTTATTTCAACGCGGAAAGTGGATTTTTTCCGCAATTCTAACAGGCATCGCGGTATGGCTCTATCTAGCAGCTGAATACGCATTTATCAATTTCGTGCGGGGTGATTTTGTATTCAATCAAGCGACGTTTTTTTTTTTTTTTTTCATCGCATTGTTCACCATGCTTTTGTCTCCATTGATTTTTTGGGGGCTGTATTGGATCGCAAAAAGTTGTGGCCACACGATTTACCCGGAGGCCAGCCGCCGCAAGAAGCGCACGCAATAATTTCTCATGGAACCAAGCTATCGCCTCAGACTCTATCTGCTCACCACCATGGTGGTGATGGGCTTTGGAGTTTTATTGACGCGCCTGCATGAATTCCAAATTGAGCGCCGCGACGAATTCCTGCAATTGGTGCCCGGAAATCGCACGGAAACGGTGCGTGAGCCTGGTATCCGAGGCGAAATCGTCGATCGCAATGGCATCACACTCGCGCGAAATAACCGCCAGTATGAAGTGACATTCAATCTCGATGAAATTCGTCTTGCCTACCTCCAGCAACGTGAACCGCCACCGAAAATCCAGCGCCTGAAAAACGTCGCTGGCATGACGCGCAAATCATCTGAAAAAGACATCGTCGCGATGGTGCAAGCGACGACTTTGAGCGTGCTTGCACAGCCAGAGCTCAATTTATTTCGCAAATACAGCACACGAGATATGCGGACTCACTTCCTCACGCACGGCGGGCTGGTGCCGTTTAGTTATAGCAGAGACCTGACCTACGAAGAGTTTGCAAGATTTGCCGAGCACAATCTCGACTTGCCCGGCGTGTATGTGAATTTACGCCCGCAGCGAGAATACCCCTACGGCGCACTCGCATGCCACGTCATTGGCTATCTCAAGCAATGGGAAAAAGGCGATGTGAGCGAACGCGATACTCGAAAGTTTGACCACTATATTGGTGATGAAAAAGGCATCGCCGGCGTCGAAGCAACGATGGACGATATCCTGCGCGGGCCGGAAGGGGAAAAATCGATCATCAAGGATGAAAAAGGGCGCACCGTGAGGATGTCTTCCTACACCAAACCTAGCATTGGAGCGCGCGTGCAACTCACCCTCGATGCCCGCGCTCAATATTTGTTAGAAAACACTCTCCGCCTAGCCGGCCGCGCTGCCGGTGTGGTGATGGATGTCAACACCGGCGAGGTGCTGGCGATGGCCTCGGTGCCGAATTATGATCCCAACCATTTTATCCCCAGCATCTCGAAAGAAAATTTTGATGCCTACAATAAAAACGCGATCGTGGCGCCGTTTTTAAATCGCAACATCGCAGCCTTCACGCCCGGCTCGACGATGAAAATTCCCACCGCGATTGCCGGTGCGTTGGAAGGCATGGCATCGCGCTCGTTTAGTTGCGACGGATACGTCACCTACGGCAACAAGCAGGTTGGTTGCTGGATCTGGAATCAGAAAAAAGGCCGCCATGGCTCACTCAATTTGGAGCGGGCGATCCAACAATCCTGCAATCCATATTTCAACAAACTCGCCAACACCATCGGCTGGAGAGCCATGGTCAATGGTTGCCAATTGGTCGGCTTTGGCAAAAAAACCAACATCCAACTCCCCAACGAATCCCCCGGAATTCTTCCCGGAAGCCGCACATGGCGCTCCAATAATCCATCCGCATCCATGACTCCGGCGCTCACGGCTTTCCTCTCGATCGGCCAAGGTGATACGATGGTCACTCCGCTGCAAATGTGTGCCATGACGGCCGCTATCGCCAATGGTGGCAACTATTTTCAACCCCGCATCGTGAAGTCTGCCGTCACGAGCGATGGCAAATTTTTGATCGAAGACAAACCGAAGTTGGAAGTCGATTTAATCGAGGCAGGAGTGAAAAAAAATGACATGGAACGCATCCGCAAAGGCATGTGGATGGCCGTCAATCAAGCGGGCGGCACCGCTGGAAGTTTGAAATTACCCGGAATTGAAGCCGCCGCCAAAACCGGCACTGCACAGACGGTGGATAACGGGAAAAAATCTAACAATTCGTGGATGATCAGTTTCGCGCCTTATGAAAATCCAAAATACGCGATGTGCATTTTAGTGCAAAACGCCGGCTCCGGCGGTGGTGTTTGCGGGCCACTTACGAATTTAGTTTACCGCGGGTTATTTGCTCAAGACCGTGGCGTGCGCTTGCCATTGCAGGCTCTAACAGAAGTTAAGGGCAATACCAATCGCATCGAAAAAAGCATCGATATTTCTCCAGAAATGATTGCTGCCGTTGAGGCGGGTGATACATCGCCGATCGACCCAGCGCAGTTGACGATCGACTCTCCCAGCACGAGCGATGCCGTTCTCGGCGAGACGGGAAATGAGATCGGAGCGGATCTCCCCGCCGCAAGCAGCACGCCCGTAGCGCCGGAAATGCCGCGCCCAACTTTCACCCCAGAAATTGACGAAGAAGGCTCCGTGGCACCAACGCCCGTGGCACCTTCACCACGTTAAAATTTTTACCCATGATTCATACTCAAATTCACCATCACTTTAATTGAAAAAAATCACCAACATGATCCAACACATCAAACGCCTGTTAGGAATTGGCAAGCCCGACCCTAGCATTGGCAACACCATCGTCATCAACCACGAAAGACTCGAACGCCGAGTCGCTCTGTTAGAATCTGGAACACTCGAAGAATACACCGTCGAGCGCGAAGGAGATCAAAACATCGTCGGCGGTATTTTTAAGGGTAAAGTCCGCAACATCGAAAGCGGGCTCAAAGCCATGTTCGTCGATATCGGCCTCGATAAAAATGCGTTCTTGCACTTTTGGGATGCCATTCCCGCCGCGCTCGATGCTGGGCTAGAAGAGATCGAGCGCGAAGGCCGCCAGAAGAAAAAAGTCAGCAAAATTACCTCGAAGGATATTCCTAACATCTATCCGATCGGTTCGGAGATTGTCATTCAAGTATCCAAGGGACCGATCGGCACCAAGGGGCCGCGTGTGACGACGAATATTTCCCTCGCCGGGCGCTATTTGGTCCTCATGCCATTCACCGAACAATTCGGTATTTCTCGCAAAATTGATGACCCACAAGAGCGCACCCGCCTGCGCAAAATTGTGCAAAAACTATCAGTGCCAGATGGCATGGGCGTGATCATGCGCACCGTGGCGCAAGGCACCCGCGCGCGCCACTTCGTGCGCGACCTCGCAATGCTGTTAGAACAATGGGATGAAATCGAACAACGCCGTGCGAACAACCCGGCCCCTGCTTGCATTTTCCAAGAACCGGGGCTCATCGAACGCACCGCTCGCGATTTCCTAACAGATGAAGTCGATCAAATCATTTGTGATGACGAAGCGACCACGGAGACGATCCGCCAGATTGCTGGAAAAATTTCCCGCAGAGCCAAACGGCGGGTGCATTTCATGCCTCCGGCAGGCGAATCGATTTTTGAAAAAATCGGCATTCAAAAGCAAATCGATGAGGCATTTTCGCGGCAAGTTTGGTTACCCTGCGGCGGCTACATCGTGATTGATGAGACCGAGGCATTGATCGCGGTGGACGTGAACACCGGCCGCAATCGCGGATCGAAAGACGTCGATAAAATGATTCTGGAAACCAACATCGAAGCGGCAACCGAAGTCGCCCGCCAACTGCGCTTGCGCAACATCGGCGGGCTCGTCGTCATCGACTTGATCGATATGCGCCACCGCAAAGACCAGCAGACGGTTTACAAAGCGATCAAAGACCGACTCAAGCGCGATAAAGCAAAGACCCAAGTGCTGCAAATTTCTCAGATTGGCCTGATGGAAATGACTCGCCAGCGGCTCAATGAATCACTGCGGGACTCGATGTATGAGCCATGCCCGTATTGTCAGGGCCGCGGACGCGTCAAGACGCCGATGACCATGTCGGTTGAAATTCAACGCCGCTTGCACGCGGTGATCCAACGTCAGCGCGGCAATCCAGGCGATCTCATCGTGGTGGTGAATAGCGACGTGTTGAATCGTTTCAAAACCGAGGATTCTCAGTTGTTACTTGAGTTGGAGCGCTCACACAGCGGCCGCTTAATTTTCCGATCGGATCCAACGCTCAATCGCGAACGTTTTGCCATCATTGACGCGGCGAGTGAAAAAACCATCGATCAAGGATAAAACCTAACGTCCATCGCCACAGACTTATTCCGTTGCATTCTTAATCCTGCGACTCTACCTTTTCTCAACAACTTACGATTATGGGACCTTTTGGAACACAAGAAATGATCGTCATTTTGATCATTGTATTATTGCTCTTCGGTGCAAAAAAGCTGCCAGAATTGGCGCGCGGCATCGGAAAAAGCATGGGCGAATTCAAAAAGGCGAAGGACGAGTTTGAGCACGAGATCACTCGCGTTGAAACAGAAACACGCGTTAAAGAGGCGCCCGGCAAAGAATCGAAAGATTCATAAACATGCTGCGCAGTTTTTGCAGCATCACTTTACATCGCAAAGCTCCAATTTCGATTGGAGCTTTTTTCTGCATGATAGGCATCGGCCTATTTTTAGCCGCCACGATCAGCTGTGAACGATCAAATTCTTCGACTGCCACCAGCGATCTGTTAGGTAGCCAGCCACCCATCCAACCAGAGCAGAATGCAGAAGATCTTGATGATCCCCTGCCCGCCGCGGAAGGCAACCAAATGCGCAAACACGAAGGCAGCGCGCCCACCAAAACCGGCTTCCGGTTTATCAATTACAACGTCAAAAACTGGTTGCTCATGGAGCGATATGCGGATGGGAAAACAACCCAAAATGCACCCAAGCCGGATGCCGAAAAAATAGCCGCCATCCATCTTCTTTCGCGTCACCATCCCGATGTGTTAGGGCTATGCGAAATTGGGCAGCCCGATGATTTAAAAGAAATTCAAACTCGCCTTAAACAAGAAGGGATCGATTTGCCATTCAGCCATTTCACCCAAGGCGGCGATGAAAATCGAAGGCTTGGACTGCTCTCGCGCTTTCCGATCACTGGCTCAGCCGTGCCGAAAGTCGCATCCTATCAGCTCGATGGTAAATCCCATCCAATCAATCGCGGCATCCTCGATGTGACTCTCACCGCGCGCGGCAAAGAGTATCGTTTGCTGGGAGTCCATCTAAAGTCCAAACGCGCAAGTGACCAAGGGGACCAAGAAGCCATCCGCTTTGAAGAATCGAAATTATTGCGCAAACACATCGAGACAATTTTTGACCAAACACCGGCTGCTCGCCTCATCGTCTATGGCGATTTCAATGACACGCGCAGCTCGCGACCGATGAAAAAAATCCTGAGCAGTTACGGCAAGCCACGCTATCTAACACCCATCCCAGCGCGCGACCGCAGCGGCGAATTTTGGACACATCACTGGGCTTTGCACGATGTTTATTCACGCA
Source organism: Verrucomicrobiota bacterium (assembly GCA_004294095.1). Classification (GTDB taxonomy): domain Bacteria; phylum Verrucomicrobiota; class Verrucomicrobiia; order Verrucomicrobiales; family Akkermansiaceae; genus Luteolibacter. Next base: position 28,114 of record RDZR01000043.1, read on the forward strand.
TCGATTTTGTGCTCGTGAGTGAAGCTCTCAAGAGTGAAGTGCGCTACGATCGATCACGCATCCTTGATGATGCTGATTGGATCCATGCGTCTGACCATCGTCCGGTCATGGTTATTTTTCGTTAGAAAATTAATCCGCCGCTTGATCATCGGCAGGCGTTTAAAAATCCTCCTCTTTCGTCCCGAAGATCGCTTTCGGATCCACGTTATCTGCCACGGCCACCAGCAGCCATTGACGATCGACGTTCAAGCGCACCGTCGCCAAATATTTATGTGACCATTCCTCGGGAGAAATCATGGAAAGTAAATTCCGTCGGTTGATTTCATACAAATAATAAGTCTGCCCAACGATGGGCTCGAACTGAATGTCCGCCTCATAAACGAGCTTGTTCCAATTAAAATGATCGATCGTTTGAATGTAGAGTTCGCGAATTTCTTTGAGCTTTTGCTGCAGCTCCCTTTCAACTTCGGAAATGCCGCGGGTTTTGAAAGAAGTGAGATCATTCGGGATGATCGGCGGACTCAACGTTGAGACTGGATAAGGCAAAAATGCGCGGCTGGTGGGTGCTTGTAGTTCGGTCATGGTTATTTTGCACGGATGAAAATAGGCGTTAGCCGAGACTTCTCTCGCCTCGAATAGGCCATAATCAACTGATTATTTGCCGCAGACTGGTAACAAATGAGCGGCCATCGGAGATTCTCATAAAAAATCCGTGCGGGCATTGATAAAATCCGCATATTTGTGCGCACCTGAAAAGTTGGCTTTTCGTCTTTTCCTATCCACCACCATGCCCGCAGGATCCATCACGCTTTTGAATGCGACGAGAATACCAAGCACAGGCTGTTTGGTGATTCCTTCACGTTTCCATCCAGAATTGCTCGCCGAAATGGAACGTATGTTCACCGGCCGAAAAATCACGTGGCTCATTGAGGAAAAAACATCATTTGATGCGTCCACTCAATCCCTGCTCGAAAAATCATCGTCAGGCGCGATGTTCTCAGCCCACGATGCCAATCCTGCCGCGGCGGGCAAAGAACTCAGCGCCGCGATCCAAAATGGCAACGTGCTGATCTATGTGCCTGCGAAAATTGCGATTCGCAAAGCGTCGGCATGCCACATTCCAAGCCCTCATCTCAAAGTGCTGTGCGCGTTTGCTTTGCCGATCTTGCCGATAGCCATCGATCTGCCGCGCGAGTCTCACTTGAGGATCGAAAAATCAAGCGCATTACCCATCGCGACGTATTCGATCGCCCACCTCATCCCCGCGAGTGAATCATCTCCAGCTGCCTACCATGAAAAATTGTTAGAAGCCTATGAAGAAGCATACAGCGAGCGAAAATTTCTCCGCTCCTCGCTGGCCATCGCTCTGCTCCAAGGGCTCAAACTCCACGGGCGCAGCAACCGCATTTTAGATGGATCCGATGATGTGGAGCTCCCCTACGATCGAGTCCTCGCTGCGGCAATCGCACTCTCACGCTACTTGCGCGAAGAAACGGATAAGCCACGAGTCGCCATCGTCTTGCCGCCGGGCAAAGGTGGTCTCATTGCGAATCTAGCAGTTATTTTTGCCGGAAAAATTCCCGTCAATCTCAACTTCACCGCCGGCCATGAGGCGATTCGCTCGTGCATCCGGCAAGCCGATGTCGATCGCTTCATCACCGCAGATCCATTTGTGCGGAAAATTTCCTCATTCCCTTGGCCGCCGAATCGCGACCTCATTTTGATCGAGCGCGTTTTACCGACCTTGAAAAAGGACATGATCAAATGGGCCATCATCAGCAAATTTCTGCCGGCGACTTGGTTGGCAAAACTGTTAGGTGCAGACAAAAAACGTGATCATGATGAAGCCATTCTTCTCTTCACATCCGGCTCATCCGGCGAGCCCAAAGGAGTCGCCCTCTCGCATCGCAATGTGTTAGCCAACGTCTGCCAATTTGGCACTCGCTTGGATTTAAAAAGACCCGCCTCGATCTTGGGCTGCTTGCCGTTGTTTCACTCCTTTGGCTGCACTGTGACATTGTGGTTCCCAATCATCGAGGGCATCGATCTTGTGACTTACCCAAGTCCGTTAGAAACCAAACGTCTAGCAGAATTGATCGCGATTCATCAAGTGCACGTCTTGTTGGCCACGCCCACCTTTTTGCGCGGCTACATGAAGCGCATCGATCCTACACAACTTTCCTCACTCAAACTCGTCGTCACCGGTGCTGAAAAATTACCCGCCAATCTCACCAGTGCGTTTGAAGAAAAATTTGGGATTATCCCGCAGCAAGGATATGGCCTAACAGAAACATCACCGGCGACCAATGTCAATTTACCGGACCCCATCGTGAGCAAGGGCGAGCCGATGATTCCTTGTTCCAGAGTTGGGTCCGTGGGCCAAATGTTGCCTGGCATTGCCATCCGCATCACAGATCCAGTGACAGATGCGGCGGTGCCTGTGAATCAACAAGGCTTGATTTGGTTGAAGGGCGCGAATGTTTTTCAAGGCTACTTACATCAACCTCAAAAAACCGCAGAGGTGCTGACCAAAGATGGCTGGTTCCGCACCGGTGATGTCGGCCGCCTTGATGAAGATGGCTTCCTTTACATCGAGGGGCGTCTATCGAGATTTTCTAAAATCGCAGGCGAAATGGTGCCGCACGAATCTGTCGAAGCGGCCATCAATAAAGTGCTCGGCCTCGATCAAGAGTCCGAGCGTTGCATCGCAGTCGTCGGCGTGCCAGATGAACAAAAAGGTGAAGCGATTTTACTTTTATCCACCGTCGCCGGACCGGCGTTGGAGCAAGAGTGCATCGACTTGCGCTACAAGTTGTTAGATGAAGGTTGCTCCGCATTGTGGTGCCCACGAGCCATCATTCCCGTCGCTGAAATTCCAGTGCTCGCCTCTGGTAAATTAGACATCAAAGGCTGCGAATCACTTGCCAAACGTGGTTAGAAACGACATCTCTCGCCGCTGATTTTTTTATGACCAATCGTATTGATGCCACCTTTGAGCGCCTGCGCGCAAATTCCGAAAAAGCCTTCATCGCCTACGTCGCGGCCGGAGATCCAAATTTTCAACAATCCCTCGATATTTGCCGAGCACTCGCGGATGCGGGCGTGGACATCATCGAGCTGGGCCTGCCATTTTCAGATCCCTTGGCCGATGGCATCGTCAATCAAATGGCCGCAGAACGCGCTCTCAAATCTGGCATGACCACGTCGCGTGTTTTAGACTTGATCCGCGCCTTTCGAGAAACGCACCAAACGCCGATTGTTCTCTTTACCTATCTCAATCCCATTTTCACTTACGGCTACGAGGTCTTCCAAAACGAGGCCGCGGCAGCAGGCGCGGATGGCATTCTCTTGTTAGATTTACCGCCGGATGAAGCTTCACTCAATGCAGGTTTTTCTAACCAAAAATTACTCAAGCAAATTCGCTTGATCGCGCCCACCACGCCGCCTGCGCGCATCCGCATGCTGGCCCAGTCTGCGGAAGGATTTATCTACGCACTTTCTAGGACGGGAGTCACTGGAGCCCATGGTGGGCCTGCCGCAAATGTGGCGCAATTGGTCGCATCGATTCAAGAGCACAGCAGCGTTCCGGTGTGCGTTGGCTTCGGCATTTCAAATCCAGAACAAGCGGCGCTGGTTGCTCAATCTGCGGATGGCGTGATCGTCGGCTCCGCCTTGGTCAAGCAAATCGAGCTGAATCTTGAAAATCCAACAGCTGCGGTCATCGATTTTGTGAAACCTCTGATAGATGCCACCAAATCTAACAGAATTGGTGCGTAATCTAACGGCTAAGGTCTTCTTGATAGATCAGCTTGAAGCCGCTTTGGTGGAGGATGGAAGTTGCGAATTCATAGTCTTCCACATGCATGGCCAGCATCGATTGTCCTTCCGGGCTTGGCAGCAAGGCATACGCGAAATCGATATTCGTTTCCGCAACCATCAACGAATCCAACGTCTGCAGCAGACCGGGCCCAGATTCCCGCATCGCAATCACCACCAATTCACAAACAGTATGCGGAATGCCTTTTTCGATAAATAAACGATACGTCGCATCGGCATCGGAGACGACCATGCGTGCGATCGTCGCATCGCGAGAATCTTGAACGCTGAGGCCAATGACCTCGATCAAAGATGCCCGCATCAGTTTAACCAAAGCTGCTAGAGCGCCTACTCGGTTGGGTAAAAGAATCGAAAATTGGCGCACCGGTTCGCCGTGCTCGACGGCGGCTGAATGTTGCATGGAAGGTGAAGTTGAATCGCTCATCGTTTATCCGCGTGGTCCTCGAAGTGGCAGAGTTTGCACTGCCCCAGTGGCAGTTTCTTCAATAATCAATTGATTGGGCCGCACGTCGGTCACGCTGTATTCAGTGCCATCTTCGGAGCGGAATTTCTGGCCTGGAGCGGCAACGTAGCGCCGTCCCGTCGCCGCGTCTTCAACGAGGGCAACTGGGTCATGAGAATCGATCGTATTGCCACTGGTCCACTCGCGTTGCTCGCCCGTGACAGAATCTTGCACTTCCATCACTGCGACTTCAACGGGCGCACCATCGGTCAATTTGCTATCTTCCATGCGGCGATAGACTCGCAGCACTTGCAAGCGCGAGCCGGGAATATTTTGCCCAACTTGGGGTGCTTGCGCCTCTTGCTCTCGGCCTTTGATCGCAACTTTTAACGAACGATCCTCACCCTCTTTTAAGACCAAAGGCAATTCACGCTGGTGATACGCTCTCATCACCAAGGGCGGCATCTCAACTTGATCAGCGTTCGCCGCAGATTTCGCCCGTGGCTCTGCCGGTGCCGAAACCTTACGACTCAATACTTGCCCCTCAAGCGGCAGTGAGGCTTCTGCTAGATCTTCATCAGGCTCGATAGCATCTGTTAGATCTTTTTCGGAAGCGGAAGCGGCAGTCTGCTCTGCGGCATTTTCAACCAATTCGGCAACGCCTGCAGCACCGGATTTTACCAGTGCGCGCTCGACGGAAAAATTCAATGCACGTCCAATATCCTCGGTGGATTCGAGTGCCAATTCCTCGGCCGTCGGCGGACGTCCCATGCTGGCCGCCAGCTCGCGATGGCCGGCAGCCGCCGCAAAATCAGCCGCCGTTCTTCCAAGCGGGTCTGTCGTGTGACGACTGGCACCAATATCTAACAAAAGTGCAACCGCCTCGCTGTGGCCATTTTCTGCAGCGACCATCAGCGGCGTCCGGCCATCATCTAACTTGGCATAAACAGATGCGCCAAAGTTAGTGAGCGAATCAATCACATCTGCCCGGCCAATCATCGCTGCTAACAGAAGTGCATCATCCATTTGATCGCGATGGTATGGTGCTAAAATTTCCACCGAGCCGGGTCTGCCTTCGCGCACTGCCGTCATCAGCGGAATGTATCCTTCGGCATCTTTCAAATTTGGATCGGCACCTTGCTTGAGCAACCAATCGACCATTGCCGTCTGATCTGCGGCGACGGCTCGGTGCAGCGGCGTCGCTTGGTTTGCGCCGAGAACGTTCACAGACATGCCACGATCTAACAGAAATTTCGCGCTATTCTCAGCACCATGCGTTGCAGCTTCATGCAAGGCGCTATCGCCCGCAGCGTTTCGAGTATCAAAGGCGAAGCCAGCCTCGACGAATTTGGCCATGGATACCTTATCGTTCTCGCGACTCGCCCGGAACCAGCCTTCTTCATTCATGGCATAGCCAGCGGTGCCCAAATCCTTTTCCGCCGCTTCTGTTTTTTTGCGACAGGATGTGGATGTGCCGATGATCCATGCCAAGCATACGCATGTTCCGAGCAGTGCGCCGTGTTTCATATGCACAATGTAATTAACTTTTCCTAACTATTCAACTCATAAGACGAGCCGATCATTCTACAGGAATCGCCCGCATTGGAAATTCTACGTCGGTGCCCTCTTCCTCCACCGGAATCGCACGCAGCACATGCTCATCAGTAAGCTGAGGCACGTCTTCTGGCAATCCCGCCTCAGACTCATCGACGGCGATCGCCCGCGCCGGATGAATCGGGCACAGATCATTTTCTTCAAGCGCAATGTCTTTGGGAACTTGATCTATGTAGGCGGTGCCAGCTTCACGGCAGCCAGATGTGGCACGCTTTCCAGAAAGCCGGCAAAGTTCAATTTCTGTTAGAGCGACCTTGGAATTAAGTTTGCCAGATTTGTAGCCAAGGCGATCGGCCGTTTTCATAATGTCCACCCAAACAGGAAGTGAGACGGTGCCACCGTAGGCTCCCTGATAGATTTTTTTCGGAGTATCAAGCCCCACCCAAACGCTGCAGGTGAGAGTGGACGTGTAACCGGCAAACCACGCATCTTTGAAATCGTTGGTCGTTCCCGTTTTTCCGGCACAAGGTTTATCAAAGCCTAAGCGCCCGATCGATGATGCCGTGCCACGAGTGGCCACCTCTTTCAAAATCCGCGAGACCGACCATGCGGAGCCACTTTTGGCAGCTTGGAAAGGCAGTGGCGGCGTGCTGTAAAGCACATTGCCATCGCGGTCTTTAATTTCGGAAATCAGATAGGGACGGTAACGCACTCCTTCGTTAGGAAAAATGGTGTAAGCGGTTGCCACCTCCCACGGGGATGCTTCCCATGAGCCGAGAAAAGACGATGGATTATCGGGAATCTCGCCCATGAAACCAGCCATCAAGGCGACTTCTTTGGTCTGATCCAATCCAGCATAATTTCCAACTCGCACGGACATCGTATTGCGCGAACGAATCAAGCCGACGGATACCGGCTGCATGCCCAAAAATTTGCCATCGGAATTTTGCGGGCGCCAGCGCCCACCGCCTTTGATTTCTCCGGGTTGGATCGGACCATCGCTGATGATGGTCTCTGGTCGCAGGCCTTCATCAAAAGCTGTTAGATAAACGAATGGCTTAAAAATCGAACCCAACTGCCGCCGCGCTTGATTGGCGCGATGGAAGCGTGACTCATCTGCATCGCGGCCGCCAACGAGGGTGATCACCGCGCCGGTGCGATTTTCGATGACCACGGCGGCGCCTTGCAGATATTCTGGCTCACCGCGCGATTCGGCCGGCTTTGCATTCCATCCGGCGCGCGTTTGATGCGGGTAGCCGGAGCGCGATTCAATTTTCCGGATTCTTTCATCCAGTGATTGCTCGGCTTTGCTTTGCAATCGAGAGTCGATGGTGCTGATGATTTCCAAGCCGCCGAGTTCGATATTTTCCTTTTCTAAAATCACCTCTAAATCGCGGCGGATTGCATCCACCGCATAGGATTCGTGAAAATCACGGCGCGAGATCGGCCTCACCAAAATCGCCTCTTTTTTGGCATCATCTGCATCGCGGCGAGTGATCGCCTTGGCCACGACCATGCGCTCGAGCGTGGTGTTGCGCTCGCGAGTGGCGGCATCTAACGAACGGAATGGGTTGAATGAATCTGGCCCACGAACAATGCCAGCCAGCAGGGCACTTTGTGAGAGAGATAGCTCTGAGGGATGCTTTTCAAAATAAATCCGCGACGCTTCTCCCACGCCTTTGATCTGTCTGCCCCAGTTAATTTGGTTGATGTAGGCTTCGAGAATTTCGTCCTTGTCCAGCTTGGATTCGATGCGGAAAGCGATCGCCACTTCTAACATTTTTCGATCTAACTGACGTGGCAGATCCCCACGACGCTCGCCTCGTTTGAGCTGAAATATATCGGACGAGAGCTGTTGCGTGATGGTGGATGCTCCTTCGCGTTTGCCTGATAGATTTTTCAAAAATGCACGCACGATTCCTATCGGATCCACCGCTCCGTGACGATAAAATCGCTCATCTTCGCGGGCGATGATTGCTTTGCGAAATGACTCAGCGACTTGGTGCAATGGAACGATGGAGCGCTTTTCTCCATGGATTCTTCCGATTTCCTCGCCGAGACGATCACGTATCACCGAACGCTCCGGCATCGCATGAATTTTTGTGAGATCATACTGACTCGCACGGTAGCCATAAATCACCGCGAGGCAGGCGAACAAATAAAGTCCCGCAACCATTGGGTAACCGAATAATCTCGCGAAAAATTTGATTGGTTGGCCGAGCGGACGCGTGAGGATGGTAAATAAGTAAAATGGCCAAAACAGGAGCAATGAGATCCAGTTTGGAGATCTAACAGATGATGCTTGCTTCAGATCTCGGCGGTAGCGGTTTTCTTTTGTGGGGTTGCTTTTGCTCATCGGCAAGAGCAGTATAGTCGAGTTATACGAACGACTCCAATGCGATTATTTTGAGACAAAAGATGCCGGAATGATCGTTTTACCAGCAGCACGATGATTCCTAAAACCATAAAAACTCCGGCTTTGATTTTGACCGCAGTGGCAATTCAATGCGCCGCTTTGAGTGCTCAAGCGCCGATTGGTGGCATCGACGATTTGGCCGAGCTTGAAGCGAGTGTCTTGAAAGTTTCCCAACAAGTATTGCCAGCGACGGTGGCGTTGGTTTCGGAATCGATCGGTTCATCTGGATCCGGAGTCATCATCTCGGCCGATGGCCTGATTCTAACTGCGGCGCACGTGATTCAAGGTGCTGAGGAAATCAGCGTCGTTTTCCCGGATGGAGAGCAAGTTCAGGGAAAAGTGTTAGGAGCCAATTATTCGAAGGACATCGGCATGGTGCGCATCATCGATGAAGGCAAGTGGCCGTTTGTGAATCTCGGAAAATCTCGAAATTTGGATGCTGGCGAATGGGTCATCGCGCTCGGCCACTCGACGGGCTACGATGCCGCACGCACGCCGCCGGTGCGCTTCGGACGCATCGTCTCCAAAGGTCCTGGCAATTTTTTAACGTCTGACTGCACTCTCATTGGTGGCGATTCCGGAGGGCCACTTTTTGATCTGGATGGAAATCTGGTGGGCATCCATTCATCGATTGGCAATTCACTTTCTAACAACAATCATGCTGGCATCGATGGCTTCCGCGAAGATTGGGATCGCATGCTGCAGGGCGAGGCTTGGGGTGAACTGCAAATGAACCCATTGGCCAATCCGGACATGCCAGTCATCGGCATTGGCCCCAGCCCCTCGCGCGGGCTCGCAGGCGTGCTGATCGGATCGGTTGCTCCAAACTCGCCAGCGGCCAAAACTGGCTTGCGCATTGGTGATCGCATCGTTGGCATCGATGGTGCGAAGGTCCGAAATTTCCAAGAACTCACCGTGATGGTTGCCAAAAAAAATGCCGGTGAGCGCATTCAACTCCAAGTGACCAATGAGCGTGGCAATCGTGAGCTTGATCTCACTTTGGCCCGCCGTGGGGATCTCTTTGCAAACTAACTTTAGAAATTTTTGATGAAACTCCGCCTTGCCCTGATTTTTCTAACAGCCATTTCATCTGCTCTGCTTCACGCTGAAGAAGAGATTCCATTGATCCGGCCCGACGAACAACGGACGATCGATCTCCAACAGTTAGAGATTCAAAAAGCTCTCACGCCCGTTCTAACAGATTCAGCAAAATCCACCGTGCGCATCTGGGCCGGTAGAAAGCGCATCGCCTACGGCACGGTCATTGCTGATGGCGATCACATCCTGAGCAAGTGGAGTGAAGTCGCCACGGCCGAGGGCACTTTGCGCATTCAAGTGGGTGACGGCGCGCTGATGCCCGCCACGGTCACCGGTGTTTATCGTGACGAAGATCTCGCACTGTTAGAATTTGAAGGCAATCCCCTCACCCCCGTAAAATGGCAAGAATCGCCGCTGGAGTTGGGAGCATTTCTTGCCGCGCCGCAGCCAAATGGACGAGTGGCGGCGTTTGGCATCGTGAGTGTGTTAGAACGCAATCTTCGCGAGACAAATCAGGCATTTATCGGCATTGGTGCCGCGCGCGCGTTTGCTGGGCCCGGTGTGAAAATCCAGACCATCAAAGAAAAATCACCCGCAGCAGAAGCTGGGCTGAAGATCGGCGATGTGATTCTCGAATTAAATAACCGTAAAATTTCTGGGCTGTTAGAACTGAAAAACGCACTCACCAACGTCACCCCCGGACAACAAATCAAGCTCAAAGCATTGATCGCCGGCCAAGAAAAAGACATCCAAGTGGAAGTGGCAGAACGGCCAGAAACCCCAGATTTTTCCAACGCCCGCCTACAACAAATGGAGCGCATGGGCGGAGCGATTAGTCAGGTAAGAAGCGATTTTTCAAACGTGATCCAATCGGACATGCGGCCATCACCGAATCAAATTGGTGGGCCAGTGACCAATCTCAAAGGCGAGGTGGTCGGCATCACGATGGCTCGTGCGGACCGCACGCGCTCGTTCATCATGCCGGCCTCGGCGGTGATTGATTTGTTAGAAACAAAACCGCTTGAGCCAGCATTGGCGATGCAAGAGGCAACGCTGGAAAATCAACAACGCGTGCAAGCCAGCCGCCGCCCGATGGTGCCACAAGCGCGCCCCACACAGACTACGGAAGAACGCATGATGAGCCACTTGAGAGAAATGCAAGAGCTCATGGAGCACATGGAAAAGGAATTGGAATCCTTGGATTACGGCGCAGAGGAACGCTGAGATTGAAAGGCCATCAGCACCGGTGGAAATTATCGTTGCCGGTCGTAAATTTTCCTAAATGCCGTGTCCGGTTCTTCGCGAATCATGATGCGTGCGAAAATCCCCATCGCCAATCCAGCGAAAAATCCGCCCAAGTGCGCGCCATATGCCACGCCACCGGTCTCGCCCACCGAGCTGAGCGTGCCAAAGCCGCTGAAAATTTGCATCACCACCCACAGCCCGAGCACCCACAGCGCAGGAATTTGCACAATGCGGAACAAAAATATCGCCATCACCTGATTGCGTGGGAAGAGCACGAGATAGGCCCCGAGAATTCCGGAAATGGCACCCGAAGCGCCAAGATTCGGGATCACACTTTGTGTATTGAGCATGATTTGACATAGACTTCCGACCAAGCCACTCAACAGATAAAACGCGAGGAATCGCACGTGCCCGAAGCGATGCTCCACATTATCGCCGAAGATCCAAAGATAGAGCATATTTCCACCAAGATGGGCCCACCCTCCGTGCATGAACATCGAAAATAACAGCGTCAGATAAATCGGCACCGGCCCCGATGTATGGCCCATCTGCATCGCTTGTTGAGTGGATTGGGAATCGATCAAATCCACGCCGTGGGTCATTTCATACGGCACCATGCTGTAGCCCATCGTGAACGCCGGATTGGCTAACTGATAGAGAAACATCATGATATTTGCGGCCATCAATCCGTGCGTGACCCATGCAGGACGAATCAGCATCCGGTCATCATCAGACAGCGGGAAAATCATGTCCTTATCAGAACGTGTGCGCCGCGAGAGTCAAGCATGGCGGAGGAGCAATCATGTTAGACGAAAAAGAATCGACCTCGCGGCGATGCTTTCGATAATCCCGCCATGACGCGCCGTGATGATTTAAAGAACCTTTCGATGTTAGGCCAGACCCAACATGCGCTGCCAGCAAGCCCAGCGGAGGCGACGCTTGAAGTTTTCCCCAACCAACGCGCTGGACGGCATTATTTCATCACGCTCAATTGCCCAGAATTTTCCTCACTCTGCCCGGTGACAGGCCAGCCGGATACCGCGCGGATTTTGATTCGCTACGTGCCGCATGAACTATGCGTGGAGACGAAGAGTTTGAAATTTTACTTGGCATCGTTTCGTAATTTGCCGGCGTTTAATGAAGAAATTGTGAATCAGATTTTAGATGATTTAGTCGCCATCATGAAGCCCAAAGAAATCATGGTGAGGGGGGAATTTTCTCCCCGAGGCGGCATCCAACTCACAGCCGAGGCGCGCTTTCCAGAAACGCATGAAGCACCGCGATGAAAGTGTGCGTCTTGTTGAGTGGCGGCATGGATTCCGTGGTAGCGCTGCATGATGCGCACGCTCAGCACGATGTGGTTTGCTGCCTGTCTTTTCACTACGGCTCAAAGCATAACGACCGCGAAATCCAGTTTGCCGAGTATCAGTCAAATCTGTTAGGCATCAGGCATGAGACGATTTTTTTCGATTTCATGGCCAAGCATTTTGCGTCCGATCTTTTGAAATCCGGTGGCGAGATTCCGGATGGCCACTACGCAGAGGCTTCGATGAAGAAGACGGTGGTGCCATTTCGCAATGGCATCATGTTGGCCATCGCGGCGGGCTTTGCGGAGAGTCAAGGCGTCGAGGGCTTAGTAATTGCAGCCCACTCGGGAGATCACGCAATTTATCCAGACTGCCGCGAGCCATTCATGCAAGCAATGGCCGCTGCCATGCGCGAGGGCACCTACGCGGGCATCGAGTTGATCCGGCCATTTATTTCCATGGATAAGGCGATGATTGCCAAGCGAGGGGCCGAGCTGGGCGTGGATTTTTCCATGACGTGGTCCTGCTACAAAGGCCAACAACTCCACTGCGGCGTATGCGGCACTTGCGTGGAGCGACGCGAGGCGTTTATTCTCGCTGGCCTGCCGGATCCAACGCTGTATGAGCAAACTCCCGCCCTGCCGCTCAGCCCGCTGGCTTAATCATCTTTTTTCTCGCACAGCGCCATGCCTTACCGAATTTGCAAATCACTCGAAATTGAAAATGGTCACATGCTTAGCAAGCATCCGGATAAGTGCCAATTTCCTCACGGCCATTCGCGCAAAGTCGAATTCGTGATCGAGGCGAATACCTTGGATTCTAACGAAATGGTTTGCGATTTTAAATTGATCAAAGAACTCATCGGCCATTGGTTAGAGAGTTACGATCACGCTCTTTGCATGAATACGGCTGACCCGGCCTATGCCGATTTTAAGGCACGCTTTGGGGACCGCATCATCGGTTTTGAAAATCAAGATCCGACAACCGAATTGATGGCAAAAACCATCTTTGATTTTACCGCGGCAGTGCTCAAAAATGCGTCTATGCAGAACGGCACTACCTACCCGCTGCGCGAAAATGTCAGACTCGTGCGAGTGCGCGTCTGGGAAACAAGTTCTTCGTGGGCGGAATATGAAGCTTCAATCTAACCCCATGGCCTCTTCCTCATCATTGCCCGATATCCAAGCTACCGGAGATTCGCGTGGCATTGCGATCAACCAAGTCGGTGTCTCAGATCTGCGCTATCCCATCCAAGTGTTAGATCGTTACAGCCAGCCATTCACCACCGTGGCGAAAATCTCGATGTCGGTGCATTTACCCCATCATTTCAAAGGCACGCACATGAGCCGGTTTCTCGAAGTGCTAAGCACTCACGAAGGCGAAGTCACCATGCGCACGCTGCCGCAGATTTTACGCGATCTCAAGCAACGCCTGGATGCCGAAGAAGCCCACATCGAAGTCGCATTCACTTACTTTATCAACAAGCAAGCACCCGTCTCTGGAGCCGCGGCAAAAGTCGGCTTTGATGTTATTTTCCACGGCATCTCACGCGCGACATGCGATGACTTCACTCTCAGTGTGAAAGTGCCGGTGACGACGCTATGCCCATGCAGCAAGGAAATTAGCGACTACGGTGCGCACAACCAACGCGGCTACATCACCCTCGAAGTGCGCCCCAAGGCCAAGGATGGAAGTTGGGAAATGATTCTGATAGAAGATCTCATTTCCATCGCCGAGCAATCCGGCTCCGCCCCAGTGTATGCTCTCTTAAAACGAACCGACGAGCGCTTCGTCACGATGCAGGCCTATAATCATCCAGTCTTCGTCGAAGACGTGGTTAGAAATGCGGCAGCTTTACTTCAAGCGGATGCGCGTGTGGCTTCCTTCAAAGTCAGCGCCGTCAATCACGAGAGCATTCACGATCATAACGCCTTCGCCACAGTCATCGGCGGCGATGATACATGATGCACGTCATTCCTCCTCACATTCTGTTAGGGGCCTACGCTCAGGGAATCTTCCCCATGGCTCACGAAGGAGAAATCCGCTGGTTCGAGCCGACCATGCGAGGACTCATTCCTCTCGATGATCGCTTTCACATTTCTAACAGTCTTAAGCGCACCATCGCTAAAAAAATCTATCAGATAAAATACAACACCGCATTCACTGAGGTCATGCTTGCTTGCGCTGAGCGCGAATCGACATGGATCGATCAAAACATCATCGAGAGCTACACCTCGCTCTATCAGTTAGGCCACGCGATGTCTTTTGAATCCTGGGATCATGATGGCTTGCAAGGCGGGCTCTACGGCGTCTCGCTGGGCCGCGTATTCTTTGGCGAAAGCATGTTTTCACGACAAACAGATGCTTCAAAAGTTGCCCTCGTCGGCCTCGTCGATTTTTTAAGAAATCACAACTACGTGCTGTTAGATACTCAATGGCTCACTCCTCACCTTGCCCAATTCGGCGGATACGAAGTGCCTAGAAAAACGTATCTTCGCCTACTAAAAGACGCTTTGATGGATGCGTGACGAATTTTTCTAACAAAAAGAAAAAGATGTCTATTGTTGTCCAATGCAATACATGGCGACGATAAATATTGCATCGGTCATAATTCTCTGTCGGTAAACAAGCACAGTCTTTTTGAACAAATCGAGATTCGAGACTTCACGAAAAAAGGTTTCGTCAAATTAAAAAATATTTTACTTAAATCGTTTATTATTAGCGTTTTGTAAATTTAAAATTGCATTTAATTGATTAGGAATGATTTTACCTCTTGACCAAAAGCTGAAATCTAAGAGTGTGAAAGAAGTTAAATCCTGAAATTAATTTTTATTTAGTCGCGGATCGAATAGACAAAATTGTCTAACGCCTTCGACTCGATAAGATGTCAAAAACTCTTTGGCGCATTTAGGTTTTAACAAAACCCACAAAACCCATGACATCACCAAGCAACCCGTTTGCGCTCAAGTTGGGCGCCATCGTAGATACACTCGGGCGATACACTCGCCTTACCATGCTAGCCGCTGCTTGCGGATTAGCTTCCACTCAAACCAACGCGCAAATCACCAGCGAGCAAGTCATCTCCGGTGACAACGGCGGTTGGTCTGTAGCCTGGGCTCAAGCCAACAACGGCCGCCTCTACCACCTCGGCGATCTCTACGGCATTTATCGTAGTGATGACCGCGGCCAATCGTGGACGCAGCCTCTCCGGGGCTTTCAATCCGATGAAGAATGGATTGGCTACGGCGTCGCTGTGGTGCCCACCAATGCCAATAAAGTTTACTATTATGGTGGCGAGCGTGTCTGCCGTTCCCTCGACGGCGGCGAAACTTGGCCGATCTACACCACAATCAGTCGCGAAGGCCTAGAGCGCCGACGCGGAGCAGTTCAACTCGCAATCAAACCAGGCACCGAGGACGAAATCTGGGCCATTGGCCGCGTGAATGCCACCGATAAGGTGACTCTCATTCGTTCCACTAACGGCGGCTCCTCTTTCGCACCCGTCGGAGGCTCCACCTTTAACAGCGATAACCGCTTAGCGCACTCCATTCACTTTCGCCCTACCAACCCAAATCACGTTTGGGTGGGCACCTCAAATGGAGTCTATGCGAGCACCGATGGCGGCTCGAACTGGACTCTAGTTGCTGGCACCTCAGGCCGAAATATTTCTGCCATCGGATTGAGTAAAGTCCCCGGCAACAACATCGCCATCATTGCGACTCCGAATTGGGTCCGGGCGATTAACGCTACCGACTGGAACAACGTTTCCACCTACTTCATTTCTTTCGCGACCGATGACAATCCTGGTAAAGGCTCAAACGGCCATTTGCTCGCTTTGCGAAACGGTAATTTCCTGCTCTCGGATAACACTCGGAATCTTTTCCTCATCGGGCCCACCGGTAACCTTATCACCCTTCTGAGCTCGACGCGGAACAACACCAGCCCCGCTCAAACTCCCGCCTGGGCCGATATGCCCACGGAGATCGCAAAAGGCGACAACTGGATGCGCGAGGATATCTGGCAGGATGTCTCCCAAGATAACACCATCTACTCCGATGGTGGGGCTGGCCCTTCCATCTCGACCGATCTCGGCCAGACTTGGACTTTCATCTGCAAGGGTGTCCGCGGCGTGGTTACAAACAAACCCGTCTTGATCGAGGGCAATACGTCTCTAGCTCTCTTCCCCTGCAACGATAAAGGGGTTCTTGTGCACAACGGCGGCGGTAATAGCGACACGCTCGCCACCGTGGCCAAAAAGGACATTAACTATGGTAACCTCTACGTAATGCACCAGGTCATGCCTGTGGGCAACGGTCAAACAATCTACGGCGTCGGAGGTAAGCAAGGCGACTTTAGCGTTGCTCCGGTCATGATCAAGAGCACCAACAGTGGTGCTAACTGGACCCAGTTACCCGCTGCGGGCCTCCCTTCTACCAGCGCGATGCGCCCAGGCAATCTGATCGCCGCCGGCACCGTCGATTTGAACAATCCGAATGACATTCTCGTGCTCATGGGTGCAGACACAGGCACCATCCACCGCTCCACCGACGGCGGCCAGACCTTCGGCCCCGCCCTCGGTGGGATCCGCTCGTTCAGCAGTGCGCAGGAAAATTTCAAATCCGCTTTCTTGGAACGCGATGGGGTCAATGCTAACAAGCGTTATTGTATCATTAGAGATGATTTTGGCGATGCAACACCCGATGATTTCGGTTTCTATACCTCGGATGATAAAGGTGCGAATTGGACCAGCCGTAGCCGCCCGTTTGGCGCTGTTGAAGGCTTCTCAGTGGATCCGAAAACGGAGGGGCGTATCTGGCAAGGCACAAACTTTAATCTCCACACCTCGATCGACGGCGGAGTGAACTGGATACAGGTCGATAATTTCCAAGGTGTCAGCTCCATCGATGCCTTCAACGGCCGAGTGCTTGTTTACGCGCGCCGCAACAATGCACCAACTTGGGATCTTTGGTTTTCACCCGATAACGGCACTAACTGGCAACAGCTCACCAACGCCACCTGGAGATTCCCCAGCACGCGTAATCCTGACCGCGTTACCCGTTGGAAATTTGCTCTAGATCCTAACAATCCTAACCGCTTCTGGTGCGGCGGACTATCCGGCGCGGTCTATACGTTTAATGCCACCGGCTCTTCGCCCACCCCTCCTGCCATCACCACGAATCCGTCGAACACCACTGTAACAACTGGAAGCAGCGCAAGCTTCAGCGTCGGTGCCAGCGGCAACCCCGCTCCTACCTTCCAGTGGCAGCGCGCCGCCAACGGCAGCTCGACATTCAACAACCTGTCAAACGGAGGATCATATTCCGGCGTTACCAGCAGCAGCCTCACGGTGTCCAACACCACCACCACGATGAGCGGGGATCGCTTCCGCGCAGTGGCCACCAATAGTCAGGGCACCGCTACCAGCTCGGCAGCGACGCTAACTGTCAACTCCGCGCCCGTGCCTGTCATTACCAGCTCTTTGACAAGAAGCGGCAACGTCGGCACCGCGCTAAGCTACACCATCACGGCAAGCAACAGCCCGACCAGCTACAATGCGAGCAGCCTTCCAAACGGCTTGAGCGTAAACACCGCGACGGGTGTGATCAGCGGCACCCCCACCACAGCGGGCACCTTCAATACCACCATCAGCGCTACCAATGGCAGCGGACCAGGATCGTCCACTTTAGTCTTCACTATTGCAGCCGCCCTTCCTCCAGCTCCGGTCATTAACAGTGCCCTAACTCAAAGTGGGCAAGTGGCTACCTCGCTCAGTTACACCATTACCGCAACTAACAGCCCCACGAGCTATAACGCCACCAACCTGCCCGCAGGCCTCAGCGTGAATACCTCTACCGGCGTGATCAGCGGCACTCCCACCGCTGCAGGCACTGTGAACACCAGCGTCAGCGCTACCAACAGCGGTGGCACCGGCTCGTCCACACTGGTCTTCACCATCGCACCCGATCCTGCCGCCCCAGCGAAGTTGACCGGCACGATTATCGGCACCACCGGTTCGTGGGAAAATAGCGGCAACACCCGCGACAAAGCCTTCGATGGAGACACCAACTCGTTCTTCGACGGTCCTTCGGGCAACGGTAACTGGGTCGGCCTCGACCTAGGCACCGCGCAAGTGATCAACCAAGTGCGCTACTTCCCTCGCAACGGTCTCGGCGAGCGCATGAACGGCGGTATCTTCCAAGGCTCCAGCTCCGCTGATTTTAGCAGCGGCGTCGTCAACCTCCATACCATCACCACCAACGCACCAAACTCGTTCACCGCCGTGGCCATCACCAATGGCTCGAGCTTCCGTTACGTCCGCTATCTGTCACCGAACGGCAGCAATGGCAACGTGGCCGAGTTGGAATTCTACCGTCCCGGCAACGGCGGCGGCGGTGGCCCCTCAGCACCCGTGATCACCAGCTCGCTCACCGCGACGGCCACGCAGAACAGCTCGTTCAGCTACTCGATTGTCGCGACCAATAGCCCCACCAGCTATAACGCCACCAGCCTACCCGCAGGCCTCAGCGTGAATACCTCCACTGGCGTCATCAGTGGCACTCCGACGGGAACCGGCACCAGCAACATCAGCATCAGTGCCACCAACGGCGGCGGCACCGATACCGAAACCCTCGTCCTCAACGTCAACGCTGCAGCGGGTATTACTCTCGCAAATGCGCTGGATAACTCCAACCTTACATGGAGTGTCGGCGGCACCGCCGGCTGGACAGGTCAAACCGCAGTCACATTCGATGGAGTCGATGCGGCCAAGAGTGCTACTATCGACCATAATCAGGAATCTTGGTTCGAGACTACGGTAACAGGCCCAGGCACGTTGACCTTCCGCTGGAGGATTTCTTCCGAGGCAGCTTACGACTTCTTGCGCTTTACCATCAACGGGGGCGAGCAAGCCTCTGCAGAAGCGATCTCCGGCGAAGTAAATTGGACACTCAAAACAGTGTTTGTTCCATCCGGTTCGCAAACCCTGCGTTGGCGCTACGTGAAAGACGGAGCCGATATTGCTGGAGCCGATGCTGCATGGGTCGATCAAGTGACATACGCCACCTCAAGTGCGACACCTCCCTCGATCACTAGCTCGCTCACCGCAACGGCCACGCAGAACAGCTCGTTCAGCTACTCGATTGTCGCAACCAACAGCCCTACGAGCTATAACGCCACCAGCCTGCCCGCAGGCCTCAGCGTCAATACCTCCACCGGTGTGATCAGCGGCACCCCGACTGCCGCAGGAACGAGCAATGTCAGCATCAGCGCCACCAACGGCGGCGGCACCGATACCGAATCCCTCGCGCTCACCGTCAACGCCGCAAGCGGTGGATCTGGTGTGAACCGCGCAACCGGAGGTTCAGCGACTTCCAATAACACTGATTCACCGAACAATGAAGCTGTGGCCCAAGTTTTTGACAGCAATGTCAATACCAAGTGGTTGACCTTCTCCAATGCAGGCTGGATCCGCTATGCCTTCGGCAGCGGTGCGAGTTGGACCATCACCTCTTACGCAGTCACCAGCGCGAACGACGCACCGGAACGCGATCCAAGGAATTGGACACTGCAGGGAAGCAACAATGGCAATGACTGGACCACGGTTGACACCCGCTCCAACGAGACCTTCTCGGCTCGCCTCCAACGGCGGGTGTTCACCGTCGCTAGTCCCGGCACCTTCAGTTCCTATCGACTGAATGTCTCCGCCAACCAGAGCGGCAGCATCCTGCAACTCGCTGAACTGGAGCTTTACTCTGGCTCCGGCAGCACGGTCACCGCTCCCGCGATCACCAGCGCGCTCACCGCGACGGCCACGCAGAACAGCTCGTTCAGCTACACCATCACGGCATCGAATAGCCCCACGAGCTATAACGCCACCAGCCTGCCCGCTGGCCTCAGCGTAAATACCTCCACCGGCGTGATTAGCGGCACTCCGACGAGTAGCGGCACGAGCAATGTCGGCATCAGTGCCACCAATTCCGGCGGCAGCGGCTCGGCTACTGTGGTGCTCACCGTCAACGCGGCTTCCGGCGGCGGTTCACCCGTGAAACTCACCGGCACCACCATCGGCACCACCGGTTCGTGGACTAACGGCGGCAACACCCGCGACCGCGCGGTGGACGGCAGCACCTCCACGTTCTTCGATGGCCCCTCGGCCAACGGCATCTGGGTCGGTCTCGACCTAGGCACCGCCAACCAAATCGTGCAAGTGCGCTACTTCCCACGTCAAGACTGGGCTGGCCGCATGGTCGGAGGCGTGTTCCAGGGCTCCAACACCGCTGACTTCAGCAGCGGCGTCACCACCCTGCACACCATCTCAGCGACACCATCCATGTCGTTCACCACCGTGACCATCACCAACGGCACGGCCTTCCGCTACGTCCGCTACCTGTCGCCCAACGACGGCTACGGCAACGTCGCCGAGGTGGAGTTCTATCGTTAAGCACCGACTAGATGGCCGACCTCGCTCCGCAAGGTCGGCCTGATCGTCCACTTCGCCTACCACTCAGGCCCGCCCCGAAAGAGGCGGGCCTTTTCGTGGACTGCGCACGGGCTCTGAGTCGCAAAGACCTTCGCCACGGTGATGCCAATGCGGGCAAGCAGTGGCTCACCATCGATGACATCAGGCTGACGCACGTCAGTCCGTAAGCTCCCAAAAAACCATGGGATGGCCCAGTGCCCTCCCAAAATCTGATTAGACAGGCATCTTCGGGTGCCCCGTTTTTTTTCGTCAACGTAAAAATTTGTTTGCTTGAAATTATTTTATCGCTTGACCGAAAACGCGAATCAACAAGTCTGAAGGAAGTTTAAATCCTAGATAAAGTTTTATTCGGCCCCGGTGTAATAGACAAAATTGTTTACCACCTTCGGCTGAATGCGCCGCCAAAAACTCTTTGGCGATTTGAGGTTTTAAACAAAAAACCCACAAAACCCATGACATCACACAGCAACCCGTTTGCGCTCAAATTGGGCGCAAACCTAGATACCCTCGGGCGTATTACTCGCCTTACCATGTTAGCCGCTGTTTGCGGATTAGCGGCCACCCACGCCAATGCTCAAATCACTGGTCAACAAGTCATCTCCGGCGATACCGGCGGGTGGACTGTCGCGTGGGCGCAGGCCAACGATGGGCGCCTCTATCATGGCGGCGACCTCTTCGGCCTCTTTCGCAGCGATGATCGCGGCGAAACTTGGTTCCAAACCTTCAATGGCTTTGAAAGCAATGAAGATATGGAAACGTTTGGCATTGCCGTAGTTCCTACCAACTCGAACAAAGTCTATTACTATGGTGGCGAGCACATCATGCGTTCGCTCGATGGCGGCCTGACCTTTCCCATTTACACCACCATCAGTCGCGCCAACCTTTATCCTGAAAATCAAAACGAAAAACGGGATCGCGGCTCCTACTCGATCGCACTAAAACCCGGCTTCGAAGATGAAGTGTGGGTAGTCGGGCGCCGATCAGCCTCCGAAAAAGTCACCCTCATTCGTTCAATAAACGGAGGGGAAACGTTTAGCGATGTTGGAGGCTCAATTTTCAATAGCGATTTCCGCCGAGCCATCACCATTAACTTCCGCCC
>RDZR01000095.1 GCA_004294095.1 Verrucomicrobiota bacterium
GCGATCAACAAACTCGGCCAGCCGATTGCCTCATCCACTTCGGTCAATATCGTCTTCAAATTGAAATAACAATCCGCTCCGGCTATTTTTGCCATCGCCGCAGACACTGCTTGCTTTCATCGTCCACTCACCACCAGCATCTCCGCAGATTTTACAGTTGCTCGATCATGAACTTCCAAGAACTTCACCAGCTCTATCACTTGCCCTTTTTTGATTTATTGCAGCGCGCTCACGAGGTGCATCAGCTTCAGTGGCCGGATGGCAAAATTCAGCTCTGCACCCTTTTATCCATCAAAACCGGCGGTTGTTCGGAAGACTGCGGCTACTGCACCCAATCGGCTCGTTACAAAACGGACGTCGAGAGCGAGCGCCTGCTTTCCAAAGACGTCGTCATGGAGCACGCTCGCGCCGCCCGCGAAAATGGCTCCACCCGCTTCTGCATGGGCGCGGCATGGCGCGGCGTGCGTGGCGGAACGGAGCGCTTCAATCAAGTGTTAGAAATCGTCAAAGATGTATCGACTCTCGGCATGGAAGTTTGCGTGACGCTGGGAGAACTCGGCGCTCAGGAAGCCGTCGCTCTGCGCGAGGCCGGAGTGACCGCATACAACCACAATTTAGACACCTCGCCCGAGCATTATCCAAACATCGTCACCACCCACACCTACGAAGATCGCCTACGCACGATCCGCCACGTGCAAGATGCCGGCATGTCCGTTTGCTGTGGCGGGATCTTAGGTATTAGCGAAACGATCGACGATCGTTTGCGTCTGTTAGAAGTGATTTCGAGCTTTAACCCGCAGCCGGAAAGTGTGCCAATCAATTCACTGATGCCGATGCCGGGCACTCCTCTCGCGGAGAATCCGCAAGTCGATCCTCTCGACTTGGTCCGCATGATCGCCTGCGCGCGGATCGCAGTGCCCAAGGCCAAAGTCCGCCTCTCTGCGGGCCGCACCCGCCTGAGCGATGAAACTCAAGCGCTCTGCTTTTTTGCCGGAGCGAACTCGATCTTCTACGGCGAGCGCCTCCTCACCGCAGAAAATCCTGCCGCCGCCAAAGACCTCGCCCTGCTCAAAAAACTTGGCCTCGAAACCCTCGAAGCCTGCCCGGGACTCGAAGCTCCAGAGCTGGATAACGCCCACGCGGCCTATCCTCAACCGAAAGCGAAATCCAGCTGCACATCTTGCGTTATCTAACTGATAGGTAACGATTTTTTGATGTGCAGCCATGACAAAATTCTCTTGTCATTTTGGAACATTCTATCGTAATGAGACTTATGCCTAATAACCCACTTACCATCGGATGCTTAGCAGGCTTGGCTCTTGCTTCGACATCGGCCCAAGCGTTGATCGTCGCCGGAGCCAACGGGGGAGCGAATACCAGCAATCATACGACGCGTAGTCAGTTAGAAACTGCGCTCGGCTTATCTTTCCCGATCTACGACAACGTGGTCAGTTTTGTAAGTCCAGGCGATACGACAAGTGGCATCTATTTAGGGCACAATGCAGCCACTTCCGATGTTTGGGTTTTAAGTGCACGTCACATAGGTTTTAGTGCTTCTTATGGATCCACGGTCACGATCGATGGCTTAGCATACGACCGCCAAGCGGATGGCGATGGCCTTGGCTTTTTAGTGGGAGGAGATTTGCGCTTGATTCGTTACCGCAGGACAGATTTGGCGGTGCCGAGTTTACCAGCAATCAAGCTCGCCACCGCCATCCCAGCGGGCGGCGATAGCGTCGTCATGATCGGCTTTGGTAGGAACAGGGTTGAAAGTGCTTCCATCAATCCTGCGACATCAGATGCTTTGTCCTTAGGAGTTGGCACCGGCTACAACTGGGCTAGCACTCACATCAAACGCTGGGCCACCAACAATGTGGAAAACGAATTTCCTGACGGTTCAGAAATCCCGACGCCCGTTACTGGCCCTCTGGGAACTTTTTCTTTAGGCTCATACAGCACCACTGGCTTCGCGACTGATTTCGATCAGCCCGGCCCTGGCCAATGGCTCACCAGCAATGAAGGCCAGGGCGCGAATGGCGACTCTGGTGGCGGCACGTTTTTCTACACAGGTAGCGAGTGGCAACTGACTGGAATTTTCACGGCAATCGCCACTCCTAGCGGGCAAGTTGGTAGCAGCGCCGGATTTGGTAACCTTACCTTCACCACCAATATTTCTTCTTATAGCCAAGGCATTGCCACGGCACTCAATGGGGCCGTCTTGGTGCCTGAACCGAGCAGCCTAGGACTTGGCTTAGTCTCAAGCATCCTACTGTTGGGGAGACGTAGGCGCTTGCAGAAATAAAATTAGAAAAATATTTTTCACCCAAAAAAAGGCCACCCTGTGACAGGTGGCCTCGGTTTTTTTTACAAACACCAAACAAGAAATGACTCTATTTGCGACGGCGGCGAATCAATGCCAGTGCGCCAAGCCCACCGAGCAATGCAGATGATGGCTCAGGGACGGCCGTGACAGTGACCATGTCGAAGCGCCAAGTGCCACTACCAGCGTAACTAGAGGTGGTGTTGCGCGCCACTTCATAAGCAGTGTTTGCTGCAAATGCAGTGTTGTTGTTGAACTGAGTGAATGCAACGGGTGAGAAAACCGAAACAATACGTGCTCCGAAAGCAGCGTTATTCAAGGCCGCAGGATCTGCAATGCTCAATACATTGCCGTTAAACCATGTATCGCCGACATTGAGTGGAACACCCAAGCGCGTAGGCGTGCCAAACGTCCATGTCGTGCCGCCATTTGTCGTGTAATCTGCACGATACCAGCGGCTTGAAGCGTTGCTTAAGCGAAGGTCAAAAGAAACTTCCAAACTGGTAAATGCGGGAGCAGTAAACCCAACGGTGCTTACTGCGATTCCAATGCCCGCAGTGCCACTGCCAACAGATTGCAAGGGATAACCTGTTGTATTGTATCCAGAATTCCCGGTTAAAGCTGGATCACTGGACCCAGCACCATTTGCAAAAGTATTCGTGACAACGATGTTGCTGATGGTGCCAACGCCGGTGGAGGGCACGTCTGTGCCCGAGGCACTGCCATTGAATGTCCATTGAGTAATGGTTGTCGCAGCTTGTGCGGAAGCAATGGATACGATTGAGGCGATCAATAATGAGGTTACTTTCATTGTGTTTGTGGTGGATGGATTAGGTCGTATGATTAGGTCGTATAGTGGTTACGTGAATACAACTGAGCTTTAGTAACAATCAAATGCTCTAAGCAAAATGAATAATGTGACGAGTTTGTCATCCAGACTTGCTCTTGATCTCAATCATCAACAGAGCCTATCGTTTCTGGCCACTCAAAAAAATCAAGCCACAAAAAAATGACTTTTATCGATTTTACCTCACTCGTCTCGAAAATGCCTGATGGCGTCATCCTGCTCGAAGGACGCCGGTCCATTCCTGCCGATAGTGCAGAGCAAGCGCAGGCATTCGCACGATTTTTAGCCGCAAGATTCCCGCAGCTTCGATTTCGTTCGGGCAATGCGACGGGCTCGGATGATGCATTTTCAAAAGGCATCGCGAGCATCGATCCAAGTCGCCTCCAGATCGTCGCGCCATATGCAAGCCACAGAAAAAGTGCGCGCTATGCTGATGCACTCTACCAATCACCGGATTTTCTGACACCAGTAGCCGAAGAAGCGATCGCAGACAAAACGAATGCCGCCAGCCCCAAGAACAAGAGCCTGATTGCCATGCGAAAAAAGAAGGGCCCGCTCGCAGCAAAAGCGGCATACCTGATCCGCGACACGATGAAAGTGGTCGGGTATTCAGAAGATTTTCCAAAGGTGATCTGTGGTTTGTTCTACGTCAGCATGGAGGATCCTTTGGCAGGTGGCACTGGCCACACCATCCGCGTTTGCATGCAGGAGGGCGTGCCTTATGCAAACCAGAGCTCATGGGCAAGCTGGCCGCGAGAGTGAGAACTTGGCGATGGCATCTGCTTCGTGCTTGGCGCCGAGTTGAGCAAGGCGGTTGAGCACGTGAGGCATGCTTGGGATCCAGAGTCCTTCGCGAGCCATTTGCACGCCGTCTTTGGGGAAAATCGTGTGAGGGATCGTTGCGCGGGCGAGGTGGAAACAAGCCCATGCTCGCCAGCGGCGGATTTCGCAACGCGGGCCGGCCATTCTGGTGGCGAGATGCTGAAAATGCCTCACCGGATTTCCTAAAAACCCAGCGCTCCCATCATGCGAGTGGCGAAGTATCCAGACCAATGCGCGGTAGGGAGCCTCCGTTTCGAGTGAGTCGGTGAAGTCTGCCATCCACGCTTTGTTGAGTTGGAGCAGCGCCTGAGCAGGTTTACCCTCGCGCCACAGGGATTGCGCGTAGGAAAGTGCCGCTTGGTGATACATTTCACCCAGATCATGGCGCAATTTTTTCGTCACCGAAAAATGCAGTGGCTGGGTGACGTGAGGTAAAAATGGGCACGCCGGTTGGCGGAATTGAGGAATATCCATGGGCGAGATCATCGTTTCGAGCGAGATGGCAAGAATTGCCTGCGGGAAATGATTCTTCAAGCTTGCATCTCTGAGCGAAATATCAATTCTGTCGCCCGCATGAGTCGATTAGTCGGAAAAGTCCTTGTCGCCCAAGGTGGCGGCCCCACCCCAGTTATTAACCAAAGCATCGTTGGCGTAGCCCTCGAAGCGCGAAAATTTAGCCAAGTCACATCGATTTATGGTGCAGTGCACGGCGTGCGCGGCATCGTGGAAGAGGATTTCTTGGATCTCACGCGCGAGACGACGCATAACCTTGAGCAAGTGGCAGACACGCCATCGTCTGGTCTGCTTTCCACCCGCGATAAGCCGGATGAGGAATATTGCGCACGCATGTTCAAAGTGATGCAAGCGCATGACATCCGCTACTTTTTCTACGTGGGCGGCAATGATTCATCAGACACGGTGAGGATCGTCAACGAGCAAGCTCGCGCCGCGAATTACGAATTGCGGGCAATTCATATTCCAAAAACGATTGATAATGATTTGCAGGAAAATGATCACTGCCCAGGCTTCGGCTCGGCGGCCCGCTTCGTCGCGCAGGCCTTTATGGGAGTAAATCTCGATAATCGCGCTCTTAAAGGCGTCTATCTCGGCGTGATCATGGGCCGCCATGCTGGTTTCCTCACCGCCGCATCATCGCTGGCGCAGAAATACGTGGATGATGGTCCACACTTGGTCTATGTGCCAGAGCGCCACTTCGTCATGGAAAATTTTCTAGCCGATGTGGATCGTGTTTACCAAAAACATGGGCTGTGCACGATCGCAGTTTCTGAGGGAATTTCCGATCCATCTGGCACGCCGATGATCACCAAGCTGCTCGGCAAAGAAGAACGCGATTCTCATGGCAACGTGCAACTTTCCGGCACTGGCGCACTCGGCGATCTCTTGGCCGATGAAATCCGCGATCAGCTGAAAATCAAACGCGTGCGTTCAGATACCTTTGGCTATTTGCAACGTTCTTTCATGGGCATTCAGTCGGACCGCGATGCACATGAGGCGCGCGAAGTCGGAGAAAAAGCCGTGCAATACGCGATGTGGGATAACGTCGATGGCTCGGTGGTGATCCGCCGCCCGGTGCTCAACTACAGCGTCGATTACGATTTGGTGCCACTCGAAAAAGTTGCTGGCAAAACCCGCCACATGCCGGATGCCTTTATCAATGCAGAAGGCAACGGTGTGACCGAAGCATTCATGAATTATTGCCGCCCGCTGCTTGGCTCAAAAATGCCTGAGCCTCATCGCCTGCGTGCGCCAATGGTCAAGAAAATCCTGCATTGAGAAAAGAGGCTGAATCGATGATTCATTAGCTGCATATCGCGTTGATATGGGGCAGAAGGCATGATCCGTTGGAAAATTTTCACAATCGGAGTGCCTTCCTATTTGCCAGAAGCGCCATTGCCGGATGCCACGTGGGGACCGGGCTTTGGCGCATCGGTGAGTTGCGCTTCCAACACTCCTTGATACTTATCCGAACCGATTCCGTTTAAAATGCGCTGGAAAACTTTTCCTAACACCACTGCTTCATCCTCGTTCACAAAGGATGCGAAGGACTCCTCAATCAGCCCGCGATAGACGAGCCAAGCGTTCTCCAAGGCCTTTCGTCCCGCTTTGCTTAAGCGAACTCGAAATACGCGGCCGTCATGCGCGCATTGATCCCTGTGCAAAAGTCCTCGCTCTGCCAGCCTGGCGACTCGGCGCGACATTCCGCTATTGCTCAACAGCACGGCCTCCGCGAGTTCGCTCATCCGCAAAGTTTCGCCACTCGCTTCATTGATCGTCAGAAGCACATCGTAATCATCGAAGGAAATGCAGTTTTCAGCCAGAAGCCCCGAATCAATCCTCCGAGTGGCCAAGGCGTGAACGGTTAAAAAAAGACGCCACGCAACTTGCTGCGAAGTCACTCCTGTCTCTTGTTGGATGGATAGGCTCATCACCCGAATTTCAATACACCCAATTTAATTGCAAGCGCAAATAATATTCTGAGATGGCATGTTGAATGCTGAGTTGGCGATTGGATGTCGGAAGTTCTCTACAGTGCCACCTTAAAATCAGCGGATGAGGCGCCGGCGACATCTCGTGCTAATAAGCGATCAATTTTCGAGTATGGAAGTTCGTTGCGATTTGAATTTAAGCTAGGCTTGGGCTTGCTGGCGTGGATCTGTTTTTTATGTGGGTGGCATTGGCTTTCCATTTCAGGGCTTGCAAATCAGACGCTGTTACCGGGACCAGTTCGTGTGTTAGAAGCATGGGTGACTCTTTTCACAGAGCGTGGATTCGCCGTGGATGTCATCCAAAGTGTGAAACGGATTTTCGCGAGTTTTGGCATCGCCATAGCGATTGCACTGCCTCTTGGAATCTTGATGGGAGCTTATGCGCCGGTTGCAGCATTCTTCAATGCGCTGGTCTCTCCGTTTCGTTATCTGCCCGCGCCTTCATTCGTGCCGCTTCTGTTGATGTGGCTGGGAACAGGAGATAGCCAGAAAATTGCCCTGTTAGTCATCGGCGTGGTATTTTTCCTAATCTCGTTATTCATGGACAACACCCGCACTGTTTCCGCGGAGCTCGTCGAGTGTTCGCGCACACTTGGCGCAACCCGCCGAAATGTTCTATGGCACGTGCTGTTGCCGGCGGCACTGCCAAGTTACGTCGATACTGCACGGCAAATGCTTGCGATGAGTTGGACCTATTTGGTCATCGCAGAAATCGTCGCCTCAACTGACGGTATTGGCGCGATGATGATGCGCGCCAGGCGTTTTGTGCAGGTAGATGATATCATGGCCGGGATTCTTACCATCGGGCTGTTAGGTTTACTGGCAGACATCACCATCCGTCTATTGCACCGTCTTTGTTTCCGCTATCTCTATTGAATCACTCTATGAAAAATATATCATATTTCGCCCCGTTGTTCGCTGGCGCATGCCTATTGATTAGCTCCTGCTCAAAAAAGGAAGAAGCTGTCACCGAGGCATCACCCGTGAAGCCCCAGACCGTGAAAATCTCGCTGTTTTCTTGGCCTGGCTATGCCTTCTGGTTCATCGCCAAGGAAAAGAATCTCGTCCCCGAATTGGATCTCGACATCGTCATCATCGAAGATCCCTACGATAGTTATGCACAAATGGCGGCAGGCCAACTCGATGTCACGTCGTCCACAGTAGAATATGGACCCTTGGCCGCGGAAAAGGGTGTGCCGGTAAAACTGGTAACCTATACCAACCCGTCATATGGAACCGACAAGATCATCCTCGGCCCCGGCATCAACAGTGCCACTGATCTGAAGGGCAAAGAAGTCGCCGTGCTCGAAGGCGGCCTGACCCAAATCTACATGGGCATCTGGCTAGAAGAGAACGGAGTGAAATTTGACGAAGTGAAATATACCAACGTCATCATGGACGAAGCCGTAGCCGCCATGGTCAGCGGCAAAGTCGCGGCTGGTGAATTCTGGGAACCCTTTGGCAGCAAAGTTCTGTCAAGTCTCCCCGGCTCCAAAGTGGTGGCCACTTCCAAGGACCCATACTTCAAAAAGACGGCTTTGTTAGGCGACGGAATGTATATGAGCGGCTCGTTTCTCAAAGATAAACCCGAACTCGCAAGACTCACCCTCAAAGCCTATTTCGCCGCAGTGAAGTATTGGAAAGAAAACCCCATCGAAGCCAACGCAATCATGGCCAAGGGGCTGTCGTTCACCGTCGAGGATGTCGATTTGGTCGTCGGTAAAGACGGCAGCTCCACCGATGGCGGCATCTATCCATTCAATTTCGAGGAAGCTTCCCGATTCATGGGCGTGATGGATGGTGAGCCACCTTTTGGCGCGAACAATGAAATCACCCGCCATTGGAAACTTACCAACGACTGGTGGATCAAGTTCGGCGTTGTGAAAAAAGAATACCCTATGGAAGCGGGTGTCGATCTTGCACCACTCAAAGCTCTTGTGAAAACCGGCCTCTGATTTCAGCCCCATGCCCGACGCTACCGCCATTTGCAAAATGCCATCTTTCAAGGATTTCAATCATCCTCCGGAAATGGTCCTCATTCCCCAAGGGACATTTCTCATGGGCGGAATCGCTGAGGACAAATTCGTTTCTGCCGTGGAATTGCCACAACACGAGGTGGTCTTTGAAAAACCGTTTTCCTTGGCCAAGACTCCAGTCACGCGGCGCCAATGGATCGGTCTGATGGGTTCGCTCCCAACTGGCGAGCTCGGTGGACTGAATCCGGATTGCCCAGTGACCCATGTGACCTTCCCGGAGGTGATGGCCTATCTTCGCGAGCTGAATATCACGTTTGGACAAGACTATCGCCTGCCCTCGGAATCAGAGTGGGAATACGCGTGCCGTGCTGGGAGTTCATCGGTATTTTCCAACGCCAATCAGATCGACGTGAGTGATGCGAATTTCCTCTATAACGAACACGGCTTGCAAGTCGGCATCGGCCAAAGAACCCCAGTCGGCCATTACCCCGCCAACTCTCATGGGATCCTGGACCTGCTAGGAAATGTGTGTGAATGGACAGCTGATGTCTGGCATCCGAATTTTCAGAACGCCCCGTGTGACGGCTCTGCATGGATCTATGGTGGAAAAACTGCCTGCCGCGCCATCCGCGGGGGTGCTTGGGATCACTTACCCCGCGTGTTACGCGCATCATGGCGCGACTGGGCACCCGAACAAGCCCGCTGGGACAATCTTGGTTTTCGCGTCGCGCTGACTCATTGAATCAAAGCCATGGAACTCGCACTTTTTAAAACCCTATGGGGACACGATGGCAGCCTGAACGAAGCGATTCAGCTTTGCAAGGATGCCGGATTCCAAGGCATCGAAGCTCCAGCACCGCTCGATGCGGCGGAGCGTGATGTTTTTTTCGATTCCCTGGAAAGTGCCGGACTGCAATGGATCGCAGAGATCAGCACCTGCACCCCAAGCGGAATCTTCGTGCCACTACCGCATCGGAGTGTGGAAGATCATCTTCAATCATTGGAAGAGGCAGTTCTGATCAGTTTGGAAGGCTCGCCGCGCTTTATTAACACCATGGCTGGCTACGATGCGTGGAGCACAGCGGATGCCATCTGTTTTTTTGAAGGGGTTGTGAGACTTCAGGAAAAGCACGGCATCATCATTTCCGCAGAGACTCATCGTGGGCGTTCAACTTATAGCCCTTGGCTCACGCGCGACATTTTGCTGGCAGTTCCCGAGTTGCGGATCACCTGTGATTTCAGTCACTGGTGCGTCGTTAGTGAGCGGCTCATCCTCGACGAAGAGCCGGAAATCCTCGAACTCGCCGCGAAGCATGCCCATCACATTCAGCCTCGGGTCGGTTACAATCAAAGCCCGCAAGTGCCCGATCCCCGCGCACCCGAGTATGCCGAAGCACTCCACGCTCACGAACGCTGGTGGTCCGTCGTCTGGGAATCCATGCAAGCGCGCGGATCTACCTATTTCACGATGACCCCTGAATTTGGCCCTGACGGCTACCTTCAATGCGAACCATTCACCTGCACTCCCGTTGCCGATTTATGGGATCTCAACTGCTGGATCGGCCTCCGCCAGCGCCACCGCTTTCAAGATCAATTCAAAATTTAACATCATGAGCACCGTCGCCACACCGCCCGATCGCCCTAAGAAAAATACCACGGGCCCGCTTGATTCACTCTTCGCCGCCATTCTGGAAACCGCTGGGAAACCGCGTGAACGATCGATGACCTTACCGGCTGCCGCCTATACCGATCCAGCTTTTGCCGAGTTTGAAACTCAGGAAATCTTCAAAAAGGAATGGATTTCATTATGCCATATTTCTCAAATCCCCAACGCAGGCGATTTCGTGCGTGTCGATCTCTGCGGCGAACCCATGCTCGTCGTCCGCGGTAAAGACATGGCCGTGCGCGTTCTCTCTCGAACGTGCCGCCACCGAGGCATGGACCTCATGCCCAGCGGATTCGGCCATCCGGACGAGGGAAACAAGCGCGTGATCATCTGCCCCTATCATCTTTGGAGCTACGATCTTGGCGGCAAACTCGTGGGCGCCCCGGAAATGCAACAGGCCGAAGCCTTCGACCGTAGCGAAATTTGCCTCCACGAATTCCGCAGCGAAATCTGGGAAGGATTTGTTTTCACGACTCTATCAGCCGACATCCCGCCGCTTGCGGAGAAGTATGCCCGGTTCAAAAACGACTTCGTCGGCAAGTGGGACATGGCAAACGCAGATCTCGTATGGTCCGCCCACTGGGAGTGCTCATTCAATTGGAAAATTCTGCTAGAGAACTTCATGGAGGCCTATCATCACCTGGGCGCACACATGAAGACGCTCGAACCATTCTTACCCGCTCGCGGTTGTTGGACCGAGCCATACGATCCTGAGTTCTCATGCATGCACCTCCCATTGAAGGAAAGCATGAAGGAAAATATCCTCGCCACCCAAGACCCCGGCACGCCGTTTCCCATTTTTCCAAATCTCGTCATCGACGACTGCCTCGAGTGGTGGGTTTATCTTGGTTATCCGAATTTCCTGCTCTTTTCCGCGCCAGACCGAATTTATTGGTATCGTCTTCTCCCCACAGGTCCGCAAACCTGCACGCTCATGACCACCATGATCATCCCGAAGTCCGCCAAAGATTTACCGAACTACGAGGAGATCTTAAAAAAGGAAATCCAAGGCGGAATCGATTTCCACATGGAAGACATGGAAGTCTGCATCGCTACCCAACGAGGCATGAACTCCGTCGGCCACGCACCCGGCTACCTCAGCCACCTTGAGGAACCCATTTGGCAATTTGAAAAATACCTTGCAGAAGTGATCAAGCGCTCCGTGTGAGCCATGATTTTTAGCATGAGGAATTGTTTTTCTTCATATAAGCCTTCTGCCTGCTTCAATTTGGCATATAGCAACTAACTCGTCTTCGCAGACTGAAAGCTCATTTTCACTATTTTCGTCTATAGCGCTCTGAAACCCTTGATTTATCAGTGCCGACCTTTTGAGTTCGATCTCGAGAAATCGAGGGTTCTGGCCCAGAAAATTTCGACTAATGCGATGCGGCACTTTGCCTCATAGGTAATTTTTCACTTGCTCTAAAAAAAAAAATTGGGTTAAATTCTAGATGCGATGAAAAATCCATACCGCTGCGCCATTCACATTATTCATAAGATGAAACGTTCCTTAAGCCTGCTGGCGATTCCCCTGCTGGCGGCATCCGTCGCACAGGCGCAGATCACCCTACCGATCGAGGTAATCGGCGCGGAAGGCACCGAAGTGAACGTAACCTTTCCACTCACAGCAGGCCAAGTCTCGGCCACGAATCGGCTTTGGCTGCAGACTCACAACCTTCGCTACCCAGAAAAAGCCAGTTTCCGCATCAACGGCGGCGCCTTCGTGCCCCTCAACAACACCACCGCCACCATGCTGGGGAACAGCGGCGTCTATGGCGGCATCGGCGGGGCAATTGCCGTGCTTAAAATGACCTTGCCCGTCAATCCCAGCCAATTGGTGACGGGAAACAACACCATCACCTTTCGCTTTAATGTCAGCAACGGCCTCGCCGTAGGCTACCGGATCGTCAAAATGAACTTGCTCAACTCCGCCGGTGCAAACCTCATGCCTGCCGCAGCCTTCACCCAAGAAGACCCCACCACATGGCAGCCCCCCAGCTCGGCACAAGCGGATATCGATGCGGGGGAAGTCCTGTGGGAGACTGCGAGTCTCATGTCTAGCTACAAGCCCGGTGCGACGCCTCTCAATGCCAAGTGCGCGAGTTGCCACATGCAAGATGGGCGAGACCTCAAATACTTCAGTTACTCGAACCACGCGATCATCGAGCGTGCTAAGTTCCACGGCCTGAGCGCCGCCCAAGGCGCACAAATCGCCAGCTACATCCGCACCCGGCCGGGAAAATCAGCCGGACGTCCGTGGAACCCACCTTACCAACCCGGACCCGGAATATCGAGTAAGCCCAATGATGAGTGGCTCGCAGGCGCAGGAATCGACAGTGTGCTCGAAAACGATGCGGATACACTCCAAGACATCTTCCCCAACGGCGTCCGTCGCGATGCCATCATGGAGGGAGACACGAACAAGTTTAAACGTTTCTCGGCTCATGATACTCGCACCGCCTTTCAATTTCCTGACTGGAACCATTGGCTGCCTGAGATTCACCCTGTAGATGCCTTTCCTGCATACTTCGCCACCTCCAAGTCTCTCAGCGTTTATAATCGGTTGCGAACCCAACTGGTGGGTAAGAACCCTGCCCAGATTGAGGAATGGATGCGAGACTCCACAAACCAAAACGGCGGCACTGGCTACTTCTTATTGCAAAACTTCTACGGAGATGTCGCCCATGAATTCGCAGATCAGATGTATCCAGGACAGATGAACGTGGGTAACAACACCCACACCGATCCTGCGGTGGCTCGCCAAATTTATTCCTTCGTGCTTTGGAAAATGGTGAAACATGTAGAGATCCACGAAGAATTCGCCCTCACTGGCTTGGGTAAAGTCCCGGCCAATCTCGACTGGGCGGGCTACGAGAGCCGAGATGCCCTGCCCCGCATGTGGCTGGGTGCCAACCGCAGCGTTTTTGATAGTTCCCCCTTCTTGATTCACCTCGAAGCACCCCTGACCGGCAGCACCTCAGGGGATAACATGTTCAATCATCAATATATCTCGAATGCGTGGTATCAGCTCCAGTTGATGCTCAATGGCGGGCAACGCACGGGATTTGATCACCAAGTCGTTGATTTCGGCTACTCGTGGCAGTTCACCACTGGGTTCGAACGCTCCACAAATTTCGATCAGATGGGGCGTCACTATATTTGGTCTCTCAAAGGAATGGACGAGGGCGACAACGATCGCGGCCCGAACCGCTCCGATGGTTGGTCGCTCAATCGCGCAAATCTTGGACCAGTCATGCCCTATATCAGCCTTAACAATCCCGGCGGCCCTGCCATTTCGAGCTTTAGCCGGAGTGCTTTATCCCTCCTTCTGCAAGTTTGGTTGGAAAAAAATAATACATGGCTACCCGAACAAGTATTCGCCTACGCCGACGGCACGCCAAAGACGGGTAACGAAGACGGCGTTCAGTTCGACCTTCAAACCTGGGTGATAGACAGTGGTAGCAATGAATATCAAGCGCGCAGCATTGGGCAAGGTGCCTTTGGCGACATGGGGAGAATGAAGGCTGCCAATACTCTGCCACCCGCCTTGATGAACGGGTATGCCCAGTGGGCACAAGTAGTCTGGCCCGGTCTGGTTAATAACGTCCCTCAAAACAACTGGCTGCAATTCGCCTACTCCCGCGTAGGCACCGCACCCGCTGCTCCCGCCCTCACCAATGCCGCCACCTACGGCGACGTCCGCGTCAGTTGGACCAATGCCCCCGGCGTGACCTCCTATAACGTCAAGCGCTCCACCAATCCGGCTGGCCCCTTCCTCACCGTAGCTTACTTCCGCACTGCGGGTGAATACACCGACAGCGTCCCACTCCAAAATCGGGAATACTACTACAAACTTAGTGCCAACACCGCCGCTGGCGAGTCACCCGATTCCCCTTCAACGCTTTCGAGTCTGATGACCAACCGCCTCGTCGGCACCTTCATCGGCACCACCCCCAGCAACGATGCCAGAACCCGCGAAGCAACCGACGGTGATCGACACACCATCGCATCGTCATTCGATGCAGGTAAATGGACGGGTTTGGACTTCGGGTCTGCCCAACCCATCACCCGCATCGGCTTTATCCCGCAACGTGCCTATACCAATCGCTCCATCGGCGGAAAATTCCAAGCCTCCAACTCAGCAAACTTCTCCAGCGGTGTGGTCGATCTATACACCATCGCCTCCGACCCAGGCGAGGGCTATGAAGAACAAACCGTTTCCGCAGGTGGCACCTACCGCTACGTCCGTTACCTCATCCCAACAGGCGGCGGTGCCAAAGGCGAAATTGCCGAAATCACCTTCTTTAAGGCGAATGATCCCGCGCCCATTGTTTCTATTCAACAATTCCGTGCCGCGCATAGCCTCGACCCGCTCGGAGGGAATGACCTCGCTACACCCGCCGGCGACGGTATCGCCAACCTGCTCAAATTCGCCTTTAACATGATCGGTAGTGGCGCGGGGCAAGCGTCGAGCCTCGCCACAGGAAATGCAGCGGTAGTGAATCCGGCTGGTGGTATCGCCGGACTCCCATCCAACGCGGTCGATGGAGCGGGCAAATTAACTTTGACCTACATCAGGCTCAAGGCGTCCGTAAATTCAGGCATCATTTCGAGCGTCGAATA
>RDZR01000112.1 GCA_004294095.1 Verrucomicrobiota bacterium
TCCAGGTTTCCACAATTCCACTTCCCAAGAACACATTTCTCCGTGTCGCCGGCAGAGCAGCAGGCATACTTTCCAAGACGAGCACAGGCATGGCGCTAGGGTATGGTATCCTTGTCCGCGAGGACTTTGTTTCCGACCGGAACCTAATCGCGCATGAACTCGTCCACACGGCTCAGTATGAGCGATTTGCTGGAATCAAGGAGTTTCTGGCAGAGTATTTAAGCGAGTGTATTAACTACGGCTATCTAGAAGCGCCGCTCGAACAGGAGGCAATGCTTAGATCGTTGGATGCAATCGGCTAACAAGCCGGCTCATCCAACGGCGGGCAACGTCCTTCTTTGAATTCGGGCTTCCACTCCCGCCGTGGATGGCCTATACGTTGGGCAAAAAATTCGGACTTTCCCTCCGCAAATTCCGTGATAGGCTACGTTTATGAGCATTGACCAAATTGCACCAGAAGCCCTCAAGCTCCCTACTAGGGAGCGAGCGATGCTTGCGGCATCCCTATGGGAGAGCATTGAGGATCCCTTTGAGTTTGCCGTTGATTTAGACGACGAAGCTGCATTGACGCTCGCCGAGGAGCGGGATCAAGAGATCGAGAGTGGACAGGTCACTGCCATCTCGCACGAGCAATTGATGCAACGCTTAAGGCGATGAGAATTGAGTATCACCCCGCGATTGAGGGAGAACTTGCAGAGATACGCGATTACTACAACGAACGATCCCGTAATCTGGGTGACGATTTCATCAACGAATTTGAGAGGCAAGTTCTGCGTATTGCAACCATGCCTTCTCGCTGGATGGTAGTGCGTGGTGATATGCGGCGTGCACTAATGAAGAGATTTCCCTATTTGATCCTGTTTAGAGTCGTGAATAACGCAGTGATTCGGATCACGGTAATCAAGCACGAACGGCGTCATCCTGCATACGGAATGAATCGAAGATAAAGAGCCCAACAAAGTCGGCACATCTAACGGCGGGCAACGTCCCTCTTTGAATTGGGGCTTCCATTCCCGCCGTGGATGGCCTATTCGTTCGGTAGAAAAGTGAATATCCTCGATCCTATCGACCAGTTTCTTACCGAGTTCATCCTAGCTCGTGCTCGGGACCGCTACAGAAGCATTTTTTCCCTCTACGAAAGTCGATGGGGGAAGGTCATGTTTCATAATTTTGAAAGCATCCGAATCGAAACATCGACGCGGACATATGTCAGAGGCGTCCGTCCGCTCTTGTCTCATTCGTCGCACTCGCCACAGATTAGTATTTGGGACGATCCTCTTTTGGAGTCGATTCACCGCTTTGCAGATTCCGAAGTGGATGTCTTTTCGACAGGTCACACAAAGGTCACCGGACACAAGCGGGCATTGCTTCGAGACGCGCTGACAGAT
This sequence comes from Verrucomicrobiota bacterium, assembly GCA_004294095.1. Lineage (GTDB taxonomy): Bacteria > Verrucomicrobiota > Verrucomicrobiia > Verrucomicrobiales > Akkermansiaceae > Luteolibacter. The sequence continues at coordinate 1,389 of RDZR01000112.1, forward strand.
TATTCGTTGATTTTTGATGGATTTGTCACCATAGTTCCATCGAGCTTATACATAATATTCGATCACGACGACAATCTCACTATCTGCCGTAGACATGAATAAGCCGAACAAGATGCTGCTACTGGACAACAGATGGGGCGGCCTTGTTTGCGGAGCGTCGGGTAGCTTGTGAGTCTGTCCTCCTATCGACGCTCCCACTCGCCCCATCTGTGCCAGAGCTAGACGTTGCCCAGTTGCGCACCCATCTCGAATGAACCCCAACAACCCAAAAAATTCGTGTTGAAGTAAACTTCAATTTTTTATTTGACTGCCTTCTCATGGAAG
>RDZR01000096.1 GCA_004294095.1 Verrucomicrobiota bacterium
CCTCCAAAATGATTCTGTTGCGCACTTATTTGTCATCGTGTGCGGTTGCCAATTTGTGAGTGTGTCATTTTGATTCAGAAATGAAATATTTCATTTCTTCACCCTGCGGGCTTCGTGTAAAATGCTGGCGCATTGTTCTAACAGATTACCACGATCTGATCGTTTTTATTACCATTAGGATCGTAGGGTTTGGGTGTGAGTTGCGAGTTCAAGCTGCGAGGTGTTATGGTTGCGCTAGGATGAATTCGCGGAATGGTATGGCCGGTAATCCTGCTAGATTTTCCAAAGTGGTGGCAGGATTTGCTTGCCATGCGTAGCGCACGGCGAGTGGCTCCGTCACGCGAGATGATCTGGCCCAGACGGTGTCTCCAGCGATCTGCACTTGGTCAGCGTGGTGCCATTCTCCATCGGAATCTAACAGATCAAATCCACGCATGGCGTTGCCGCGCATGCGCAGGCCCTCGGCATGCACGAAGTGGCAGCGGATGCCATGATTTTCTGTCCAAATGCTATGACAAGCGGGGCCTGAATGGCAAATCGCATTTTTCCCATAGCAATCATGCAATGCCCAAAGTGCCAATCGCTCGCCGACGGTTTTTTTGTCGCGTGGGTGGATGTCATCGGCTTCACCCGCATCGATGGCGAGGACGAGGCCGCAGTGAGAAATCGAGCGCGCAGCATGGCGTTGTGCTTCCCGTAGGTAGGCCCAAGGATGTTCGCTTGGTTCATGTTCAGGTTCGTGAAAATTGGCGAGCTGAACGATGCCGCATGGTAGCGTTGGATCATCGAAGTGGCGGCGCATGCTTTGTATCCAATCAGCCAGCATCAGTGGATAGAGGCTGGAGCGATCCACATCGGATTCCCCTTGATACCAGAGCACGCCATCAAGTGAAGCACCGGCGAGCGGATGCATCATCCCATTCCACAAGGCAGCGGGCGCGGGTGGCGGGCCACCTGGAAAGCGTGACGGCAGCTCAATTTCTGGTTTGGCCAGCCATGTGGTGGCCGTGTGCACGGCCGGTTGCTCAGGATATTTTGGGCAATGGATGGAAACTTTCCCCATGATGCCGCCGCCACCCCAGATATCGAAAACGCGGACGGCGATGTGCAGAGTGCGATCTGTGAACAGGTGTGCGGGAATGCGATAGTGGCGCGGAGTTGTCCACCATGAATCGGTTTCTTTGCCAGTTGCGCCGATCAGGGTGCCGTTGATAAAAGTCTGATCATAGTCATCCACCACTCCGAGGTAGATTTCCAAATCCTCGCCAATCCAGTTCAGTGGCACACTCACCTTTTGCCGGAACCAGACGGCCCCGTTAAAATCCCAGCCCTCATCTTGCCACTGGCCGGGCACTTTGCGCGGAGTCCAATCCCAATCTTCAAAATTACTTGTAGCCCAATCCTTCGCGTGCGGCGAAATACCCGGATCTTCATGTGCCTCGGTTTCCTCAGGATCCGGCTGTGCAGCGATGGCTTGTTTTCGCTCCTCAATAAATTCCTGATAGATTTTGCGTTTATCTAACAGATCCAGAGGTAGCCATTGGCGGATCGAGCTGCCACCCCATGCGCTGATGATCATGCCGACGGGTTGCTGCAATTCCGCGGTGAGCCGACGACCGAAAAAATAGCCGACCGAGCTAAAATTTTCGGCATTGCGAGGAGTGCAAAGCACCCAATGGCCATCTAACTGAGAGACTGGACCATCTGGATTGCTGGAGCGGTGCACGGTGAAAAATCTGAGTAGCGGGTCATGCGCAGAAGCAATGGCTTCTTCACAATCTTTGGTCATCGCGAGAGTCCACTCCATGTTAGATTGGCCGCTGCCTAACCAAGTATTTCCTAACAGAATATCTTGAGCTTTGATGGATTCGGAACCTGCTTCTACTTCAAGCGCGTGTGGGCCGCCGGCTGGCAATGGCGGGAAAGTGACTTGCCAGTCTCCAGCAGCGTTTGCCTCTGTTTGCGCATGGGCTCCTGCCAGTGTCACCCGGATTTTCGCATGCGGTGTGGCGGATCCGCAGATGCGAGGACGCTTGGCATGAATGACAGCATGGTCGTGGTAAAGTGGGTGCAATGTTAACATGGTGGTTTAGGATTTAATGAAATCATAAAAGACTTCTGCTTGATGCCAATCATTGTCTGACGGAAAAGTGGAAAAATTTCATGCCGCTCGGTCAAACTATGTTTTGCCAAACTCGCAGGATGATTCATGCTGGAGCCATGAAGTGGTTATGCGCAATTGCCGTCTTATCGATCGTTGCTCTGGGTTTGATTGGTTGCTCGAACAGCACAACGAGTGGTGGCCCATCAGGCACGCAGTATCCGGGAGTTGGCCCGTTTGATGCACAGGGAAACTATGTTGAAGAATGGGCGGATAATCCTACGAAATGGAAGCGCCCAGGGGCTGCACCGCGCAAACCAGCATCAGAGCCAACTCCTGAACCAACACCGCAGCTTGCCGTCAATGATCAGCCGCCTATGGACTCGGTTCCACTGGCCACGAGCCAACCGGAATCTACGCCATTGCCGCGAGCTGTCGCGCCGACTGTAAGCAGCGTTGCGAGCAGTGCAGAAGTAAAACCGAAGGTGAGGCCTAAGGTTTCTGAGACTGTGGTGAGGGAAGCCAAACCCAAGCCCAAGCCGAAATTGGTAAAAGCCAAACCCAAACCGAAGCCTAAAGTGACGCGTTATGTGGTGAAAAAAGGCGACAGTCTATCAGCGATCGCAAGCCGCCAAGGATCTTCCGTAGCTGCGATTCAAAAAGCAAATGGCATTTCCGGATCGATCATTCGTCCCGGGCAGTCTTTGGTGATTCCAAAGCGTTGAGTTATTCCGTTGAGTTATTCATTAGCCAAAGGGCTATCCGGTTATTTAATGAGAACATTTCACCAGCGTTGGTGTTTTCATGAAACGTTATCTTAGCGAGGGAGATCATTCGTAATTTTTGAGCAACCTCGGCCACAGCGCGTCGTTGCATTCACGAAATAGCTGGTCATTTTTTAGGTTGAGCTAATTTGGTGGCTATTTTTGTTTTATTGCTTGCCAAAAGACACGTTTCTTAGGTTATCATTTGCTCGACTCATGGCAGCATTACCCAAATCCATCGCCCGTTCATATCAGATTGCTCAGGAACAATACGCCTCCTACGGGGTAGATACCGAGGCCGCGCTGGCAGTGTTGGAAAAAATTTCGATCTCCCTGCATTGCTGGCAGGGAGATGATGTAGGAGGCTTTGAGAACACAGGCGAAGGACTGAGTGGGGGCATTGCGGTGACGGGAAATTATTTGGGCAAGGCCCGCACGCCAGATGAGTTGCGTGCGGATTTGGACATGGCACTTTCGCTGATTCCTGGGCGGCATCGATTAAATTTGCATGCATTTTACGGCGAGTTTGGCGGGAAAAAAGTGGACCGAGATGCGATTGAGCCGAAGCATTTTTCTGGATGGATCGATTGGGCCAAAGAGCGCGGAATGGGTATGGATTTTAATCCGACGTGTTTTGCCCATGCCAAGGCAGCGGATGGTGCCACGCTCTCGCATGCGAAGAAGGGAATTCGCGATTTTTGGGTCGAGCATTGCATTCGCAGCCGAGAAATCGGTGCGGTGATGGGCAAGGCGCTCGGCTCGCCCACCGTCACTAATATTTGGATTCCCGATGGCTCGAAGGACACTCCGATCGACCGCATGTCACCTCGCCAGCGGCTGGCAAATTCGTTAGACCGTATTTTTGCGAAGCCGTTGCCCGCGAAGCATCATCTGGATGCGGTGGAGAGCAAATTATTCGGCATCGGCAGTGAGAGTTACGTGGTTGGCTCGCACGAATTTTACATGGGCTACGCCATCAAGCATCAGAAGTTGCTGTGTTTGGATGCCGGCCATTTTCATCCGACGGAAGGGATCGCGGATAAGATCAGCTCGGTGCTGCTTTACGTTCCGGAAATTTTACTGCACGTGAGCCGTGGTGTGCGCTGGGATAGTGATCATGTGGTGACGTTAGATGATGCATTGCTCTCCATCGCTGCTGAGCTGGTGCGCAATCGTTTGCTCGCTCGCACGCACATTGGACTCGATTTTTTCGATGCCAGCATCAACCGCATCGCGGCGTGGGCGATTGGCACGCGCAATACGCTCAAGGCGTTGTTGATCGCGCTGTTAGAGCCGAGCTCTCTGGCAGCGGCCGAAAAGGAGGGAGACCTCACCGCGCGGCTTGCGTTGTTAGAAGAAAGCAAGTGCTTGCCATGGGGAGCGGTGTGGGATGCATATTGTGAACGACAAGGTGTGCCAAGCGGCAGTGCTTGGCTCGAAAAAGTCCGCGCTTACGAAAAAAGCGTGCTCAGCCAGCGAATCTAACATTTTCTAACAAAAACCCAAAAAACCCCATATCATGAGCAATGCAATTGAAGCGGAACCTACCGTGAACGAATACGAACGCGAGCCCGTTCCGGAAAAAGCGCACAAAGGAGCAAAATCATTTTGGGGTATGTTTACCGGCGAGCACGCGGCCGGCACGGAGTTCATGATCGGGCCGCTTTTCTTGGCTGCGGGAGCTAGTTTGAAAGACCTTCTGTTAGGACTTTTTATCGGAAATATTTTGGCCGTTTTGACGTGGCGTTATGTGGTGCTGCCGATTGCGATGAATCGCCGCCTTACACTTTACTATCAGTTAGAAAAAATCGCTGGTGGCTCGATGGTGAAAATTTACAACGTGGTCAACGGCGTGTTGTTTTGCTTTTTAGCAGGAGCGATGATCACCGTCTCTGCCTCGGCGATTGGAATTCCATTTAACATCCGCTTTGCCGTTCCAGACACGTTGTTTGGCCTGAGCAGCGTGGGCTTTACCTCGCTTGTCTTCATCATTGGTGCGGTCATCGCTGTGGTCGCGGCCAAAGGATATTCTGCTGTGGCGCGCTCTGCGAATCTAGCAGCTCCGTGGATGATTCTGGTGTTTGCGATTTGCGGCGTGGCCTCACTTGCACAAATGAATGTGCACTCATGGGATGCGTTGCATACGATTTGGAACGATGGTGTTTCTTTCGTGCAGGAGAAAAATGGAGAGCAAGATTTCGGGTTTTGGAAAATCGTGATTTTCGCGTGGTTATGTAATGCAGCGATGCATTTGGGCATGGCGGATCTTTCGATTTTCCGTTACGCGAAAACCAAAGATTGCGGTTGGGCGCCCTCGATTGGCATGTTTTTAGGACATTACATGGCGTGGATTTGCGCCGCGCTGTTGCTGGCTGCGCTGATTGCCACCAATCCGGCGGCGACTTTGGATGCCAATGGCAAAGTGCAGGCGGATCCAGGATTTCTCGCTTACAACGCGATCGGATGGACGGGCATCATTTGTGTAGTCATCGCCGGTTGGACGACGGCGAATCCGACGATCTACCGAGCGGGGCTCGCCTTTCAATCGCTTTTCCCGAATGCGAACCGAACCGTCGGCGTATTGCTTGCCGGGTTGGTCGCGACGGTGGCGGGTGCGTTTCCTCAGCTTTCCGCGCAGTTGCTCAATTTCGTTGGCACGTATGGCATGATTCTTGGGCCGATGGGTGCGGTGATTTTTGTGAACCATTACTTCTCGAAAAAAATGGGCATCGCCGTAGATCCGGCGGCTGGCAGCGGAACGCGCTTTAACATGGCGGTGCTGTTGGCATGGATTTTACCGATGATTCCCGGCCTATATTTGATTTTTGGCAAAGGTGTTTTTGCGGCCTATCTGGTCATTCCGGCGTGGCTTGCGGCGGGTATTCTTTACATCATTCTGGGCAAAGTGCTCACTCCTCAAACTTCTCACTAATTGATTCTCATGAATAAATTAAAATCGATTGCCATTCCAGTGAGTTTGCTTGCCCTGCTCTTGATTGCCGTGCCGCCGTGTTTGGTCTATCAGAAAATGATGACGACGGCGGTGATGAATCATTGGCTGTTGGCAGGGACGATTCTTTGGTTTATCACCACACCGCTGTGGATGAAATCCGAATAAAAAATCTATCTGATAGAGAAATTGCCATCGGCATCATCGGCGGCAGTGGACTCTATGCGATGAGTGGCATCGATTGGCTCGATGAGCTGAATCTTGTCACGCCATTTGGTGAACCATCCGGTGCTTTGGTGACTGGGCAATTTAACGGCCGCAAGTTGGTTTTTTTGCCGCGGCATGGAGTGGGCCACCGCTTGCTGCCGCATGAGATCAATCACCGGGCAAATATTTGGGCAATGCGTTCTCTCAACGTGCGCTGGATTATTTCCGTCTCGGCCGTGGGCAGCTTGCGCGAATCGATCCATCCACGTGAATTGGTGGTGCCGGATCAATTGATCGATCGCACCGCCAGCGCGGCCAAGCATACGTTTTTTGGCAATGGCATCGCCGCGCATGTTGGCTTTGCAGATCCTTACTGTGCGGTGCTGAGAAATGTTCTGTTAGATGCGGCGAAGAGTGAAAACATCACAGCCCATCCAGCGGCCACGTATCTTTGCATGAACGGGCCGGCATTTTCCACGCGGGCAGAAGCTGCGATGCATCGTTTGCTTGGCGCGGATGTGATCGGCATGACCAATGCTCCAGAAGCGAGACTATGCCGCGAGGCTGAAATTTCTGCTGCGACGTTGGCCTGCGTGACGGATGATGATTGTTGGAAAACGGACGAAGCGGCCGTCACCGTCGAATCCGTGATTGAGAATCTGCAAGCATCCACCCAGATGGCGCAGCGGGTGATTCAAGCGGCCATCGCGCAGATTCCGCTGGATGCGAACACGGCTTGTCATCACGCGCTGAAGGATGCGATTTTCACGCCGCGCGCCGCATGGCCGGAGCAGACGCGTTTGAATTTAGCACCGATTTTGCCAGAGGATTAATTGACGGGGAGCGGATTTTCCGGCCGCCACTTTTTTTTGTGAGATTTCTATTTTCTATTTGATCGCAGATTGTTGAGTCTCGTGACGAACATGCTACGAGATCATCAATTTGAGTATCACAACATCAGCGAAATGCCAGTGAGCCTAGTTGGGCCGGGTAGGAGATTGCAGCGTTTGCCAGAAAGCGTGCGAGAATTTCTCAACCCGACTGCGCGGCTGTTAGGCTTGAGCCCGACACAGGCGGAAATTCGCTTTGTGTGTGATGGGGAAGTGGATTTGACGTTCCATTCGGAAATCCACCATGAGTATTTTCGCATCTATCAGGGAGATTTTTTCCAACAGGAAATTTGCATTGAGCCGGGGCAGACGCGCACCATCAGTGTGAGGCAAGATGCTCGCTTGGTGAAAAATGCAGCGGCACTTAGGCCTGATTCCACGCGTGGATTTTCTCCGGAAATGATGCGAGTGCGGATGAGCGGCACTGGGAGAATTAGCTTCGTGCATGGTGAGGCACATCAACGAACGATTCGCCCGCCGACTGCGGAGGAAAAGCCAACGCGCACTCTGTTAGGCTATGGATCATCGATCACGCAGGGCTTCAACGCGAGCCGGATGGGGGTGACGTATTTGGCGCAAGCGGCCAAACAACTTGGCATGGATTTCCTCAATCTCGGCAGCGGCGGGTCTTGTTTTTGCGAGTCGGAAATGGGCACCTATTTGGCCGGTAGAGACGATTGGGATGTTGCGCTGTTAGAACTTGGGATCAATCTGTTAGGCTGTGAGCCAGCGGTTTCTGATGAGGAATTCAGAGAGCTTGCTTATGGCATCATCGAGCCTGTTTCGCGTGATCCCAAGCGCCAAGTGGCGGTGGTGACGTTATTTCCAGCAGGGCATGATTTGCCGGATTCCCAACGTTTTGCCGAGCCATTCCGCGAGATTTTGCGCGATCATGTGAAGGACTTAGCGCGATCCAACGTGCATTTGATCGAGGGCTCAGATGTGGCGCTTTGGGATGATTTGAGTGCTGATTTGTGTCACCCTTCAGACGTGGGCCAAGCGGCGATGGGGCTGCGCTTGGCGGAGATTTTCACTCAGCGAAAAATTTGAGAGATGCTGAATTTTGTTCTGGTCCGCAATCAGTTTTTGAGGAGTAATTTATCCACTCGTATGGGTTTTGATTCTAAGGAAATTCTCGGCATGGACGATCTTGAAAATCGTCTCATCTGTGACTCAGGCGTATTTATTATTGTTGCATCATGAAATCCAAAATCCGTCTCAAAGATGTTGCCGAGCGGGCAGGCGTTGCAGTCAATACGGCATCGACCATTTTGAACAAACGGCCAAATTCATGGGCCTCAAAAAGCACGGAAGAGCGTGTGTTTAAGGCGGCTCGCGAGTTGGGATACCGGCCGAACAAAACGGCGCGTGCTTTGCAATCCGGGCGATACTTGACAATCGGCTTATTGATCCAGGACATCACCAATCCGTTTTATTCCACTCTAGCAGAAAGTTTGGAGAAAAAAGCTGAGGAGCATGGATACGATTTGATGGTGGAAAATTGCCGTTCCAGCGTGCCGCGCGAGCGCCATCTTTTTGGTGAATTGGGCGGCCTTGAGGTGGATGGCGTGATCACGTATTTGAGTGATAACAACGCATTTCGCGATGATCTTGCGATGCGCTTTGAGCGGGGCCAGCCGACGGTGGCGATTGGTAGCGGCATTCCTGTAACGATGCTGCCTGTGGATTGCGTGATTAGTGATTTTACCGAAGGCTTGAGCCAAGCCGTCGATGCCATGCTGGAATTAGGTCATCGTAGATTTGCATTTTTATCCGCAATCGCAGAAGGCCAGTCCGATGGGGGAAGACCAAATCTGTTAGAAAAGATGTTAGTGGACCGCGGCATCACGCAAAATGAGTTTGAGATTATTCGGTGCGGATTTGAAGTCGCAAACGTGTATGAGCACATGACGAATTATTTCAAGAATACGGGAAAAAATCGTCCCACTGCAATTTTTGCCGTGAATGACCTTCCGGCTATCGTGGCGATGCGTGCAGCGGTGCATGCAGGAATCAAAGTGCCAGATGACATATCGATCGTGGGTGTGGATGATGTCCCGCTTTGCGAGTTTCTTCCGATCACGCTTTCCTCGATCCGCCAGCGTTATCGCCTGATTGGTGATGCCGCTGTGGAATTGTTGTTAGAGCGGATTGAAGGACAGGGAGAGACACCTTTTCCGCCGCGGCAAAGGGTCATTCCCACGCACTTTGTAAAGCGTGAGAGTGTGGGCAAGGCACCGCGGTAATCGGTTAGATTCTGGATAGATTCCACGCCGTGACTAAGGCTTTGAGCCCGGCCATTTCAATGGATGGGTCCACGCCAGCACCCCAAATGAGGCGGCCGTCTGAGGTATGAAGTTGCACATAGGCTGCGGCATTGGCATCCGAGCCACCGCGCACGGCGTGTGAGCGATAGTCAGTAACTTTGAAATGTTTGAGTCCGCTGGCTTCCATGGCGTGAACGAAGGCGTTGATCGGGCCATTGCCGATGCCTTCGATGGCGAGCGGCTCTCCATCTAACAAAATTTGTGCGACGCAACGCACCTCGCCGCGCTCCGATTGTTGGTGGAATAATTCATAATCGATGACCGCGAGTGGTGAAGTGAGGTTGACGAATTCGCGAAAAAATGCCTCGCGCACTTCTTCTCCTGAGAGCTCACGGCCATGTTGATCTGCTAGATCGTAAATCCGCTTTCCCACTTGTGGATGCATTGTTTTGGGCAAATCAAGGCCATGCTCGCGGTCCAACACGTAAGCGACGCCGCCTTTGCCGGACTGGGAGTTGATGCGAATAATCGCCTCGTAAGAACGCCCGATGTCTTGGGGATCGATGGTGAGATAAGGCACGGCCCACGGCGCGGATGGCGCGTCCGTGTGTTCGCGAGCGCGGCGGTCCAAACCTTTTTTAATCGCATCTTGGTGGGATCCAGAAAATGCGGTGAAGACCAATTCTCCTGCGTAGGGTTGGCGCTCGGGAACGATCAAGCGAGTCACGCGTTCATACACATTGCGGATGGATTGCAGATCAGAAAAATCCAGTCCGGTGGCGATGCCATGGCTATTCAAATTAAGCGCGACGGTGATGATGTCCAAATTTCCGGTGCGCTCGCCATTGCCGAAGAGCGTGCCTTCCACGCGGTCTGCTCCTGCCATGAGGCCAAGCTCGGTGGCGGCGACTCCGGTGCCGCGGTCGTTATGAGTGTGTAGAGAAATTAAAACGGCATCGCGTTGATGGATGTGGCGGCACATCCACTCGATCATGTCCGCATGCACATTCGGTGTGGTCCACTGCACGGTGTCTGGCAGATTGATGATCATCGGCTGATCTGGTGTGGGCTGCCAGACATCGATGACGGCGTTGCAGCACTCGAGCGCAAAGTCCAACTCGGTATCAGAAAATGATTCCGGTGAGTATTCTAACAGAACTTCGGTCTGAGGAATTGTCGGCACCAGTTGTTTCACCAAACGAGCACCTTCCACCGCAATTTGGCAAATCGCCTCGCGGCTGGCATCGCCGAAAGTGACTCGCCGTTGCAATGGAGAAGTGGAGTTGTAAATATGGACAATGGCGCGCTTGGCACCCGCGATGGCTTGCATCGTGCGTTGGATCAGCGGCTCGCGAGTTTGCACCAACACTTGGATGGTGACGTCCTCGGGAATGCGATTTTCTTCGATGAGCCTGCGGCAAAAAAGGAACTCGGTATCTGCCGCAGAGGGAAAACCGATTTCAATTTGCTTTAAACCAATGCGCACTAAGAGATCGAAAAATTCTAATTTTTCCTGAATCGACATCGGTTGCGGCAATGCTTGATTGCCATCGCGGAGATCGACAGAGCACCACATGGGTGATTTTGTTAGAGCGTTGTTAGGCCACGCCCGATCCGGTAAATGGACGGGCGGGAATGGCCGATATTTGATGAGTGAATCCGGATGCATCTCGTCTTGAAAGATGATCACTCTAGCGATGAATTAGGCCGCGGTCAACGCGTCACACCGCGCACAGATTTTTCGATGAATTGGATCAAATGCTGCACATGCGGGTGATCTCCGGCGTGAGTTGCTTTTAATGAACTAACGGCGGTGGTTAAGTTTTGATCTTTTTTGAGGAACAAATTTTTATACGCGGTTTTGATTTGTTTCAGATCATTTTCGGTGAAGCCGCGGCGCTGGAGGCCGATGGTATTGATGCCGCGAGTGGTCGCAGGATTTCCATCCACAATCATGAAGGGTGGCACATCTTGAACGATTTTTGAAAGCCCACCAATGATGGAATGCATGCCGATGCGGCAGAATTGGTGGGCAGCGGCGAGGCCGGAAATGATCGCATAATCTTCGACGACGATGTGGCCGGCGAGGCCGACGGAGTTGGAGAGAATGATGTGATTGCCGAGCTGGCAATCGTGGGCGACGTGGGCATAGCAAAGTAGCAAATTATCCGAGCCGATGCGCGTCGGAGCATCGTCATGGGTGCTGCGGTGCACGGTAGTATTTTCGCGGAAGACGTTGCGATCACCGATTTCCAGAGAGGTTGGCTGGCCGGAATATTTAAGATCTTGAGTTTTCCCACCGATGGCGGCGAAGGGGAAAAATTCATTTTCACGGCCAATTTTTGTATGGCTATCGATCACCACATGCGAGTGCAGCACGCAATCATCGCCTAGCTCGACATGATCGCCAATTACGCAATACGGCCCAATTCGCACAGCGGAGCCAAGCTTGGCCAGAGGTGAAATAATAGCAGTTGGATGGATCACGAAGCGAGTTTCGTTGGAGAAATGGCCGGATGACGAGAAATTTTTATTAAGGGAGATGCTTGCTTACTGCGGCGTGCGAATGCGGGATGCCATTTCCGTAGATGTGGATTGTCAGATGTTGGGTGAGGGGTAATCATTTTGTTAGAAAAGTCTAACTGATTTTCTCAAGAACCCATTTGCCATGAGCTGAGCCATTTTCCATCGCTGCGTGGCACGTTCGCAAGTTTTCCGCACAAATGCCATCAAAGTGGCGGGTGCTGATGGATGGAAATTTCCCCGCTGCAGAGAGTTGCGCGATGTCTGTTAGAATGCGCCCTTGCCGAGCCATGTCAGGCAGTTGGAATCGCGCTCGAGCGGCCATGAATTCCCAAGCAATGGTCACGCATTTTGCTTTCAGCGGATCGCCTATGTGCAGCGGACAAGATGGCTCGACGATGAGTCCGAGCGTGCCCATGGGAGCGATCCATTCGCTGGTGAGACTCCAGTATGCGTCGGTGTTGTAGAGATTGACGATGTAGGGAAATTTTTCCAAGCCGTGCGCTAGGAGAGCTTGGTGTAAATCATCGCGATGATTAAGAACACACGAGGCGCCGAGTTGAGTGCACCACGCTTGGGTGACCTCACGCGATGCGGTGGCGATTACTTCGAGTCCGGCTAGTTTCGCTAGGGGAATCAATGCAGAGCCCACTCCACCAGCGCCGTTGATGACGAGAATTTTTTTCCCCACATCTTTTCCATTCGCGTCGATGCGCATCCGCTCGAATAGCAATTCCCACGCAGTGAGAGTGGCCACTGGCAAGGCTGCCGCATCCGCAAAAGACAGGCCATGTGGGATTTTTGCGACCAAGCGAGAATCGACGAGATGGTATTCTGCGTTGCTTCCAGAACGCCCGAGGTCGCCCGCATAAAAAACCCGATCACCCACGGCGAAATTCCTGACATCGCTTCCCACTTCGCAGACCCTACCCGCGGCATCCATGCCCAGGATCACGGGCACTTCTCGTAGCGTTTCACCAAGATTTTTGCGCAATTTGGTATCCACTGGATTCACGGCGCAGGCGAGCACTTCCACAAGCAGATCATGGGGTCTGGATAGCTCCGGCTTTTTCGTTTCAACATCCTCTAACGCAAGAGGATTTTCGATGGGTAAAAATCGTCGTGCACCTACCGCTTTCATGCTGGGAAAAATAGGGGTAAGTTGGATTTCATGGCAATGCTGGACTCAAATCTAACCATTTGACTCCCCAGCTGATGATCCATGGAAGTGTTAGAAAACTCACGACGGTTGTGGAAATGACAATTTGCACTGCCACAGCCGGGCGCCCGCCATAAACTCTTGCAATTAAAATAGGCATCATCGCCGCAGGCATCGCGGCTTGCACGACCAGCACTTGCTTGAGCTCGGTAGAAATGGGCAACCATTTTGCCGCACATAAAATGGCCAACGGAGCAATCCCCAAGCGCACCACACACGCGGCGGTCATCAACCTCCAAGAAGGTTTTTCTTCTCCCAGCATATCCATCATCGCGCAGCCAGTGATCAGAATGGCTAGCGGAAATGCTCCGACCCCAATCCATGAAATCGCCGTGCGAAAAGGACCATTCACTCGGTCATCCAAGCCACAAGCGACGAGTAGTAATCCAGCCATCACCGCAATCATCGGACCGTTTAATAGTCTTCTCCATTGCATTTTTTTCCCACCACTCATGCACATCACGCCCACCGACCAAATGGCCGCTTCTACGCCTAAATTATGCACAAATAGTAAGGCCAACGCACCACTACCCCACAGTGCCTCAGCCACTGGCACGGCCGTGTAGCCGAAATTTTGTGAGCCTGCTGAAATCATGAACGTGCGCATGCCAGAGCCTTTTTCTAAACGCATGAAACGTCCCACGCACATCGCGACAAACATGCCGATGAGAATGCCTGAAAAACCAATCGCCACCGCAGACGCAATCGCGCCTCCTTTGCGTAAAACCTCACTTCCCAAAATGGTGTCCAAAATATAACACGGCAGCATCACCGCCAAGACCACCCTCATCACTCCGGCATCATGCTCAGGTAAAATGACTTTGAGTTTGCGCAACACCCCCCCTGCTAAAATCAGCAGATATACTGGCAAGACTGCAATGATGACTTCAAACGGTGTAATCATCGATGTGCGTCCACTGAACCATGGGCGATAGCTTATGAAAAATGATTTTCTACTGTCAATCTAGTAGAAAAATGAAAAATGTTAGATTTTTCTTGTTTTAGAAATATGTTGCCGAGCGAAGATTGGGCGTTGCAAGTTTTCTAACAGACTGCATTTTTTCATCGCGTGCTCACCTCATTTGCCATCGTGCTGCGAATCGTCCCGCTTACTGAAACCAGCTTGATCATCCACTGGCTCACGAAGAATCATGGCCTGATTAAAACGGTAGCAAAGGGCGCTCGCCGCAAACAAAGCCAGTTTGCTGGCAACGTGGATTTATTTGTCACGGCTTCTATTGCTTGGCGTGTAGCCCGCCGGGGCGATTTGCACACGCTTTGTGAAGTTGCTGAGTGCGAGTATCGTGAACCGCTACGGCATCAATACACGACATTGCTGCTAGCATCTTATTGCAGCCAGTTGTTAGAAAGTGCTCTCGAAGCGGAGCCTTCGGATGTCGGGCCTTACGAGTTGTTAGAGAGGCTTCTAAATTATCTGCTATATCACACAGCTAATCTCAAAGCCATGCTCCATTTTGAAAAAGAATTAGCAAAGCTGTTAGGAATTTATCATCCTGATATCGGCGCGATTCAGGTTCTATCAGAATACATCGGCCACGTGCCACGTGCTCGTTCGCAGCTTCTTGATTCCCTTCGCACTTGAGTCAGAGCCATGCTGCATTGTCTGGCTGAACCCTGAATTTGCAGTCGCCCGACCCTGTGAAAATCAGCCCCGCGTATTTTTTTTCAGAAAAGATAAAAAAGAGGTTGACGTGGGG
>RDZR01000113.1 GCA_004294095.1 Verrucomicrobiota bacterium
TTCCCTTTGGCGACTGCGCTTACGTTGACCTTTGCGCGTCGAGAGGGCTCGAACGACCAACAGGTCTGTTCTCGCCGATCACAAGTCGTCAAGAGGTTTTCCGTGTGACGAGTGTTTTGCACCGCCATCTAACTACCTTGGATGCGGAAAAAGGCGGGCGCGGGCGTTTCGCTTGACCTTTCCCGCGTTTCTCGACCCGTCGCTGTTCGTGCTCTGTCCGTTCGAGCGCCCCCCGGGTGTGTATGCGTGGTTAGCTCGGAGGCGTACAGACTAGTTGTCGAACTCAACGATCATGTGGATAAAATTCACGCCGAACGAGGTAGTGCTACTCCCTCCAACGTCATTCCACTTCCGGGAGCCACTGTCTTGCCCAATGTGAGAAATGTGAACGGAACCCTCGTTCCCACCTGCGTTGTTAGGT
Organism: Verrucomicrobiota bacterium; assembly: GCA_004294095.1. Lineage (GTDB taxonomy): Bacteria > Verrucomicrobiota > Verrucomicrobiia > Verrucomicrobiales > Akkermansiaceae > Luteolibacter. The sequence goes on from RDZR01000113.1 coordinate 422, forward strand.
TCGCCAGACAAGAACCAGTTTTGCGCCGTCGCTGCCGGGCTTGTAGACCAGTCGATCACAAAATCTTCGTTGGTGATCCAACGAAAACCGAACTCATTGCCAGGGGTCGCAATCTTGTTGTATCCAATCCAAATATTCGATGTTAAGTTGTAACCGGTGCCTGCAGCGACGATGTTTTGGTTTACCCACACGCGCTCAGCATTGCTAGTCATAGTTGCGAGGTAGCCACCAATGCTTTTGGCCAAGTTAAATGTGTTGTAAAAATTTGTGCTTGAGGGTAAGAAGTACGCGCAATACCAATGGTTGTTTGCGGGATTCTGTTTGCATCCCTGCTCTATCACGCCGGTACCGGAAGGGGGTACTGTTCGGGACGCATGCGAGGTAGGCACGTAACCCAAAATTGTCGTGTTGGTTGCTTGGGACGCGGGCGGGATTAACGTCGAACGGTCGACTTTTTTCACAACGCCTGCAGAATCGACGACGAGTACGCTGTCTGCGGTGCCCCCCGCAGTGACGGTGTTCACTTTAACCTCGCCTGCGACCTCCAGCGCCTTGCCGGGCGCAGCAACACCCACGCCCACGTTGCCCGCGCTGGTCACGATCAAGCTCGGAACGGCCGCAGTCGCGGCCGCAGGTGTCGTTCCGCTTTTTACAACCAGGCTTGTTGTTTTGTTTGCCCCGTCGCCGTTGGTGACCTCCAGCACGCCGACCGGCGTGCGTTGTGCAGCCGTCGTGCCTAATGTCGCCGGATCACTCGCAACTTTTTGGTCTGCGAAAACTTGGGCACTCAACATGCTTGCGGCAATTAGGGTCAGGGAAAAAGACGCGTGTTGTTTCATTTGATTGTTCCTAGTGCAATTGAAGTTAGTGAAATTGTTGTGGATTGATTACAGAAAGAGACTAGTCTGCGTAGTGCTCAACTTCATACCCGTCTTCGGGTGACTTGCAAGCTAAGCATTCCTGCGAGGAGGAGGCTCAATGCCATCAACAGCTTAACGAGTGCAGTCGAGGTTGGTATCGGAGTTGCGTCGGCTACGACAAGTGGTGTGAACGTAATTGCGACTGGGGAGCCACTCACATTCGATAGTTGAACTGTGTTCGCCTTCTCGTTACGAACGTTACGAACGTTACGAGTAGTCGTAACACTGAGCGCTGCGCTAGTGTTGTAGGTACCTGCAGTGGCCGAAGTCACCGTGTAGGTGCAAACACCCGAAGCGTTTGTCGTGCAACTCGACACCGATGCGATTGCAGGCGAT
>RDZR01000097.1 GCA_004294095.1 Verrucomicrobiota bacterium
TTCAAGGCCTTGGCCGATGAGAAAATTGGTGAAAGCCGGCAGAGTGAAAGTGACGAGAATGAAGATCAGCGTGAGGGAAACGAGGAGCACGCCGAGTGCTTTTTCGTTCGGTGTTTTCTGGCGTTCACCGCCCTCGACAAGCGAGATCATGCGGTCGAGAAAGGATTGGCCTGGCTCGCAGGTGATTTTGATAACGATACGATCGGAAAGCACGCGCGTGCCGCCTGTGACAGCCGAGCGGTCACCTCCAGACTCGCGGATGACGGGCGCGGATTCTCCAGTGATCGCGGATTCATCGACCGAGGCGATGCCTTGGATGATTTCGCCATCGGAAGGAATGGCATCTCCCGCTTCGCAGACGACAAGATCGCCGGGGCGTAGGTCGTTGGCAGAGACGGTCATCTCATTTCCGTCAACCAACTTCCGCGCCGGTGTGGTCACGCGCATGGAGCGCAGCGCATCCGCTTGGGCTTTGCCACGCGACTCGGCCAAGGCTTCTGCGAAGTTTGCGAACAGCACCGTGAACCAAAGCCAGGCGACAAGCTGGATTTCAAAAAGATTTGCCGCGCGGAAAAGCATGGCCGAGCAAACGATTGCGCCAAGATACACGGTGAACATGACCGGATTGCTCCACTGGATACGAGGATCAAGCTTGCGAAGACTGGGGATCAACGCACTTTGGAGCAGGCGAGGATCGAGTAGTGAGGAACGTGATTTCATTCATGGCAATCGTCCCACGAGTTTGGAGAGATCGTTGCTAATCCTTTCACTTGGAGCGTTAAGATTGCGCTAAGAAAATCATGGGATGTCACGGCTGCCATCACACAATCATTCTATGGGGATGTTGATTAACCTCCGAGTGCCGTTGGACAGCGGAGATTATTGCGCTTTCATCCAATCGATCTTGAGAGAAAAATCACCTGCTCGTTTGTCACCAATGAGCAGTCCGATTTCTTCGATTTTTGTTAGGTCGAGAGCCGGGCCGGATAGATCATTGCCGTGGTGGCTGGGTTTCATAGAGGAAAACGGCACGCTGACCTCCAGCCATTGGCCAGCTTGGGTTGGAAATTCGGCCATATAGACGATGCTCGATCCGCGGTGTTTTGCATCGGTCGAGATCCGCAAGCGGTAAGTGCGCCCATCTCCTTTAACGCGTAGAATCATCTGCTTCATGCCAGTGAGGTCGAATTTTTTCTCATGGGTCATGATCGAAGAAAAACCACCATTATTCTCTAACGAAAGGGTTCCCGAAAAATCAAGCATTCCGTCTGCAATTATCGGGCGTCCGGTTGAAAGGCCGCCCATGACACCATCGTTTTGGGCAATCCATTTTGGCTCGTCGTTCGCATCATTAAATGTGAGATGGAAGGCGGCTTTGGCGGTGCTTTCTTCGCCAAAAGATTGGGCAGCCGCAAAGAGTGCTAACAGAAATACTGAAGTGAAAAAACGGTGAATTTTACTGAACATCGATCTTGATCGCCTAAAAATTTCTAACGGGCAAGATGCTTTTGCAAAATGCTAATCGTCATCACTTACTTGATTGCCAGCCGCCACCGAGGGCTTTTGCGAGCAAGCTAAACGTGATCCGTTGTTGGGCATCTAACTGGGCAAGTGCCAGCTCAGTTTGTAGGACGGTGCGATCGGCATCGACGACTTCTAGGTAGTTGCTCAAGCCTTTCTGGTAGCGCTCGAGTGCGATGGCTTTGGTCTCTTGCGCACTGGATAGCGCTTGTGAGAGAGCGCTTCGGGATTTGGCAAGACTTTTAAGATCGAGCAAGGCATCCTCCACTTCGCGCAGTGCTACCAGCATGCTTTGTTGGTAGCTTGCGAATGCTTCCCGATAGCGGGCGATGGCAGCTTGATAATTCGCACGATTGCTGCCGCCGTCCACGATCGGCATGACGGCAGCGCTGCTCAGGGCGAGGATTCGGTTTTGCCAATTTAAAAAATCTGTGGCTTGAAGTGACTCGATGCCGCCGCTGGCAAGGAGGTTGAAATTTGGATAAAATGCGGCTTCGGCCACTCCGATTTGGGCATTGGCAGCACGCAGATTTTGTAAGGCGGCGCGGACATCTGGACGACGCTCTAACACTTTTGCTGGCAGAGCTGGACTGACTTTGGGCAAAATCGAATTGCGCGATTTTCCCTTCAAAGAAAAACTCGCTGGAGGTTGCCCGCATAAGACTGCCAAGGCGTGCTCTGCGGCACCGCGCTGACGCTCGATGGCGGCTAAATCGTTTTTTGCCAACTCCAGTTCGGTGCGGCTGCGCGAGGAAGAGAGTCCATCAGCAAGCCCGGCGTTGTTGCGGGATTGCTCAATGGCCAAAGCGTCTTCGCGGCTTTGCAAGGTCTGCTTGATCACGGCGAGTTGTGCATCCAATCCAGACAACAGAAAATACTGGCGGGCAACTTCCGTGGCGACGCCGAGACGCTGCCAATCTAACAGAGCATCGCTGGCAGCCGCTTGTGCGCTGGATGATTCCAAGCGGCGCTGATTACGTCCCCAAAGATCGAGCTCATACGACAGATCCAAGGAGCTTTGGTATTGCTGATTTGTTAGATCGACCATTGCGCCTGGTGGCAAATTCCCAGTCACTGCCTGTTCTGATCCACGTCTAACACCCGCGCTGATCGTGCCTTCTAGCCGAGGAAACAAACGTGCGCGATCAACGCCGACTAAGGCGCGTGAAGTGTCCACCCGCGATTTGGCAACTGCTAGATCTTGGTTAGCTTGGAGTGCTTTTTCTATCAGCTTGGTGAGTTCTGGATCTCTGAAAAGTTGCCACCATGCATCCGGCAATGGTTGCGCGGATGTGTGCTGCGATTGCTTCCACGAAGAGCCGCCGATGGTGGGAGGCGCAGCCCACTGCGGCCCAAGTTTACAGGCTGTTAGTGCGCTTGTGCAGAAGATCAGAAATAGCGGACGGATCATGGCTGCGGCTGGACGTTTGGTGCTTCGATGAAGACATCGACTTGCTGGCCGACGTAAAGCGGTGCATCGGCCGGGCGCTCCAATGAATAGATGACTTGCAGCACCCGAGTATCCACCCGCTCGACACTGGATCCTGTTAGGGAAATTTTAGGGATGACGAACGGTTCGATGCGGATGAAGCGCAGGGGAAATTTCACGCTTGGATCACCCTTGAGGTAGGCGATTGCCTGCTGGCCATTGCGAATGCGCGTGGCATTTTGCTCATCGACATCGGCGCGCACCTGCAGCTTGCCAATTTCACCAAGAATCATCGCTGGAGATTTGGGTGCTGTCGCAGCAAACTCGCCCTCGCGGATGTTCAATTGAATGACTTGGCCATCGCGAGGCGCACGCACCGTGAGCCGCTCGATCAATTGCTCGATGCGCTGGACTGAGGCTTCTGCGACGGAGAGTTGGGCACGAGATGCGGTGAGTTCTGCGCGAGCGATGGCGACGTCTTGCTGGCGATTTTCCAGATCATCATCGCTGATCGCCCGTCGATCGGTGACGGAAAGCAAGCGCGCCATTTGAGCATCCAGTTTGGCCAGCAGTGCTTGTTTGACTTCGATTTGAGCTTGCGCCACTTCACGTTGCGCGCGGGCTGTGATTTCTTCCGCGCGAAGTTCGCGGTCATCAAGTTTGAAGAGTGGTTGGCCACTGCGAACTGGGTCGTTCACCTTGACCAAAATCTTACTTACCAAGCCGGGGCTCGGCACGCCGACTGCCACATTTTCACTAAGTGCCTCTAAAATCCCTGTGGCCGCCACTGCTTGTGCATAGGGCTTGCTCGGCGGGGTGACGGGTGGGTCGTTGGCTGGTTGGATTTTATTCTCGGCCTGCACGCGGACGACTTGAATGATCATCACCACTCCTAACAGAGCGGCAAAGATAGAGCCATATCGGAGAGTGTTAGTTAAGAAATTCATAGCGATGCGTGTTGTTCGTGGACGAAATGTGGGATCACTGCCGGATCGCGTTCTTGCACTTCGATGATTTCACCATCATCCATGCGCGCAATGCGGTCAGCATAAGAAAAAATTCGGTTGTCGTGGGTGACAATGATCACAGCGCGGTCTGGGGAGCGCGCGACTTGGCTAAACAAATCGAGCACAATTTCGCCATTTTGAGCATCGAGTGCGGCGGTCGGTTCATCACAGATGACCAATGCGGGCTGATGGATGAGCGCGCGGGCAATGGCAACGCGTTGTTGTTGCCCGCCTGAAAGTTTGTTAGGGCGTTCCTTCCATCGATTACCAAGCCCGACTTGAGCGAGCAGATCCTTAGCGCGTTGGATGGCCAGCCCATTTCTAACACCTTGAATGAGTAATGGCACCGCAACATTTTCCGCCACGCTGATGGTGGGGATGAGATTAAATTGCTGAAAGATGAATCCAATTTTATGGCCACGAAACCGAGTGAGTGCTCCGCCGGACATTTGGTGTAACTTGTGATCTAACACCTCAATTTGCCCGCTATCGATTTTAAGTGTGCCGGCAATCGCGCTGAGAAGGGTGGTTTTTCCACAGCCCGATGGCCCGACAAGCATCAGTATTTCTCCGCGGTATGCCTGCAAGTTGACCTGCTTGAGCACATGAAGGCGATTGGTCCCTTCACCAAAACTTTTGTCCACCTGATGGACATCGACGATTTTTTTTCCGAGCGTCATCAATTCAAGCTCTAAAGACCATCGCAGGTTCATACAGGCTCAGGCGGAGAATCCCTAACAGAGCTGCAATCATACAAATAAATTGAGTCACCGCGAAGGCGGCAACCGGAATCACCCACGGCATCACAAATGGCGGTTGTCCATTTTCCATAGCGCCAAAGGCAAATCCTGAAGTGGCGAGTAGGCCAATACCAAAACCAATGAGACCGACGGTGAACGATTGAAATAACAACATCAAACTGAGGCGAAAATTAGACATCCCCATCGCCTTTAACGCGCCGAGATGTTTGATGTTATCTAACACAAATGCATAAAAAGTCTGGCATGCAATGGCAGTTCCAACGATGAAACCGACGATCACTGTGGTGCCGAAAGAAATGGGAATTCCGGTATTCCGCACATACCACCAAATCGTCGAAGTGTTAAAGTCTTTAGGATTTTCCCCGAAGCCATGGTTGACGAATGCTTTCAAGCCGGTTTGTTTTTCGATCGCCGCCGCCGTTTGCTCCGCCGTCATTCCGTCAATCGGTGCCGCGATCACCGCGGAGAGCATTTTTCGCGATGCAGGCGTGTATTGCAAAGCGCGCTCGTAGGCGGTCCAAACGAACGGTCCACCGGTGAATGAACGCATGGCCTCGCAGATGCCTACCACCCGAGCTTCCAAATCATTGATTTCAAAAACCGAACCAATATCGATCGGGTGTTTGGGATCAACAGAAAGTCTTTGCACAGCTAAAGTATCGATGACGACCGTGTTGGGAAGTCGCAAGTCAGCAAGATTACCTTTGATCATCCGGGTGGGTGCACCTGCGAAGGATGCGGCATCGATTCCTAACAGCTGAATCGTCTTGAATGAACCATCAGAAACCCGCACGCGTTGAATGCCGGAGTAAAGCGGCATCGCCCAGCGAACTGCATCGACGGAGCGGACCCGTGCGACATCCGTATCGCGCAGAGGAATGGTTTCATTGATTTGAGAGACTTGCTCCTCGACGACGAAAATGGGCGCGCCAACGTTTTTCAAAGTCGCCGTCGTCCATGTCATTAACCCACAAAAAACCGAGGATTGCTGAACGATGAGGAACGTGGCGATGAACAGTCCAGCGACGAGCATTAAGTATTTAGATGCATCACCGAAGAGCATTTTAAGTGCGAGGCCGAACATGAAACTTCTGAAGAAAGGTTAAGTGAGGCGATTGACTTCGCAACCCACAATCTGCGTCATCTCACGTCACAAATACGCTAAGAATGTAAATTGTGGCTTGAATTAATGAGATTCACTCTCAATATGATTTTAGCTTTGCAAATCATACGAAAACATACTCACACTGAAAAATTATGAAAATACAATCACCATGGATTGCCCTAGGGGCGGCGATGATTCTCTCAACCAACGCACACGCAGCTTATACGCAATTGCTGACGGCATCTAATTTAGTCGGCAGTTCGGGGGCTGTTTCGGTCAATTCATTCGTGATCATTGGAGATACCTCCTATCAAATCACCAATCGTGTGACGACTCCGAGTGTGGTCAATTCCGTGATTACTAGAACGACGGGTGTGGGCACAGGCACGCCGGTCACCAGCGTGCTGACGACGAACGCACAAATCTCTGCCGCTGGTGGGGGAGTTTCATTTTTCGGTGCATTTGGCATTGGTCAATCTTCACCTGGCGTGCTGCAAGTGGTGGATACCGTCTCGAATAGCGTGTATCGAATCAACCAAACGACGGGAGCTGTCACCCAATATCTGAGCCGTGCGCAAGCAAGCGCAGCACTAGGGGTTACCAATGCCCAATTGTTTGCCTCGAATGTGATTTTACCAAGTGGCGAGCATCTTGGGTATGACGCAGTGGGTGATTCATTCTATCGAACGACCGGGCTTGGCACTGCGAGCACTGCTCTGAGTGCGGCTGGCATCAATGGCATTGCTGGCAATACGATCGTGAATGGTGGCATGGCGGCAGTGGGAGATAAATTCTTTTGGTCAAGCAACACCTCAGACGCCATTTATTCCTACGATTTGGTCGGTGCTTTAGGAAATACCGTGCTGACGACAGCGCAAATTATCGCTGAAACGGGTGGCACTGCTTATGGAGCGGGCGATATGTTTTCCGCACCCGATGGGAACATTTATTTCGTCGATAATAGCTCGGATAGCATCTTGAGCTTTAATCCAAGCAATCCAGCAGGCACTTTGGACACGGTGCTTACTTCAGCCCAACTCTCAGCGGGTGCCGCAAATACTTCTTCGGTTGCTCAGCTTGGTTGGTTTAATGGGAATTTGACGTTCCTAGTCAATGCAGGCGGGAGTGCAGTGCGCGGAGTGTATGTGATTCCTGAGCCATCGACCTTTGGCTTGGCACTTGGAGCACTCGCAATGCTTGGCCTGCGTCGCAAGCGTTAATCACCTAACATTTTATTCAAATGCATTTGAAGCAACTTGCTGTCCCAGCCATCGGCGTAACGTTGGCGCTAGGCAGCATGTTGCAAGCAGCATCCTTCACGTTGATTGGAGATCTGCCGGGTGGCCGCATCAATACGATTGCGAAAGGCTGCTCCGGCGATGGGCAGGTGGTGATCGGATTTGGCGAAGAAACCAATGGCACTGCGGCTTTTGTGTGGACCGCTGCGGGTGGCTTGGCGGCGCTGCCCTATGCGTCGTCAGCCAATCGCGATGCAAGTGCGAATGGAATTTCGATCAACGGCTCGCGAATCGTCGGCAATGCAGACAACGAATTTAATGAAAAACAAGCGGTCTATTGGACACGCCAACCTAACGGCTCTTATCAGATTACGTTGATGGAGTTGGGTTCGGCTTTTTATAGCCCATTTGAAACGGAGTCATCAAGTTTTGCCAATGCCGTATCGAGCGATGGCATGAGAATCGTCGGCTCCGGGAGGGCGGCTCCCAACCCGGCGCAACCAACGATCACTGCCAGCAGCTTTTACGGTTGGATCTATCCGATAAATTCACCCGCATCGATCACGCTGATTCCCGATCTAACAGGCGGAAGGTTCACCAGTTTTGCCAACGGCATTTCTGGCAATGGCAACTTGATTGTCGGCCAATCGAGCAGCGCCAATCGTCCAACTGGAACCGGCACGAACAACGAGGCAATCCGATTTAGTATGCCGAGTGGGCCGACTCAAGGCATCGGTGATTTGCGTCCGGATGCCGCGAATTTTGATAGCAAAGCGAGCGCTATTTCTCGTGATGGGACCACAATCATTGGCCGCGGCAGACTCGCCACAGGTGGCAATCCCGGCTTTCGTTTCACAGATAGTTTGGGCATGGAATCTCTTGGAAATTTGCCTACGGGCACCACGCCTATCAACACGGAGGCCATTGCAGTAAATGGCGATGGACGAGTCATCGTCGGACTCACAAGCACCTCATCAGGCAATGAGGCTTTTATTTGGACGATCAACCAGGGCATGCGTTCGCTGAGCAGCGTAGCCGGTCTAACAGCTTTGCAACTCGATGGTGGTCGTTTGGAGGAGGCCACCGGAGTTTCGGATGATGGCAAGACGATCGTTGGCACGCGCGTCCGGCCCAATCCCAGCAATGCGAATTCACCTTTCCGCGAAGCGTTTGTGCTCACTCTAACGGATCAAGAATTGGGCATCCCTCCCACTGGTGGCGGGCCTGAGGTAGAAGCATTTTTTGCCAATGCAAAGCTCAACATCACCAAAATCGGCGGGGATGTTCAGTTGAAATTTTTGACCAATCCCAGCCTAGCCATTTCATATCATCTCACCTATTCAGCAAATTTGGAGGCCCCATTTACCACGCAGGTATCATTCACTCCAAATGGAAGCGGCGGCCTCACTCGGAACGTCGTGCAGCTCGGCTATCTCGGTGCGGCAGATGCTAGTGTGGGTTTACCGGAAATTGCAGAGCGTTTTCCACTTTCTGCACTACCACCGCGCGGATTTTGGAGACTTAAATTGGTATCGCCTCCATGAAATCCGCATGCGTCTCGTTACTCAGCCTAAGCATCATGGCGACGAGTGCACTTCTCGCGCAAGACTTTGAAGAAAACTTGGACGATGCGCCCGTTGTCGAGCTGGATCTTGATCAGGAAACGGAGGCCGCAGCAGCCGAAACACCCGCAGCACCTGCCGCAGATCAAGGCACGGAAAAACCAGCCAAGCCAGCATCACCCGCCGCTGCGCCTGAAGCATTGCCCGCTGCGGATGAGACTGTCATCGTCGAAGCATCGCGCTATCGTCTCGATCCAGCGGCGACGGGATCCCGCGTTTTTGAACAGGAGGACATTCGTGCCCTTGCAGGTGGCTCTGGCGACCCTAACGAATTGTTAGAAATTGCGCCCAATGTGCAATTTGATCTCGAGCGTGGGCGACTCAATGCAGACACCGCGGGTGATCTTACCCCCACGAAGGTGAGCATCGCTGGTGGGAGATTTTATGAAAATAATTTCATGGTCGATGGCGTCTCGACCAATAGCCAGTTAGATGTGATTTCGCAGCGCTCTTTCATCGATGCCGAAGGATCGACCCAATCGGTTTTTGTGGATTCAGAGCTGCTCTCAGAATTTGAGGTGATCGACTCTAACGTTTCTGCTGAATACGGGCAATTTCTCGGAGGTGTGGTGCGCGCCACCACTCGCGATCCCAAAGATGGTTTTGGATTTTCTCTGAATGGCTCCTACACATCTAGTAGTTGGGCTAACTTTTTAATCCGCGATGAAGACCGCTCCGATCCACTGCCAGATCCGACGACCTTCGAGCGCCAGCGTTACGGCATGTCAATCGATTTGCCATTGCGCGACGATCTCAAGTCATTATTTGCATGGTCGCGCAGTGAAGCAATCGTCACTCGCGGGGCTCTCTCGAGCGCCTACTTCGAGGATGCGCGGCCACGCACCACGGTGAGAGATAATTACATGGCCAAGCTGATTTACACGCCAAGGCCGGACATCACCTTGCGGCTCAGCACCATGCAAACGCCGTATGAAGACGAATACTGGCGCACGAATATTTCCACCCAGTTTGGCGGCGGCAGCACCAGCAAATTGAGCTTTGAAAAACGTTTTGATAAGTCAGTTCTCGAAAGCAATTTATCCTACACCACCACCGAGAGCAGCCGTGAAGAAGATCCAACTCACTTCATCTATTTGAGAACGCCAAGCATCGACTGGGTATCACCCAATGAAGATTCCGCAAGTGCTGGCGGCTTTGGCAACATCGATGTCTCCCAACAAGAATTCCAACTCGATATCAAACACCGCATTACACGCCAGCACGATCGCTTCAATTACGGGATGCAACTCAATCGCCTCACCGCAGAGCGAAGCCGTCCTGAAACGAATTTCAGCTACCGCCGTGGGCAAGTCGCCAATGGCAGAACCATCGTTGCCACCGATTTGGACGACGGGACGATCATCCAAAATGAGCAATTTCTAACAGAGCGAAATGACTACCTCGCATTCCAATCAGAAGCCGATATTTTGATGCTCTCTGCTTACGGTGAATACTCCCGAGACTTCAGCCCGCAAACCTGGCTAACGCTCACGCCGCGCATCGGACTGCGTTACGATTATGATGATTTTCTAACAAATCACAACATCTCGCCTCGCCTGAGTGGAAATGTTTTATTTCCGTTAGGCATCAATCTCAACTTGGGTGTGAATCGATATTACGCCCGCAATCAACTTGCTTATAAATTGCGCGAGCAGAACCCCGATAATTTTGTTTACCGCCGCCGCGCGCAATTGATCAACAACCAATGGGTCGTCGGCGATTGGGCATTATTCCGCAGAAGCACGTCCGCCGCCAATGCCAATGGTGAGCTGAAAACTCCCTACTCCGATGAACTTTCGGCCGCTCTCACCTTGCCCGTTTGGGAGCTCGGGGAATTCCGCATCAAGGCGGTGACTCGCGATAACAAAGATGGCCTTGCGCGTTCTGAACCCATCCCCACCACGGGCATCGATCAAAATGGCAATCCATACAATTACAACACCTTCACCCTCACCAATCGCGGTGCCTCAGAATACAAATCAATCTCCCTCGAGTATGAGAAAAATTGGAGAAATTTTCTCTTCACCGCGTCCACCACTTTTTCCGAAACCAAGCAAGCACCTGGCACCGATAATTATTTCTCTAACACCGATCTTGAGTTAGAAAGTGAACAGGTCTATTACAACGGCGCATTGATCAATTACAGCGCGCTGGATGTGCAACGCACCAACTTTGCCACGCCCTTTTACATCTCCTTTGGGGTCATTTCTCGCTGGTTCGATGATCGCTTGGTCACCGGCCTTCGTGGGCGCTTCCGCGGTGCCTACGACTCGATCGAATCTGCGGATAAAACCGTCGATGAAAATGGCAATCCTGGTGGCGGCTTTGAGCTTTATGAAGATGTTTCTTTGCGTGCTCAATTTTTGTTAGACGCATCTATCAGTTACTCGATCCCCATCAAAGATTTTGGGGAACTGGAGCTGGAATTGAAAATTGACAATCTACTGGACTCTTTTCCTAACGTGCCCGTGACTTTCACCCAGCCGTATCAAGCAGGCCGCTCGTTTTGGCTGGGCGCAACCTATCGATTTTAATGAAAACGAACAATTACCTCATTCTCTCACTGCTTTGCCTTTTGCAAACTGCCGGAGCTGGCGATGTCGATGTCGCCGGTGGCAATCACCAAACGATCGTGCTCACGCCGGAGAACCACGTTTTATCTTTTGGCCAAGATTTGCACATCGGCACCGATGAGGGCAAAGACTTCATCGGCGGAAAACTTGGCCGCCCGATTGATTCGCATGTGCTTCCTGGAAAAGACCCGAAATCGATCGTCGCCCAGGCCAATTACAATCCCGTGCCCGCCAAGGTCCAAGGACTGGATGGGCTCAGCATCGCTCGTCTTGCCATCGGCCAAAATGACGCAGCAGCCATCACCACCGACGGCGATGTTTACGTCTGGGGCCCCAATGACCACGGCCAACTCGGCCTCGGCGATGAAACACAACGCCGCTCCGCCATCAAAGTCCCCTTCCCTGCTGATGTTAAAATTTCCGCAGTGGACTTCGGCGGCGCACACATGCTGGCTCTCACCACGGATGGCCGCGTTTTTTCCTGCGGAAATAACCAAAACGGGCAGCTCGGATTAGGCGATGAAAAACCGCGCTTAAAACCGACGCTGATCGAAGCGCTCAAAGATGTTAAAATCATCCAAATCGCCGCGGGTCAAAATACGCACTCACTTTTTCTAGCAGAAAATGGCACCCTCTACGCCAGCGGATCTAACAAAAGCAAAGAAATTGGCTTAGGTCCGGAAGTGCCAGAAGGAGTGAACGTGGCAACTGCTGTGAAGGCACCCGTGCCATTCAAATTCGTGGCAGTGGGCGTGAAAACCTCCTTCGCGATCGACCGCGATGGCAACCTTTGGGGCGCCGGTGATGGCTCGAAAGCGCACTTCGGATTCACCACTCCAGACGGCAAGCCTGACCTCAAAGATTTACCTACTTTCACCCGCCTGCCCAACGCACCCGCGAATCTCATCGCCGTCGGTGGCGGATCGCGGCATGTGGCAGTGATCGATGATCAAGGAGCGATTTACACTTGGGGCATCCATGCCACACTTTCTGCCCAGCTCGGCATCGGCCCGCCGAAAGTCGAACCCGGCATGGATGAATTGGATGGCGTGACTTATTCAAAACCGCAGCTCGTCGCGCTACCGGAAGGCCGCAAGGCAACCCGCCTTCACGTGATCGCTAACAACGTGTTTGTCGTCACCGCAGATCAGAAAGTCTATGGCTGGGGACAAACCGCCCACGGCCGCCTCGGCTATGGCCTGAAAGCCGTGCACTCTGCCGTCAATGCGAATGGAAGAACTCTCTATCACGCGCACTCTCCGATCGAAATCCCACTCACCGATGATCCGAGCAAAATCAAACTCGATCCCTAATCTAACAACATGAGTTTTTCACCTGCCGATCTTTTCATCAAAGGCGGGGCCTTCATGTGGCCGCTGCTTCTCCTCTCGCTCGTCGCTCTGACGTTGATCATCGAGCGCATGCTATATTTTGCCCGCCGCCGGTATTCGTTGCAAAACACGCTCGAAGACCTGAAGAAAAAACCTCACATGGCCCAGCCTAACAATCCGCTGATCCAGCTTGGCCAAACCATCATTCGCGAAGCATCGGGTGGCATCGAGCATGTCAAAAACGTCGCCACACGCGAAGCGAGCCAATTGATCAATAGTCACGAGCGCGGCGTTCGCCTGTTAGGTCTCATTGGCATGATTGCACCGCTCATTGGTTTGTTAGGAACCGTCTGGGGCATGGTTCTTGCCTTTGCAAAAATGGCCGATCTGGGCGATAAGGTGACTGCTGGTGATTTTGCCAACGGCATCTGGACGGCACTTCTCACCACCGTCGGCGGACTCATCGTCGCCATCCCAGCCGTCGCTGCGGCCCGTATTTTTGAGGGCAAAGTCGATCTTCTGGCCCAGGATTTGAATGCGACTGCCTCGCATTTGCACGAGTGGATCTTCGGCCCTGCGGTTGCGAGCACGCCGCAAGAAACCATTTTACAGGAGCCATGAACATCGTCCAACGGCGGCCTCGTTCGGAAACGAGTTTGGACATGACACCGCTGATCGATGTCGTTTTCCAACTTCTCATTTTTCTGTTAGTCGCCACCAAATTTACCAAACCGGAAGCGGTCGTCGATTTGCCCAGCGGCCCGAAAACTGCGGAAGCGCAAACGTTGCCTGACCGCAAAGCCCTGAGCCTAGCGATCTCTGCGCAAGGAGAAATCATGCACGAAGCCCAAGCCATCTCGCTCGAGCAATTGCCCGCCGTCATCCGCGAGCATCTTGCGGCCGGGCAAATCAGCCGCGTGGAAATCCGGGGTGACCAAGCGTCTCATTTTGGAGTTTTTGTGAAATTGTTTGAAACAACTCGCCAAGCCGGCATCCAGTCGGTGGCGATCGTTAAGGAAATCGCAGATTCCACGCCCACTGACGCTCCATGAGTCGATTCTCTGCCAACGGCGGCCGCAACCAAATGCCACTTGCATTTGGAATCGCTTTGGCTGCTCACGCGACTTTTTTCATCGTCATGGTCATGGCTGCCAGCAAGGCGAAAATGCCACAGCCCTCAGCTCAAGCACTAATGTTAGATGCCGTGGAGTTGATTGCTGATGACGCGCAATCTGCTCCGAGCGAAGCGTCCGTTCAGCCACCGCCTCCAGAAACCGAGCCGCCACCGCCCGAGCCAGAACCGCCACCACCCCCTCCGGAGCCTGAACCGCCGCCACCCCCAGAGCCTGAGCCACCACCCCCAGAAATCATCGAGCCGACGATTTCTCCAGAAACGATTGCTCGTGAGAAAGAACAGGAACGCAAGCGCATCGAGAAAAAACGCGAACAACAAAAAATCGCTCAAGAACAACGCGAGCGGAAGGAAGCTCAGCGCCGCGAAGCCAAAGAAGCCGCGAAAAAATCCGCTCTCGCCAAGCAAGTTTCCAAAGCTCCGACTAAACGCAGCACGCCACAGCCAAGCTATCCGGCAAAAGCTCGCCGCGCCGGCATCGAGGGCACCGCGCGTGTGTCGTTTAAAATCGATAGCAACGGCAACGTGGTCGCGCCTCGCGTCACCCGCTCCAGTGGCAATGCGGATCTCGATGCCGCCGCGGTCAAAGGCGTTTCAAGATGGCGCTTCAGCCCAGCGATCAACAAACTCGGCCAGCCGATTGCCTCATCCACTTCGGTCAATATCGTCTTCAAATTGAAATAACAATCCGCTCCGGCTATTTTTGCCATCGCC
>RDZR01000098.1 GCA_004294095.1 Verrucomicrobiota bacterium
GAATGAATTGGCATCTGCGAGCAACGTGATCCGCTTGCGAGCATCGATCAAAAAGTGGTGTCCACAGTGCGGGCAGACGTAGAGATTTTCTTCTAACTGAAGCACGTGAATCATCGCTCCGCACTCTGGGCACTTGATCCATTGCCCTTCTGGCATGTCGTCTCGGCGATCGTTGTTACGCAGGCGAGGTTTGCTGAAAATGCCCATAGTTCGGCGGGAGGTTGGGTAGAGAGTTAGTTGAAATTTCGCGAAAAAAACGGTATGTTAGCGCGTGCTGGGCGCCATTCAAGCAATGGAGCCACGTTAGGACAATCCTGATTTTACACTTCATGAGGCATCGGACTGGCTGGCTTTTGGATGAGAAATGATTTGCGGCTCAGCTCGGCGTATTGCCCGTTGCGGGCTAACAATTCTGAGTGTGTGCCCTGTTCGATGATTCTACCTTTTTCTAACACATAAATACAATCGGCGTTCTGAATCGTCGATAATCGATGGGCGATGACAAAGGCGGTGCGATTTTCCATTAGACGATCTAATGCCTCTTGAATTTGCCGCTCCGTCTCAGAATCCACCGAGGAGGTTGCTTCGTCTAACAGAAGAATCGGGGCATTTTTCAGCAAGGCGCGCGCGATCGATAGGCGTTGCTTTTCACCGCCGGAAAGTTTGACTCCGCGCTCGCCGAGATTGGTCTCAAGTTGCTTTGGCAATGCCCGCACGAAGCGCTCGGCGTGTGCAGCATTCAGAGCCTGCCACATTTCTTCATCGCTGGCATCGCGTTTGGCCAGAAGGAGATTTTCTCTAACAGATCCATTGAAGAGAAAAGGTTCTTGCGTGACGTAGGCGAGTTGTGAGCGCAGTGAAATTTTCGAGAGTTTGGAAATGGCTTGGCCGTCGATTTCGATTTCTCCCGAGCTTGCTTCGTAAAATCGCGCTAGCAGAGAGAGCATCGTTGTTTTTCCTGCGCCCGTCGAACCAACAAGCGCGATGGTTTGGCCGGCTGTGGCGTGGAGATTGATTGCGTGAAGCGTCGGCTGCTCCTGATAGGAAAATGAGACATTTTGAAACGCCACATCGCCACGCACGGGCAGCTTCAGAGAGTCGCCCATCGTCGCATTGCTTTCTTCCGGCACATCTAAAATTTGAAAGACACGATCTGCCGCCGCTCTGCCTGATAGAAGCATTTGATTGAGAGAATTTAAGCGATCGATCGGCTCGTAAAATAGGGATAGAAAAAGCAAGAACTTCGTGAGATCTCCCATGCTGAGTTCCCCACGCATGGCAGCCGCGCCGCCGGTGCCAAGAACAAGAACGTATCCGGTCATGCGCATGAAAGACATACCAGGTGAGTAAAGTGCCCACCACTTCATCACGCGCAGCGTCGTCGTCCGCAGCTCGTCGGAAAAATAATTGAAGCGGCCGTGTTCATCTTTCTCCGCGGCGTAGGCTTTAATTTGCCTCACACCGGAAATGTTATCGTGCAACAAAGCATTCAAATCCGATGCCGCTTCACGTTGGTTTTTATAACGATCTCCACCGCACGTCGAATACAACCACGCACCCAAAGCGAGAAACGGCACCGGCAGCGTCGCCCACGCCGCGACTGTTGGATTTAACACAAACAGAAAAATACCGACTCCAACGACTTGCAACGTAGCCACCAATCCTTGCTCAATTCCATCAATCAAAACGCGCTCCATATTCGTCACATCTTCGACCACGCGAGTCATGATATCGCCCGTGCGGCGGCTATCGAACCACTGCAACGGCAAGCGCTGGATTTTTTCGTAAAGATCAGAGCGGATATCAAAGATCACCTTTTGCTCAAAGTGATTATTGATGAAAATACGCAAAGAATTCAGACCATCCTTGATTAAAAATGCTCCCAACGCGGCAAAAATGAAAAAAAGAAATTCGCCGTGCCTCGTTGGATTCGGCAAGATGTGATCGATCACATATCCCGTCACATTTGGGAAAACAAAAATGGCCAGCGTCATCCCCACAGCACAGAAAAGCTGCGCAGCAGCAAGACCTGGGTAGTTTTTCAAATAAGAAAAAACTCGCGCGATTGACTTCATGATCCACGCATGCAATCGGCTGCGCTTGCTACTTTGTAAAGTCTTCTACTTAAGAAACTTTTCCCGACGAATGAAAATTTGAGGTTGCGGAAGCGAAATTAGATTCCTTAGTCTCACCCAGCACCGCATTCATCGCTCCCAAATTAGAAGAACCCATGGCAAAAGTTTTAGGCATCCTCACCGCACTCATCCTTGCTCTATCAGCATCGATCGCATACAAGAACAAGGCAAAATTTGAAGACGAAAAAGTCAGAGCTGCCACTGCAAAGACTGAGCTCGACAACTATCAAAAACGTCAAGCTGCCCAAGCGGAAGGCGTGGATAAGGTTCCCGAAAAACGAGCTGCCGCCGATGCGGAAGTTGCGCGCTTGACGGCGGAGCAAACTGCTCTCCAAGCAAAAACTGCCGAGCTAAACGCAGCCAAAGAAGCGAAGGCCGCTACGAATGCTTCTAACAAAAATAAGATCGAGGAAGCCAAAAAGCAAACCAGCAGCGTGGGCGATCTTCCGACTCTTGCCGCAAAGATGAAGTCCGCCAGTCTTGAGATCGAAGAACTCTCGCAGACGATTTCTTCTTCCGAGGCGACTCTCGCTCAACTCACGGCGACGAGCCAAGCAGCAAGTGCCAAGGCCAACGCGGCGCGCTCTGAATTGGAAATGTTAACCCAAGGGAAATCACTTCCCACCTTAAGCACCCGTGTGCGTGCTTTCTACCCGACGTGGGGATTTGTTACTCTTGCAGCGGGTAACAACGCCGGCGTAGTCGGCGGCTCACAGCTCAACGTCGTGCGCGATGGCCAAGTGATTGCAAAACTCTTGGTCACCTCAGTCGAAGCCACCCGAGCTTCTGCGAGCATCGTTCCTGATTCCGTGAGTCCGGATACCGTGATCAGATCCGGTGATCGCGTGACTGCTTCTAACTAATTTTTTGCCTTCGTTTTTTAGGAAATAACCAACATGAAACCCGTTCTTTTGATTCTCGCCATCGCCATCAGCGGCGGTGCAGCATTTTTCTCATTCAACTTTTCACAAAGCTTCAAAGCACTACAAACCGAGCGCACTGAAGCGGCACAGCAAGCTCAGGCGATAAAAAACAAGCTGGATTCTGAAGATAAGGAGATCCAAGAAAAATTGGCCGAGCTAGCCGCAGTCCAGCAGGCGCAGGAAAAATTGGGCGATGATGTCAGCACCTTGCAAGCAGCCAACGGAGTCATTGAAGGTGAGATCGCCAAGCTCGATCAGGACGCACTTGCCCAAGCCAAAGAAGTTGAAGCACTAGAAGGTGCCATCGCAGAAGTTCAAAAGGCACTCGAAGGGCTCGGTGAAGACGTCACCGTCGAAAATTTACCTGATAAAATTAAAGACATCGAGCAAAGCAAAGAGGAAAAGCAGGAGAAAATTGTGGAACTCAACACTTTGATTGAAGGTGCAAAAAGTGCCGCTACTGCAAGCCAGAACGAAGTGAAAAAAGTCGCCGAGCGCCGTGCTGAACGCGGCACTCGTCTCAAACTCAATTCAACAAGCTCAGTCGTCACTGCTGTCAATAACGATTGGGGCTTTGTGGTAATTGGCGCTGGTTCCAATTCCGGATTCACTCCGCAAACGGAATTGATCGTCGTGCGCGATGGTCGCACCATTGGCAAAATTATTCCTCGTTCCGTTGAGCCAACTCAAGTAGTCGGTGATCTTGATCGCAATTCAATGATCCCTGGAGTGCGTGTGCAGCCCGGAGACCGTGTGATTATTTCCAAGCCATTCACAAATTGAGTAATTGATTCCTTGGTGGAAATCGCTTGGTGTCTTGCAATTGGTGAAACTGTTTTTATCCTGCAAATATGAAATTTTCTTGGATGACCGTTAATTTTCTTTGCGCGCTGAGTTTTTTCTTCACCTCTTGCGCTGATGAGCCTGTCAAAAAGCCGACGGGTCCGGTTTCTCAATCAAGTCAGATGCCTTGGAACACTCCTGTGGCTGGCCAAGGCCAAGGCCAATTTGGCATGATGCCGCAGGGCCAATACCGCCGCTAATCGCGGTGATACGGCGAGCCACTTTTCAGAGTTGCACAACGGTAAAGTTGTTCTAACAAAACAACGGAAGCAAGTTCGTGCTGCATGGTCAGCCGTGAAAGTGAGAGCAGACCATCGCTGGATGTCCGCAACTTCTCTGTATGTCCATCAGCGCCACCAATCAGAAACGCCACGGCTTTAATTCTGCCATCCATGCGCATCGCATCCAGAGTTCCAGCCAATTCGCGCGTGCTGAAAATGGTGCCACGTTCATCGAGCGCGATGCGATGACTTCCATCCGAAGCATCTAACAATCTAGCAGATTCTTCTTCTTGCTTGCCCGCTTTCACGACGATCCATTCGCAGCCGCCGTGGCGATTTAAGCGCTTCAAATATTCATCGATGCCTGCCTTGGTGTAGGAGAGTGCTGGTTTGCCCACCGTGATAATTTTTAAGTGCATCGCAGTGGATCGAAACTTGCGCGATCTCAACTCCGTAGTCAATGTGGCGATGTCAATGAAATCCATTATTTCTCTCATCAGTTTGACGATGCTCGCATCTTGCAGCTCAGAGTTGGGCCCAGTGGTCCCGCAATCCGCAGTCGAACGAAAAATGTTAGGTCTGTTAGAAAAGTTCGATCGTTGGGATGAAAATGGTGATGGCTACCTCACTGCGAATGAGCTGCATGAAGCGGAGCGTATTGGAAACGTTCCCGTTGAAAAAATCATGAAATTTTATGATACAAACGGAGATCAAAAAATTTCACATGGCGAAGCCCAGCGGGCGTATCATCGCGCATCAGAAGCCGAGAAACTCATTTAGGAAAAATCTGATAGATGAGTGATCTTTATGAGAGTCGTCGATTGTTAGACGAGTATTTACTTTTCCATTATGGCTCCGAGCATGAGGTCTTGCCAGCACCCGTGGCATGGCCGCAAGCGATGATCGATGCCTTGGGATTTGCGGAGCGCACGCCTTCACATTTTTCCCCAGCGATGGTGGAACGCAGCCTTGACCTTGGCTGCGCGGTAGGGCGATCGGCTTTTGCGATGGCAGAACATTCTGAGCATGTCATTGGCATCGATTTTTCACGTGCATTCATCGGCGCCGCCGAGCAGTTGCGCACATCCGGCAGCATTGCTTACGAGCGCCATGATGAGGGACATCTTCGCACGGCGCTGGTGGCAAAGCTAACAGCTCACGTTGCGCCACATCGCATCTCATTCATGGTGGGGGACGCGATGCATCTTCCGCCGGGCTTGGCAGATTTCGATCGTGTGCACGCAGCCAACTTACTTTGCCGTCTTACAGATCCGCTCAAGCTCATCAATCGGCTGCCATCTCTCGTGCGCGAGGGTGGCGAGCTCATTTTAGCAACGCCTTGCACTTGGCTCGAAGAATACACGCCGCGCGAATCATGGCCCGCGGGCAGCACTTTCGATTGGTTGGTGCACCATCTGAGCCCACATTTCGCCCTGATCAAATCGCAAGATGAGCCGTTTTTGATCCGTGAAACATCCAGAAAATTTCAATGGACTCGTTCTTTGCTCACCTATTGGCGGAGAACTTCAGCGTGATGCGGATGCCTTTGGCGGGGTAATGTGTGGCGGCTTTAGATAAATCGGTTGTGGAATCGCTTCCGCCCATGCAACGCGTTGGGCATCGGTTGCTTTTTGCCATGCCTGCCAAAGAAGTCTAGCAGTTGGGATTTCGTGCTTTATTCTAACTGATAGATTTTCTGGCAAATTCAGGCTTTTTTCTAACGTGAAAAAATGAAAATTTTCTGATTTTGCCTGTTCGATTTTTTCTAACAAACCAGTTCCAGTGACGAGCTGAGGCATGGAAACCAATTGTGCATCTGCAATTTCAGCAAACCAATAATGGCCACGGCGTGCATCGCCAAGTGCCATGCAGTGAGCTCCGGATGCCGCTATCGGAACTGCCAAAATCGATGGAATGGCGATCGCTGGACAATCGTGAGCAATCGCAATTCCCTGAGCTGCGGCAATGCCCACTCGCGTCCCACTATAACTCGCTGGCCCGCTACCGACGATGACGTGTGTCAGGCGTGCAGGTCGAGCCTCGTCTAACAATTTTCGCAGTGGTCCGAACAACTGCGCGTTGTGATTTCGGTCACTGGTGAAAAATGCTTCTGCACCGCCACCATTCTCATCAATGCGCATGATTGAAGCATCCGCAGTTGAAGTTTCGATGGTTAATGTAAAAGCAATATTCATGAAGTAACCCTAAGAATCGACTGAGTAAGCCAAGTGAGATGGAAACTTACTCAGCCGGTATGTGTGGCTCAAAAGTCATAGCTAGCTCGTGTTCGCGGGCTTTCGCGGCCTTCTTAGCCATTTGAAAAAAGTGCTGCTGCACGCGATAGAGTTTCTGTCCTTTGGCGCGGGCCAAGCGAGCGTAACTGCCATCGGGGAGCATGCTCGATGCTTGGCTGTTGTCCTGGAAATACGCCTCTAGAATTTTGATCAAGCGCCGCTTCAATGCCGGCTCCTCGATCGGGATCATCAGCTCAACGCGCTTTTCTAAATTGCGGTTCATCCAATCCGCGGAGGAAATATAGACAGCACCTGCGCCTCCTTGGTGAAAGTAAAATATGCGCGCGTGCTCGAGGTAACGATCGATGACTGAAATGACCTGAATGTTTTTGGAAAACTTCGGATCACCCGGCTTTAAGCAGCAAATCCCTCGCACATTGAGTCTGATCTTCACGCCCGCTTGCGAGGCTAAATACAGCGCATGAATGATATCAGAATCTTCTAACGAATTCACCTTGCCAATGATGCTGGCTGGCAAGTCTTGCTTTGCTCTCTCCGTTTCACCTGCGATGCGGTCTAACAGCTCTCGCTTCATTGCGTTAGGTGCTGGCACAAGCCGCATAAATCTCAGCAACTTTGAGCGCCCTGTGACGGCGTTAAAGAAAATCGACGCATCGTGCCCGTATTCCGGCTTGGATGTTAGATAGGAAATATCCGTGTAGAGTTTGGCCGTGGATTCATTGTAATTTCCAGTGCCGAGGTGCACGTAACGGCGAAAGTGGCCGGATTCTCGCCTGATGATCAGGCAGATTTTTGCATGAGTTTTCAGGCCTTTGACTCCATAGACGATTTGGGCCCCCGCACGTTGCAATTCGTCTGCACGGTTCAGATTTCTCGCCTCATCGAAGCGTGCTTTGAGCTCGACTAATGCAGTGACGTTCTTGCCATTGGCTGCGGCGAGGATCAGCGCGTCGATGATGCGCGATTTGCGCGCCGTGCGGTAGAGCACTTGCTTGATGGCCACCACATCAGGGTCCACCGCGGCTTCTTCTAACAGCCTGAGAACAGGTTCAAAAGACTCGTATGGGTGAAACAAAAGAACATCGTGTTCTGCGAGCGTGTCTAACATGGATGCACCAGGTGGAATGCTCGGTGAATTTTGTGCCGGCCAATCGCCATCACGGAGATGTTCGTAGCCAGCGAGTGATGCCAATTCCATGAAGTGGGACAAGCCGGGCGGCCCCTGCACGCGGTAAACTTCCTGCGGCGTTGCTTGGGTGACGAGTTTGACGATTTGCGCCAATTCACGCGGCGAATCCGCGCGGATTTCTAACCGCACCGTATCGGAAAATTTCCTCGCCGTAAGCATGCCCTCCATCTCATTGGCCAGATCGATCGAATCATCATCTTCCACCACAATATCTCCATTGCGCGTCACGCGGAAAACCGTGGTCGCATCGATGGATTCTTCGGGGAAAAGTTGGCCTGCATGGATCGTGACCAAGTCTTCGATCAAGATGAAATGGTGCCCATTGGAATCGTTAGAAACGGCCACCATTCTGCCCAGCGTATCAGGCAGCGGGATTAAAACATAGCGCGGCTCACTCGCGCTTTTACTCGACAGGCGGCAGGCGATGATGATCTGCATCGCCGGCACCAAGGGCGGGTTTTCCAAATCCACCGCTAAAGGCGTGAGCAGCGGGAAAATCAGATCGGAAAATGTGGCTCCGAGTTGCGCTTGTTGTTCGATATTGAGTTGTGATGCGCGCAGTGGGCGGATGCCGCATTTTTCAAGAGCTGGCACAATTTGATTTTGCAGCAGTTGATATTGGTCCGCCGTCATTTTCAGCAATCGGTGCCTCAGCGCGCTAAGCGCTTTCGTGGGAGTCATGCCAGAGGTATCTGGTGTTTTTCGTCCGCTCCGCCGCATCAGCATCAAGCCGCCTACTCGAACTTGGAAAAATTCATCCAGATTGGACGCCGTGATGGCTAAAAACTTCACCTTTTCTAACAGAGGTAAATCTTCCCTGAGCGCTTCATTCAAAACTCGCTGATTAAACTCAACCCACGAAAGCTCACGATTCAGATACGGAATGGACATGATGGCTAAAAAATAATCTGTTAGGAATCTTCTTCGATCACCACTCGAAGGCCGAAGACTTGCTCAAAAAGATCGGCCTTGGATGCCATCGCCAATCGCTCGACGGCGGCATCGCGCAAGCCGGGCAAGCGGATCAGCAAACGCGAGCCATCCTTGCGGATTTCTATTTTAGAAACGCGCTGCACGTGCGTTCTTTCAAGCGCATCCGCCACTCGTAGCAAGGCGGCAAGTTTGGAAACGCGGATGCGATTATCGATTGAGAGCGAAGCATATGCTGGGTGATCTAACTTAGGCCCAGAGTGCCTGTGGTAGCGAGAAACCAATGCTACCATCGTCACATCTAACCGATCGAGTCCGAAAATTTCCGAATTCAGAATGACATACTCAGAATGCTTGTGATGTGCTCGCGGGCTGATATAGGTGCCCACCTCGTGCAAGATCGCAGCCACACGCAGCAACAATCCATCGTGAAAATCTAACTGATGAATGTCCTTGAGTGCATCAAAAAAATGCTGGCAAAGATCGGCCACATGCTCGCCATGCCTAGGGTCTGATTCGTAACGTTCTGCTAGAATTTTTGCGGCACGCACGACTTCTTCTGCGAAGCGATCTCCCAACTCGCGAGAGACCAGCGCGTCATGCAATAATCCTTGCTCATATTCGGTGTGGGGAATGTAAATTTCACTGAGCTTGAGCGTCTCTGCGGCTGCTAGATTGATCTCCAATGCTGGCAAAAGTCCTTCCGCCGTTTGATAGTCGAGATGATAATTTTTGATCAATTCCACGTCGCTGAGTTGAGAAGCATCGCTGGTAAATTGTCGCAGCACCTTCAATGTGCATGATTGCTTGTTGCGGGTGATCGTTTGGCTGACGGCTTGGATTTCGTATCCAATCGCCACTAAGCCATCAATTTTCACATCTGAGTAATCGTAGCGAATTTGGGCTAAATTTCCATAAGCATGCTCACGGATTACACGTAGCAAACTGGGGCCTTCCGCATGAGAAGCGTCCACCGCCTCGCGAGTGCGGTAAGTGCCCATGCGGTAGCTCGTGTAGCGGGTGATGAGGCCTTCTTGGAACAACAATGCCCGCGTATTGCCAGGGCCCACGTGCAGCACCAAGGTATTATCCTTGCGCATCGCGGGTAGATCTTTGAGCCGCCGCCGCGTTTTCAGATAGATGAGGCGCGTCATTTCACCATCATCAATCGTATCGATTTTTAGCCCGCAGGCGATGTGGATGCGATTGATGAACGCCTCGTGGTTCGTCGCTTCACTTAGGATGTTACTTGCCATCGCTCGTGATATTGAATGCGAGTCCAAGCCGAATTCTGTGAGATGCTTTTGATAGCCGTGAATGATAGAAACCACACGCTCAGTCGTTGATAAACTGACGGCCGTTAGGCTAAAAATATCGCAGGCTACCGGCGCAGGTCGCTCTAAAAAATCAATCATCTGCAGGCGGCCATCTTGCGATTGCTCGGCAATCATCATGGATACCGAACTTGCACCAATATGCAGCGCAGTGCGAATCGTCACTCGCTCAGGTGTCTCTAACATGATTTTTGCCGCCGCCATCGCTCGATCATCACAATCTGGCTAGCTGCAAAGTTCAACTCTCAATCTACAAAATGTCTTCAAGCACTATTATTTTTCGCTTCAGAAAATCGCCACTTCATTTACGATGGTGGTGTGGCCATTTGGAAAAAAGTTATTTCGATCTCGTTCATCATATTGCTTTGCTTGCAATGCACACCGATTGGTCCTTCGAGAGGAGGAGCCGGCGGATCAAAAGTTTCCCAATCCGCGATGTTGCGGAAAATGAATTTCAAAGTCGATATGGTTCGTGCAGGCACACACGGCCGCAAAGTCGTGCGCCCGATGAGGCCGCGCTACATCACGATTCATAGCACGCAAAATTATACAGCGGGTGCTGAGCGGCACTCGGTTGCTCTCAAGCGCGGTGCGTTGCGCTCGCCGAAAACTCGCACTGGCAACCGCATCGGCTATTTAATTTGGCATTATACGGTGGACGATAGCGTGGCGATTCAACACATGCCGACGACCGAGCAAGGCGAGCACGCAGACTTTGGTGGGCCGGGAAATCGCCTCTCCATCGGCATCGAAATGTGCGAAAATCGTGGCAACAATTTACAAGTCACCATTGATCACACCGCGATGCTCACCGCCGTGTTGATGAAACGAAATGGGATCCCACTGCGCAACGTCGTGCCTCACTACCATTGGCCGCGGCGTGGACGAAATCCGCCTAACAAAAACTGCCCGCATTTTCTGTTAGAAGGCGGGCGTCCTGGGCCGAAGTGGCGCAAGTTCCTGCGCCATGTGAATATGCATTATCAGCGGCTCAACTGATGGACGCGTATCAATTTGGCACGCCGGGTAATAAGGAAACTCAGCTCGAGCCCGGCATTTTTTACGTCTGCCAGCGCTGCACGGCATGCTGCAAATGGCCGGGAGATGTGCGCCTCGAAGAAGAAGAAATTTCCCGAATCGCAACTTATCTTGGTCTTAGCGAAAGTTCGTTCATCGCCGATTTCACCCGTCTGCGCAGCTCGCGCAATGGCCTTTCATTGATCGAAAAAGAAAATCACGAGTGCATCATGCTCGATAGCAATCGCTGCCGGATTCACGAGGTGAAACCAAGCCAATGCGAGGGATTTCCGAATCGTTGGAACTTCCCGGGTTGGCGCGATCTATGCCATGCCATTCCCACACGCATCGCCGAGTGAAAAAAATCTCGCTAGGCAATCCGGCACCTGATGTGCCATCACTGCGGCGACATGCTGACTGAAGTAATCCAAGCCGCTGACGATGACATGAATGCCGCCGTCGAGCGCGCGGTTTCACTTTTGTTAGATGGCGATGTGGTGGCGCTGCCGACGGAGACCGTCTATGGCCTCGCCGCAGATGCATTTTCGCCCGCTGCGATTGCGAAAATTTTTGCCAGCAAAGAACGCCCGCTATTTGATCCGCTCATCGTGCATATCGCCTCGCGCCGCGATCTGGCAAGTGTGGCGCAGGTGCCCGAATCGATTGCCAGCGTGGTCGCGCAGTTGGCAGATGCATTTTGGCCCGGCCCATTGACGATGATTTTACCAAAATCGGACGCGATTCCAGACTTAGTCACCAGTGGCTTGGCGACCGTGGCCGTCCGCCAAAGCGCGCATCCTGTCATGCGTGCGGTGGGTAAAAAACTTGGTCGCCCGTTGGCTGCTCCGAGTGCGAATCGATTTGGGCGCATTTCACCCACCTCCGCCAGCGCGGTGCTAAAAGAACTCGATGGCAAAATTCCGCTGATCATCGATGCCGGCGCATGCAGCCAAGGACTCGAAAGCACGATCATTTCCATCGAGCCACGCGAGGGGAAAAAACCGATCTTCCGCCTGCATCGCGCGGGGCCGATTACGAAAGAGCAGCTTCAAGAGTTCGGAAAAGTCGAAAAACCCGTGCTAGGCGATCTTCATCAACCTCACGCGCCCGGCCAACTCGCCAGCCATTACGCTCCGAGAACGCCGTTTTTTCTAATCGAACATGCGCAAGACTTTCGCCCCGAGCCGGGAAAAAAATACGGGCTGCTTTGTTATCGGGGAAATCCAGCAGACCCACACGTTGCTTGTCACGATTGGGCGCAGATGGAAGCACTCAGCCCGGGCACCGGAAAACTCGCCGAAGCCGCCGTGCGTCTTTTTTACAGCATGCGGCTGTTAGATGAAGCTGGGCTCGACGCAATCATCGCCGAGCCAGTCAGTGAAACAGGCCTCGGCGTGGCCATCATGGATCGTCTCCGGCGGGCAGCGCATGATTTTTCGCCACCCGCTTAGCAATGCATTTTAGCGTTTTCTGCGCAGTAAAAGCGCGGCTCCGAGCATGCCTAACAATGCGGAGGATGGTTCAGGAATGGTTCCTGAAATGGTGAAGTCTTGCAGCGAGCTGGTTAGGCTGCTTATCGATAAATTTAATGTGCCACGCACATCTTCGAGGTAGGTGGTCCATTCGATCCCGCTGATGATCGTGCCAGGTGCTAAGCCAGCCACTGAGTAGTTGAAAACCAGATCATTGTTCCCACCAGTGGTGCCTGTGACGGTCGTGTCTGTTCCGACTCCGGTGACGGTGCCTGTGCTAGCTGCGACAAAATTTCCTAACCCAGCAGCTCCTGAAAAACCGCCACCTGCACTGATGTATTGTCCCGTCGCACCCAAGGTCCAGCCAGGGCCAGCAATCGGGCTGAAATAATTGCCACTCGCGTCAAGGAAGCGCAATACTGAGTATTCCCAAGAAATACCTGCCGTATTCAAGCTCGTGAAATTAAAGCTGGCATCTGTAATTTCGATGTGACTGGCAAAAGTCAGAGACAATGTGTTAGAATGCACAGTGCCCGGGTTGTTCGAGCCCAATGGAACTGTAACGTGGGATTCATTAAAACGTATCCGAGCACGATCCCCAGTCGGATTGAGAGTGATTGCCGAGCCAAGTCCGGCCGATGTCCCGCTGAAGGTGATGTCAGGCAAATCTGCTGGGGCGGGAGCACCTGCCGCGTCTCTTTTCACCACTGGGTCAAGCTCATCGGTCATGATGTCGTAGCTGGTCGATGATCCAGATAAACTCACGCCGGGAGGCATGTTGAGAACTTCTCCTGCTGCAGTCGTTCCGCTGAGGAATTCGATCGAAGTAAATGAAACCGCTCCTGATGCGCTATGGAAGCAACCCAAAATCAGCAAAAGACTAGCGGATAGACTTTTTGATAAACGTTTCATGAGTCATTTTTTCCCAGAAACATGGTAGCTTGAGGCATGCCATGATAAAGATTCTTAGGTCACATTTAAGTCACATCTGGCGTTTTTTAATTCCTAATCATTATGGCGAACCATGCATGCAATTCATGCTGCTATTTTTCACCTTGGCTGGTCCGTGATCTGGCCTAGGAATAGCGCATGCCAGATCCTGTTTATGTGCATGATGCGTTCGCGCGCATCGCCGATCGTTATGTGTTGACCAATCACGTATTGAGCATGGGCATGGATGTGCTTTGGCGCAAAATGGTTGCTCGCCAAGTGAAGCGATGGGCACCGAAAAAGCTGCTGGATGTGGCGAGCGGCACCGGCGATCTCGCTTTGGAAATTCAGGACCAACTGCCTAATTGTGATGTGCTTGCCACGGATTTTTGCGCAGAGATGCTGGTCCATGCATCGAACCGGGGCGTGGCGCGCACGCAGGTGGCAGATGCTCTCAATCTGCCATTTGAAACTGGCTCATTCGATGCGGTGACGGTGGCATTCGGCCTGCGAAATATGGCGGACTATCCTGCTGGCTTGCGGGAAATGCGGCGTGTGCTGCGGCCCGGCGGGAACTTGCTCATCTTAGATTTTTCCCTACCGCCCGGCATTTTGCGCGGCCCGTATCGCTTGTATTTGCATCACGTATTGCCACGCATGGCCGGTTGGCTCACGCGAGAAAAAGATGCTTATGAATACCTTGGCGGCTCGATCGAGCAATTTCCCTCTGGCACCGCCATGCTCGAATTGCTCACCGAGTGTGGATTTATCCAGCCGCAGGCGAGGCCGATGACGTGCGGAGTTGTCAGCATCTATCAGGCAGAAAATCCAAATTGATCGGCCCGAGCTTTTTATCAACAGTGCCGAATGAGATTGCGCCTAACCATTGCCTACGACGGACGCCCATTTCGCGGTTGGCAATCGCAGCCAGATGCAAGCACCGTCCAGGATGAAATCGAAAAGGCGATTGCGCAGGTGGCCAAGCAGCCACTGCGGATTCATGGCTCTGGCCGCACGGATACCGGAGTGCACGCGCTGGCGCAGGTGGCTCACTTTGAT
>RDZR01000099.1 GCA_004294095.1 Verrucomicrobiota bacterium
AACGAGACGGTGCTGCCCGATCTGGGAATGGCGGGCATGCTGCGTCAGCGGGTGAGGTATTTTTCGGATGGGGCGGTGATTGGCAGCAAAGTGTTCGTGAACGAAGCGTTTGCGAGCGCGCGGGAGAGATTTACGCTGCGGCGCAAGGACGGTGCTCGACGGATGCGCGGCGCGGGCCAACCCGCGGCGGATGTGTTGTGGAGCATGCGCGATTTGCGGGTGAGGATTTGAGAGTTAAGGACGCGACAGAGGGGACCCCTGTCATCTAACACCTCTCAATTTTAATTGGATTTGCACCCACTCGCAGTTCCTTCAAGCATTGGGCCACCCTGCTTTTCTCTCATGGACAGGGGTTCAAAAAAATCCTCTTGAGACCCGCACGGCTTATTATCCGCCCCTCGATTGCATTCCTTAAGCACTTTGGTATCACTTGATTCAAGCTCCATCGTTGCCGCTTCGCCTTCTTGAATCTAACAGAATTTTTTGAAATTCCCCACCTCAGTGCCTCATTCCGCCTCCTAGATAATCTGACATGACCACTGCCTATCTCTCACTCACCGACTTCAACGACCCTGCGTTTCGTCTAGAGACGCGGGATTACCCATAGTATTGGCATCCGGCGCGTCTCAGACACCGCAGTTTTTTGTCATCTCGCCCTATTCAGTGCGGGACAGCCGCTCACACTTCTCTCAGATGAAACGGCTCTGGTGCCAGACGAACTGCAGCAGCCATTGAGCTTGCTCTAGGTGCGCGCGCCCGTAGTATTTCGTTTCCACCACAGAGTGGTCTGTGCAGATCATGAATCGAATTTTTGTCGAAAAGCGCTCGCCGCATGATGCCGAAGCCAACTACTTGCTCAATGAACTTCGCGAAGCCTTCGAGTTGAGAGGGCTCGGTGGCGTTCGTGTGCTTCAACGATACACTGCGCATGGTCTAACAGAGGAGACCTTTTCTCAGGCGACCACCCATATTCTAACAGAACCGCAAATCGATCATGCCGGGCGTGTGCTGAAGCTCGATGAAAATGAGTCCGCCTTCGCAGTTGCCTATCTTCCCGGGCAGTTTGATCAACGCGCGGACTCTGCCGGACAGTGCATTGAAATACTCACCGGCTCAGATCGCCCTGAAATTTCCTGCGCGAAGGTGATTGTGCTCCAAGGCAGCGTCAGTGCTGAGGAACTCGCGATGGTGAAAAATTATGTGATCAACCAAGTCGATTCACATGAAGTGCCAGTCGTCGATGATGAGCTTTCCCAATCGGCATCGCCGGTTCCTGAAGACGTTGAAGTGTTAGAAAATTTCACTCTGGCCGATCCTGCTGAGCTTCGCAACAAGCACGGACTGGCGATGAGTGTGGAAGACGTGACCTTCTGTCAAACGTATTTCCGCGATGAAGAATCTCGGCAACCGACGATTACGGAAATTCGGATGTTAGACACGTATTGGTCCGATCATTGCCGACATACGACGTTTCTAACAAAAATAAAAGACATCGCGTTCTCGCCTGACACCGAAGTGGTCGAGCGCGCATGGCAGAATTATTTGGCAGTGAGATCACAACTCCATCGCGAGGACAAGGTGATCTCGTTGATGGACATCGCGCTGATTGGGATGCGCGAGCTGCGCGCGAGTGGCGAGTTGGATAATTTGGAAATTTCCGATGAAGTGAATGCCGCATCGATCATCGTGCCTGTGGAAATTTCTAACAAGCCAGCGGAAGATTGGTTGGTGATGTTTAAAAACGAAACGCACAATCATCCGACGGAAATTGAGCCCTTCGGCGGTGCAGCCACGTGTCTTGGCGGCTGCATCCGCGATCCTCTATCAGGTCGCGCTTATGTCTATCAGGCGATGCGCGTCACGGGCGCGGCGAATCCTCTTGCACGTTTTTCAGAAACCTTACCGGGCAAACTCCCGCAGAAAAAAATCTGCCAAGTGGCGGCTCAGGGTTACGCATCGTATGGCAACCAAATTGGTCTGGCGACGGGCCAAGTCGCGGAAGTTTATCACTCAGGATATGTTGCAAAACGGTTAGAAATCGGTGCCGTAGTTGCCGCCGCGCCGCGCTCGCAAGTGTTTCGTGGCAAGCCGGCGACGGGCGATGTGATCTTGCTGATCGGTGGCCGCACCGGCCGCGATGGCGTGGGTGGGGCAACCGGCTCATCCAAAGAACACGGCGAGGATGCACTGCAACAATCGGCTGAAGTGCAAAAGGGCAACGCTCCCACCGAGCGGAAAATTCAACGCCTTTTCCGCAATCCTGAGTTGGCGCGAAAAATCAAAGTTTGCAATGACTTTGGCGCTGGTGGCGTGGCCGTGGCCATCGGTGAAATTGCGCCTTCATTGGAAATCGATCTCGATGCGGTTCCCAAAAAATACGATGGGCTCGATGGCACGGAACTCGCGATTTCCGAATCCCAAGAACGCATGGCTATTTGTGTGGACTTGGCCGATGTGGCCTACTTCATCGAACAATCTGATAGAGAAAATTTAGAATGTGTGCAAGTCGCACGCGTGACAAATAGCGGGCGCTTGATCATGCGTTGGCGTGGCAAGGTGATCGTCGATTTATCACGCCAGTTTTTAGACACCGCCGGTGTGCAGCAGGAGGCGATGGTGCAAATTCCAAGCATTCCGAAAAATCTGTTAGATAAACTTGCCCCCGCCAGTAAATCGCTGCTCGAGCAGTTAGGAAATTTGAAATTTGCCTCTCAGCGCGGGCTTGGAGAAATGTTTGATGGCTCGGTGGGTGCGGGCACCGTGCTCTGGCCATTTGGCGGGGAAAATCAAATCACGCCGCCTGATGCGATGGTGGCCAAGCTGCCGATCCTCGATGGCGAGACTGAGACGACAACGACGATGGCGTGGGCCTTCGATCCTGATCTTTCATCACTCTCACCTTTCCACGGTGCTGCCTATGCCGTCGCAGAATCTGCGTGCAAAGCAGTCGCCGCAGGTGCCAATCTAACAGACATCCGTCTAACACTTCAAGAATACTTTCCGAAGCTAGGAAATGATCCGCTGCGTTGGGGCATGCCATGTGCTGCATTGTTAGGTGCGTTTCATGCACAGCATATGCTACGCATTGCGGCCATCGGTGGGAAAGACTCGATGTCCGGCTCTTTCAAAAATCTGGATGTGCCGCCGACTTTGGTTTCATTTGCCGTCGCTCCGAGTAAGGTTCATCTAACCATTTCTCCCGAGTTCAAGCAAGCGGGCCACTTTGTATCATTGTTAGAAATAGCAACCGATGCGGATGATCTGCCGGACTTTGAGCAGATTAAAAAATCATGTGCGATGCTCGCGGAGTTGAACGCACGAGGCGCGATTTCTGCTCTGCATCAAATTGGCTCGGCTGGCATCTCGGTGGCACTGACGCGGATGGCACTGGGAAATTCTATCGGCTTTCAAGCGAGCACAGATTTTACGATCTCAGAATCATTGCAGCCACGGTTCCTGAATTTTCTCATCGAGCATGCCGAGCCACTTCCACATGAATTGGGTGCGTGCGTGATTGGCCAGACGATGACTTCGTCGCTGTTAGAAATCGCAGGTGAATCGCATCCGTTAGATTGTTTGCGCGCTGCTTGGGAAGCAACGCTCGAGCCGATCTATCCAACGAGCATCGCCATTCCAGATGCGGGCAGACCGCTGCTGGCCAGTGTGCAAAAGCCGATTTCTTTTGCGCCGCGCCACATCTCGAAGTGCGCCAAACCTCGCGTGCTCATTCCAACATTTCCGGGAACGAATTCCGAATACGACTCTGCTAAAGCATTTCGCCAAGCGGGTGCCGATGCGCAGATTCTTGTCTTCCGGAATTTAAGCCCAAAGCATTTGCAAGAGTCACTGGATGCGATGGCCAAAGCGATTCGCGAATCCCACATCTTCATGATTCCAGGCGGATTTAGTGCCGGCGATGAGCCAGATGGCTCGGCAAAATTCATCGCTACCGTGTTGCGCAATCCACAGATCTCCGACGCTCTGATGGATCTAACCAACAATCGCGATGGCCTGATTTTAGGCATCTGCAATGGCTTCCAAGCACTCATCAAAACCGGCCTCGTGCCGTATGGCGAAATCCGCCCACCCTGCGCCGCCGCGCCAACGCTGGTGCACAATTCTATCGGCCGCCACATTTCCCGCTACGTGCACACGCGAGTGATCGCCACGGGTGGGCCATGGCTCCACAATTGCACTCCTGGGGAAATCCAAACCGTGCCAATCTCGCACGGCGAAGGACGATTTTTGGCATCCGCCGAGGTGATTGACGAACTCTCGCGCAACGGCCAAATCGCCACACAATACTGCACTGCGGATGGCGAACCATCGATGGCAATCGAGATCAATCCCAATAGCTCGACCGCCGCGATCGAAGGCATCACCTCCCCCTGCGGGAAAATTTTTGGGAAAATGGCTCACAGTGAGCGCTCTGGGACGCACATCGCGCAAAACATTCCGGGTCAAAAAATACCACGCCTGTTCGCCGCAGGAGTCGCGTGGTTCACCGATGCATGATCTTGCCTTCCATTGCGATTCGTGCTTTCCCTCGCCCGTCGCCAACCGTTTGTTTGCCTATTTCTTATGTCCACCGAGCTGACTCGCAATTTCTCAATCATCGCCCACATCGATCATGGTAAGACCACTCTATCAGATCGATTGATGGAGGCGACTAGCACGATCACCGAGCGAGAATCAAGTGCGCAGTTGTTAGACGCGATGGATTTGGAAAGGGAAAAAGGCATCACCATCAAGTCCCACCCCGTGGCCATGGAATACCTCGCGAGGGATGGAAAAACTTACAAACTAAATCTGTTAGATACGCCGGGCCATGTCGATTTTTCCTATGAAGTGGCACGCTCTCTAGCAGCTTGCGAAGGCGCAATCCTGATGGTGGATGCCGCGCAAGGAGTGGAAGCGCAAACGGTGGCCAACCTGCACCTCGCTCATGCGCAAAATCTCGTGATCATTCCGGTGCTCAATAAAATTGATCTACCTGCCGCGGATGTTGCAAAGTGCAAGAAGCAGCTTGAAGACATTCTCGCGATCCCTGCGGAAGATGCGATTCCCGCATCGGCCAAAGCGGGCATCGGCATCGAGGACATTCTCGAAGCGATCGTCAGCCGTGTGCCGCCTCCACAAGAAAATCCGGATCGCCTGCTGCGCTGCTCGGTTTTTGATTCGATCTACGATACTTACCGTGGCGTGGTTTCCTACGTCCGTGTTTTTTCCGGAACGGTGAAAAAAGGCCAAAAGGTCAAACTCTTCGCCACTCACAAAACCTACGAGGTCAAAGAAGTCGGTGTTTTTACTCCGAAAATGACGCCGCGAGACGTGCTAGTCGCCGGCGATGTGGGCTATGTGATTGCCAACATGAAATCTGCCGACGAGGCGAAAATTGGCGACACTCTAACAGATCATGTCCATCCATGCGCCGAGCCATTGCCGGGCTACAAAGAAATTCAACCGATGGTCTTTTCTGGAATTTATCCCGTCGATGCCTCGGACTATGAGGCGCTGAAAACGGCGATGGGCAAACTGCAAATCAACGATGCCGCATTTACCTTCACCACGGAAAGTTCGACCGCGCTTGGCTTCGGTTTCCGCTGTGGATTCCTCGGCCTGCTGCACATGGAAATCATCCAAGAACGTCTGCGCCGTGAGTTCAATATGGATGTGATCTCGACTTATCCATCCGTGATCTATCAGATTTCTCACACCGATGGCAGCGAATCGATCATCGATAATCCCACGTATTTTCCCGAGACACAAACGATCGCTGAAATTCGTGAGCCAGTGGTCAAAGTTTACATCATGGTGCCCGGCGAATACATCGGCGATATGATGCAACTCGTCATGGAAAAACGTGGTGAAGTGAGCAACACGGAAACCATCGACGACTTGCGTGTGATGCTTTCGTGCGTGCTTCCTCTATCAGAAATTCTCGTCGATTTTAATGACAGACTTAAATCAATGACCCGCGGCTACGGCTCGATGGACTATGAACATTCTGGCTACCGCGCCGCCAAAATGGTGAAGATGGACATGCTCATCGCCGGTGACCCGGTCGAAGCATTTTCCACCATCGTCCATCGTGACAAAGCGGAGGCCTACGGACGATTGCTCGCCTCCAAACTCAAGGATGTGATTCCGCAGCACTTATTTGTCGTCGCGATCCAAGCGGCTGTCGGCGGGAAAATCGTCGCGCGCGAATCGATCTCGGCAATGCGTAAAAATGTGACGGCCAAGTGCTACGGCGGCGATATCACCCGCAAACGCAAATTGTTAGAAAAGCAAAAAGAAGGTAAGAAAAAAATGAAGATGTTCGGCAAAGTGAACATCCCGCAAGACGCCTTCATTCGAGTTCTCAAAAGCGGCGATTGATGCTGGCCTGAAAAATTCGTGTCGCTATTCTTTGCGCCGCGCGGCGACGCGAAACCATGCTTTAGGAGTCGAGCCATCTGCTTTCACCTCCAATTCCACGGCCATGAGACGGCGCCCGTTGATGATCGAATTTGGGTCGTATTGAGCCTGCTGATCCGTCATCACCTGCGACCAATTTTCTAAATCAGACGATTGCTCGATCCACACTTTCACCCCCTGAGATTCCACTGAGCTCGGAAAGGAAAATTGAAACATTTTTTTCGTTTCAGTGGCCGATACTGCGTAGAGTTGGAAACGATTTCTGAAGATGCCTCGCGTGTCTGTTAGACGTGGATTCATACCGAATGCATATTCTAACAAATTACTCATGCCGTCCGCATCTGGATCCGCCGCGTCTCCAGAGATTGCCGGATTTGCGAGTGCAGCCGCATCAAATTGAGTGGTTCGCCAGGAATCCATGGCATTGAACCACGGTTGGCTTTGATAGATCGCACCGTTATCACTACCGACAATCAAGCGATTCT
Source organism: Verrucomicrobiota bacterium (assembly GCA_004294095.1). GTDB lineage: Bacteria > Verrucomicrobiota > Verrucomicrobiia > Verrucomicrobiales > Akkermansiaceae > Luteolibacter. The sequence goes on from RDZR01000099.1 coordinate 6,906, forward strand.
GATAGATCACCAAGGTATTTCCATTGAGACCAAATGGCCTTGGTTCCGGAATCTCATTCCAACGAATAGCATCGTTGGAATAGACGAGCCTTTTTTCCGAAACTTGCAGCCATTCGCCAAAGGCATAGATTATTTGCCCCGTGCCGTAGGCGCTGAGCCGATTCCACGAAAAACCATCATCACTCAAAAAATTTCCTGCTTGGCCGTAACAAAGATACAGGCCATCGGCAAAGAGGATCTTGTTTTGGCGCGATTGAGCCGATGAAAATGGTCCAGCGCGTTGCAACCAAGCCTCGCCGTTGCTGGATTCAAAAAGATTTCCGCGAGCACCTAGCGCGATGAATTTCTGCCCATCAAACATGATATCCGCAAGCTCGTTCAGCTCATTCGGCGGAGCACCCAAAGGGATGAGAGTGAAGCCCGAGATCTGCCAGTTGAGGCCATTATTTGAGTGAAGCAAATGCCCTGCTTGCGTGGCGACCACGTAGCGTCCATTGCCATAGGCCATGCCGACTGCCTTGTCCATGATGGGCAAATTGCGAGAACCCCAATTTCTTCCATCGGCAGATCGCCAAAATTGAACCGCACGATTGCCAGCACTCGAAGCAATCGCAGCATATTCTCGGCGTTGAGCATTCCACATTCCTGCGGCGGGATCACCTGCAACACCCGGCACTTGGGAAAAAATCCAATCGATGCCATCAACCGAATAAGCGACGCGGCCCGCCTCACCCAACAACACGGCTTCGGTTGGTGATGCCATGGCCACCTGCCAATTGCTCGGCTCTTCTGGCAAAACGCGCTCAGCACTCCAGCGCCAATCCTCGGATTTCAAGACATTTCCATCTTGCGTCCACAGCCACGTTTCACCCCCACTTGCTGCGAGCTGGAAAGAACGATATTTGACTGCGTCTGGCAAATCCTGGCCAACCGTCCATTCCAATCCATCGTCAGAAACCACCACGATTTCAGTCCCATTCACATCGACAGTGGCGTGAAATCCACCCGCAGATGCCACTACATTCCTGAGATCCGAATACATGGGTGTCGCATTGTTGAAGCCATTGGTGAAATATTGACTCACGAACGAATGCCGCCGAAGCGTCCATGTGCTGCCATCCTGAGATGTGGCGAAGTTTCCATACGTTCCGCCAGCGAGCCAGAGCCCATTCCGGTGAGCAACTCCATGATAAATGCCATCCGCTTCATTTTCACGCTGCCAATCGATGCCGTTTGCAGAAGTCCACAAGCCGCCGTGGTGTGAGAAAAAACCATCTCGCATTTGATAGGCATCGCCGACTAACACGTAGCGACCATTCGCCCAACGAAGATCATTGTATTTTGATGGACTCGGCGTAGGTGGAGAATCGACGAAAAAATCTGTCCATGAAATCCCATCCGCGGAACGAAAAATTTTCGGAATCATGAGTGGCAAACGCGTGCCTGGTGTCCACGCCCAGAAAAAATCACCCTGCGCACGCAAAACTGCGATCGAAGAGCTGTTAGGAAAAACCACTTCCTGCCATGCCGCCGATGGATTCGCGCGGCGCCACAAGGAGGTGCCAGTTAGACCGAGGCTGACATCGCCGCGTTGCACCAGTTCCCGAATGCCCGGCAATCCAGAATCGATTTTCAACCATGATCCATCGCTTTGATACTGGTGAACCATGCCATCACTCAATCCGGTGAAAGCCACGGTTTTACTGCTCCACTCAGTCAGTTGCGTGATCATCCCCAACTCTGGAAGGCGCCTCTGCAATTCGGAAAATGGATGAGGCGTAGCAAGTGCATCGCTTAACCAACAAGCCAGCACCGCCGTGCAGCAAATGATATTTCGGAGAAAATAAATCACAGCTAGATGTTAGGCGCAGAAACTTCACTTGTAAAGTTCGCACCTTCGCCAGATCGCTAGCTTGAATTACGAACGCAGCGGCCTTTCAAAAAACTAAACTCTCTCAACTAGCGCACGCAGGAGCAGACGCCGTCCAGCCCGCTTGTTTTTGAGAAAGCCGTGAAAACCATCCACACCCGCTATCTCGCTGGCATCGAGAATCTCCACGACTTCATGCAAGGGGAGCTGATGAAATGAAACCGCCGCCCCTCAAACCTGCGGAACTGGACATGGTGCGCTCTGTCTTTCGCCACCATCCCGAGGTAAAAAACGCCACGCTTTTCGGTTCACGCGCCAAAGGCACCCACTGCGACCGCTCCGATGTCGATCTCGTGGTTGCAGGCGACGTTGAGCCGCTCCGCGCCGAGGCGGTCGCGTCCGAGTTGGACGAGTTGCCGTTGCCTTACCGTTTTGAAGTCCAACCTCTGGCTAACATCCAATATCGTCCGCTGTTGGAACATATCAAACGAGTGGGCATCGTCATCTATTCATCTCCATGATTTTAATCCGAAAAATGCCGCGCCTCATCGCCGAACTGCTCGCCCAGTGGTCTTCGCTGCCTTCATTGATTCGATATTCTCGAATAACTGCCGTCAACCTCGTGGCGGCGGGCTGGGATCTCGACACCCAGATTCGCGAAGAAGTTAGCTTCACCGATGGCCGCATCTATGTGCGGGGAAAAATCCACGCTCGCGGAACAAAGAAGCGCGTGGATCACATCCTCTACTACAAGCCCAACATCCCCCTCGCGATTATCGAGGCCAAGGACAACTACCACACGATTGGTGCTGGAATGCAGCAGGCCCTCGCCTACGCCAAGCCCCTCGACGTTCCGTTCGTCTTCAGCAGCAACGGAGACGGCTTCCTCTTCCACGACAAGACCGTGAAGTCGGGGCCCATTGAAATGGAAATCCCGCTCAATGCTTTCCCGTCACCCGAACAGCTCTGGCAAAAATACAAAGCCTTCAAAGGCATCACCGATAAGGTCGAGGCTGTCGTCGCACAGGATTACTTCACTGACGGCTCGAACCGCTCGCCGCGCTACTACCAGCAGATCGCCATCAACCGCACGGTCGAGGCAATCGCCCGCAACCAAGGTAACAACCGCCACCTGCTCGTCATGGCGACGGGAACCGGCAAGGGCTACTAATCCGTCATCCCCGAGAAATTCCAGTGGCGGCACTGGGCCTCAGACGCCGAGGGCATCACCGGCGAGGAACTCATCCTCTTCATCGACCATCCCACCGACGGCCTCTTCGCCACGCTCAAGAAACTCAAAGCAACCCTGCCTTTGGTGGCGGAAGACTCTCTCGTATGGTTCTCCTTCGATGGGGAAGTGTTGAAGATTCGCTGCGGCGGCGAATTTATGGCTGCGGCAGCGATCGGCACACTTTGGGCTGAACGCTACGGACTGAAAGCGGCGCAGCTAAAGAACCTACCAAGCCGACTCACGCATCCGATGATCGACTTCGACGCGTGGGAAGGTCATTTCAGGATAGGTAACCGGTGTTATGACGGCATCATCTTCGAGCCAACAGCCCATCAGTGAGGAACGCCAAACTCCAGCCAGTGGTTCAATGACGGATATTCGAAACTCGAAACTCAACATTCGAACTTCCCAAGAATTGACACACTTGCTCAAACTCAACGACATTGCCATCACCCAGATGCGCACCCTACTCTCCGCCAACAACGTCAAACGCCTCAAATGATACTCGAAAATTTATCCATCCGCGTCATAACTTTCCAAATAAATTAAATGGCCACGACATCCGAAAAATCGAAATCCCTCGAATCCTGGATCTGGGACGCGGCCTGCTCCATTCGTGGGGCCAAGGACGCGGCGAAATACAAGGACTACATCCTCCCGCTCATCTTCACCAAGCGCCTCTGCGATGTCTTCGATGACGAGCTGAACCGCATCGCCAAGGAAGTCGGCTCGCGGAAAAAGGCCTTCCAGCTCGCCAAAGCCGACCACAAGCTCGTCCGCTTCTACCTCCCCCTCCTGCCGGACGATCCCGAGCAGCCCGTCTGGTCCGTCATCCGCAAGCTCTCCGACAAGATCGGCGAAGGCGTCACCACCCAGATGCGGGCCATCGCTCGGGAAAATCCGCTCCTGCAGGGCATCATCGACCGCGTGGACTTCAACGCCACCACCCACGGCCAGCGCGACCTCGACGACGACCGCCTTTCCAACCTCATCGAGGCCATCAGCACCAAGCGCCTCGGGCTGGAAGACGTCGAGGCCGACATCATCGGCAAGAGCTACGAATACCTCATCCGCAAGTTCGCCGAGGGCAGCGGTCAGAGCGCCGGTGAGTTCTACACCCCGCCCGAGGTCGGCACCATCATGTCCCGCGTGCTCGCTCCCGAGCCCGGCATGACGGTCTATGATCCCACCTGCGGTTCCGGCGGCCTCCTCGTCAAACTCGAGACCGCGATGGAGGAGAAACGGAGGGCGGACATTCCTGTCCGCCAATCCAAAACCAAAGGCGGGTTGGAAAACCCGCCCTCCTTTGCCCCCTTGAAGCTCTTCGGCCAAGAATACGTCCCCGAGACCTGGGCCATGGCCAACATGAACATGATCATCCACGACATGGAGGGCCAGATCGAGATCGGCGACACCTTCAAGAACCCGAAGTTCCGGGACAAGAGTGGCAAAATCCGCACCTTTGACCGCGCCATCGCCAATCCCATGTGGAACCAGGACTGGTTCACCGAGGCCGACTACGACGCCGACGAGCTCGACCGCTTCCCCGCCGGGGCCGGCTTCCCCGGAAAATCCTCCGCTGACTGGGGCTGGACCCAGCACATCCTCGCCAGCCTCAATGACAAAGGCCGCGCGGCGGTGGTCTGGGACACCGGCGCCGCCTCGCGCGGCTCGGGCAATGCCGGCACCAACAAGGAAAAGACCGTCCGCCAATGGTTCGTGGACCACGACCTCATCGAGAGCGTCCTCTACCTGCCGGAAAACCTCTTCTACAACACCACCGCCCCCGGCATCGTGCTGTTCCTGAACAAGGCCAAGCCGAAGGAGCGCAAAGGAAAAGTCTTCCTCGTCAACGCCAGCCAAGTCTTCGAAAAGGGCGACCCCAAGAACTTCATCCCCGACGCAGGCATCCAGCGCATCGCCGACACCCTCATCGGGTGGAAGGAAGAGGAGAAACTCAGCCGCATTATCGATCACACGGAGCTGAAGAAGAACGACTACAACATCTCCCCCAGCCGCTACATCCACACCAGCGACGCCGAAACCTACCGGCCCATCGCGGAGATCGTCGAGGAACTGAAGGTCATCGAAGCCGAGGCGCGGGAGACGGACAAGGCGCTCGCCAACATCCTCAAGCAACTGGGAGTTTAACCACGGATCGCAGATGAACGCAGATTTAAAGACGATATCCAGACAGCTTCGAATTGTCGCCACGCTGCGGCGACAATCGACCAACCCGCATCTTGATTGCGGCGAATTTGCCACAATTAGAATTCGATCAGGCCTCAATAGCTTCAGGCTCAGCGTCAAGGAGGTGCAGTCATGAACAAGAAGTCCACCAACGCAAAAATTGAGGTTCGAGGCACAGAGATCACCGTGATTCGGCGGACGAACGAGGATTACATCTCGATCACCGATATCGCAAAGCACAAGGAACCGACCCGCGCTGATCACGTCATCCAGAATTGGATGAGAAACCGGAACACCGTGGAATTCCTTGGCATGTGGGAGAGCTTGAACAACGTGGATTTTAAACCCCTCGAATTCGAGGGGTTTAGAAATCGGGCGGGTCTAAACAGCTTTGTGCTCACTCCGCGTCAATGGATCGAAAACACCGCAGCCGTAGGCATCGTTTCCAAGTCTGGCCGTTACGGTGGCACCTTCGCCCACAGGGACATCGCCTTCGAGTTCGCCTCCTGGATCTCAGTAGAATTCAAGCTCTACCTCATCAAGGAATTCCAACGCCTCAAGGAAGATGAAAACCGCCGCCTCTCCCTCGCCTGGAACCTCAACCGCACCCTGGCGAAGATCAATTACCGCCTCCACACCGACGCCATCCAGACGCACCTCATCCCGCCTGAAGTCACGCCGAAACAGGCCGCCATCACCTACGCCAACGAAGCCGACCTCCTCAATGTCGCTCTCTTCGGCCAGACCGCCCGCGAATGGCGCGACGCCAATCCCGGCAAGGACGGCAACATGCGCGACGACGCCACCCTCGAACAGCTTCTCGTCCTCGCGAACCTCGAGAACATGAACGCCGAATTCATCCACATGACGCTGCCGCAAAGCGACCGCATCAAGCGCCTCAACGCCATCGCCATCCGGCAGATGCAGACCCTCACCGCGCGAACGGTGAAGCAGTTGGAAGGAGGCGGGATATGAACGACTGGCAAACATGCGCCGTGCCCGATTCATACGTTAAGAACAAGGTCGGTCGGCAAAACCAAATTCCCGCAAAGGACATCGCGGAGGTTGGTCGTTTCCCGGTCGTCGACCAAGGGCAGAAGTTCGTTGCCGGTTACTGCGATGACGAAAGCAGGGTCATCGACTTCGACCTGCCGCTGATTGTTTTCGGCGACCACACGCGCTGCTTAAAATACGTCGACTTTCCATTCATCCTTGGCGCTGATGGAACCAAGGTTCTCCTGCCGAACAAGAAGCTCTACGACCCGAGGTTCTACTACTTTGCTCTGTTGGCGCTGGAGATCCCCAGTCGTGGCTACAATCGCCACTTCACAATTCTCAACGAACGGAGCCTTCCGCTCCCCCCACTCCCCGAGCAGAAGAAGATCGCGCAGATCCTTTCGACGGTGCAGCGGGCGATCGAAGCGCAGGAGCGGATCATTCAGACCACCACCGAGCTGAAAAAGGCCCTCATGCACAAGCTCTTCACCGAAGGTATCTCCCGCGACGGCGGGAAACCCCAAAGACAAACCGAAATCGGCCCCGTCCCCGAAAGCTGGGAGGTGGTGAAGCTGGGTGAACTTGTCAATTTTACAACAGGGAAGCTGAATTCAAATGCAGCCGTCGAAGATGGTGAGTATCCATTCTTCACATGCTCGAAGGAAACGTTTTGGATCGACAACTACGCTTTCGACACTGAAGCAATTCTTCTTTCAGGGAACAATGCTCAGGCGATTTATTCCGTGAAGCACTACAAAGGGAAGTTTAATGCCTACCAGAGAACATACGTCATCACAGTTAAGGACACAGCTCGGATTTCGTATCGGTTCTTGTCCCAGATGCTTTCTCGCAGTCTGGATAGGCTCCGCGTAATCTCGATTGGCAGTTCAACTAAATACCTGACCCTCGGGCTCCTCCTGAATCTCCCCGTAGCGATCCCAACCTACGCCGACAGCGTTAAAATTGGCGATTGGTTGGATACAACAGATCAGAAGATAAAAGAGCA
>RDZR01000044.1 GCA_004294095.1 Verrucomicrobiota bacterium
CATTTGAGAATAGCGTTCAGCCGTGGCCAATGCCTGCTGCTGAGTGACCCCACTGGTGCCGCATGAGAGCAGGCTGGCCGGTGCTAGGATGGCCAACCAATGGTAAAGTCGAAAAATCATGCATATTATATGTCAGAACCTAAAAGCTCTTCCCCACCGTAATCGAAGTCATAAAGATCATGTGCGGTTCCAAATATTTTTGCATAGGAATTTGATGTGCTTGCTAATCTTCAATGATATCAGTTCGTCCAACGTTTATGGCATTGCCATCACCTAAAGAAGTTGGGCCGGGCAAGGCACCGGCGGCTGGAGACCGATAAGGGAGCTGTCATTGCTCTACGCAACAATGGAAGATCGTATGACGTGTGCAACTCTTTGTATGGTGTTAGCACAATAGTCTGGCAACATCGAAATGGAGCTTGGTGCCAAAGATTTTTTTTGGTGAAGGGGTTTGAAACTCCTTTTACCAATGCTCTGGAAAAATTCTTGCCATTGAAAAGGGTTTTAAACCCCTTCTCCATAGAGCAGTTGCTGAAGCGTATCGCGAGACGATAAAGCAAACTGGGGCACTATCGCTGACAAGCACGGATATGTCCCTTTGCCATTGGCGGAGCATTGAGAATTCATCGATTATGATTGGCGCATTTACAATGGCGGCTCACGTTGCTGGAGTTCTTCGGTCCATGCCTGATCTCACTCAAATTGTTATTTCAAGTGGATTTATATTATCCATCGCCATCGCGCTGATTGGTTTTTTGTGGCTCCGTAAGCGCTCGCCAATCGCGGATGAAGGAGAACCACCGCCACCGATGGCAAGTTGGGGGAAAGTCGCGATCGATATCTATCGGCCGTTAGATTTTGCCGGCGTGGCTTTGATCTGGTTGATTTTTTTGGGGTTAATTGTGTTAGGCTGGAGGATGGGTTCATCAGAAGAGCTGGTTTTAACAGTGGACTCGTTGCTCACCTCGATGATCATGCAAGTGATGCTCGCTGGCATCGCCATCGTGTGGATTTCACCTCGAATGGGACTTTCCGATTGGTTGGGCTTACGCTGGGAAAATTGGAAGTGGATCATGCTCATCGCGCCTGCGTGCGTGGTCGCGATGATGCTCTGCATGGCGCTGCTTTATGTCTCGGGAGTGACTCCGTGGATCCAATCTCTCGGGGTCGATCCGGTCCAGGATACGGTGAAATTGCTGCAAGAGACAGAAGACGTTCGATTGCTAGTGATGATGGGATTTCTCGCGGTGATCGTGGCGCCAATTTGTGAGGAAATTGTTTTCCGTGGTTTTATTTATCCCGTGGCAAAGTCCGCCTGCGGCTGGCCAGTGGCGATGCTCTGCTCGGGACTTTTTTTCGCCTGTGCACATTCCAGCGTGGTCACGCTGCTGCCGCTGTGGATCTTTGGCTGCTTGCTTGCGTGGCTTTATGAAAAAACCGGATCGATCTGGGCACCCATCGCCACTCACGCTTGCTTGAATGCAACGACGGTTGTGGTCCAACTCGCTGCGCGTTATTTTAACATCCCCATCGATCCCCCATGAAACTCCTCTCGGATGTTGGCGAAGATGCATTGATCGCCGCGCTGATTGCGCATATGCCGCAGTTTGATGCAAAATCGGCGCAACCAAGCGATGATTGTGCGGTGCTTTCTCAGGCTGATTTTTATCTAACAGATTTATTATTGAAGACCGATGCCATGATCGAGGGCATTCATTTCACTCAGGAAATGTCAGCACGCGCGATCGGCTGGAAAGCGATTGCACGGGTCTCTTCTGATTTTGCCGCGATGGGTGGGCAGCCTCACAGTTTCATGGTAACGGTCGCTTTGCCTGCCAGCACATCGCTCGCATGGATCGAAGAAGTTTATCAAGGAATGGCGGATTGCATGCATGCCTTTGGTGGCAAACTGGTGGGCGGGGAAACATCGCGCATGCCGTTGGGTGCGCCCTGCGTTTTTTCCATTTCTGCGCTCGGCACGGTGCCCAAAAATCGAGCGATGCTGCGCAGCACCGCCAAGCCGGGTGATGTGATTTTTGTGACTGGTAAATTAGGTGGCTCATTCGCTGGCAAGCATCTGAGTTTTTCCCCGCGTATCGAGCATGGCCGATGGTTGCTCGATCATTTTCGCGTGACGGCGATGATGGATCTATCAGATGGCATCGCCAAAGACTTGCCGCGCATGGCACAAGCATCTGATTGTGGATTTCAACTCGATCTAACAGCTATTCCGTTCACGACGGGTTGTGGGCTCAATGAAGCGTTGCATGATGGGGAAGATTACGAATTGCTGCTGGCAGTCGCTCCGAGTGATGCAGGCAATCTGTTAGAAGTGTGGGGTGTCCGTTTTCCTGAATTACCGCTCACCCGCATCGGGCATTTTGTCAAAGCTGGCAGCGGCGATGTGCTGAGCGGTGGCTGGGATCATTTTCCAGCTGTTTGATCAAAGATTTCATCAGGCGACGATAGACTGCCCGCGAAGAGCGTTGACGAGAGCGATATTCCGCCATTTGATTTTCAGTATGGAAATTCGATTTGTGGTTCAGAGCGATTTTGATCAATGGCAGAGCTTGTGGGATGGATATAACCAATTTTACGAGCGCACAGTGGCATCAGAAATCTCGAAACTAACGTGGTCTCGTTTTTTTGATGCCAACGAGCCGGTCTTCGCAATGGTCGCGGAAAAAGAGGGGCAGATTCTTGGCATGGTTCACTATTTGTTCCATCGCAGCACTTCGTTGATCGAGCAAACTTGCTACCTGCAAGACTTGTTTACGGTTGAGTCTGCTAGAGGCCAAGGAATCGGACGGGCCCTGATTGAAGCTGTCTATCATCAAGCAAAGGCTGCTAGCGCAGCACGCGTTTATTGGATCACTCATGAGACGAATCAAACTGCAATGAGGCTTTACAATCAGGTTGCAGAAAATACTGGCTTCGTCGTTTATCGCAAACAAATCTGAGCGTGCAGGATAGGCCGCTTGAGTTGGCCGTCATTTGCGGTGCTCGTGTGAGCTACCAAAAAACTCCATGAATGGAGCGGGCGATGAGATTCGAACTCACGACATCCACCTTGGCAAGGTGGCGCTCTACCACTGAGCTACGCCCGCAATGAAATTGCGTGGGGGCTTTCTACACCGGTAGAGCTTCTCGACAAGCGAAAATTTAGAAATTTTCATTCTCATTGCCAAATCATCGCGCTTTGCTGTGCCTGCACCATGTCCAACCAACTCGCGCAAATCATCGCCACCAAACAGTTAGAAGTCGATGCACTGATGCCGCGTGCGCAGTTGTTGCGCGCGGCGGCCTTGCAGAGAAATGATTTTGCGGGATTTCGTTCTGCATTGGACCGTGGGCCATCCCAACTAGGCGTGATTGCCGAGGTGAAAAAAGCATCTCCATCCGTCGGCCTGATTGATCCTAATTTTGACGCGGTGCGGCAAGCACAACGCTACATGGACGGTGGAGCGTGTTGTTTGTCCATTCTAACAGATCAGAAGTATTTTCAAGGCTCGCTTTCGGATTTAGCGCAAATTTCAAAGGTGTCCTCAGTGCCGTTGCTGAGGAAAGACTTCATGATTCATGAAATCCAGATTCACGAGGCCGTCGTTTCCGGCGCGGATGCGATCCTGTTGATCGTCGCGGCACTGACCGATGATCAATTGCGCCGATTGTATGATGAGGCGCGCGCATTGATGTTAGATGTGTTAGTCGAGGTGCATGATTTGCCAGAAATGGAGCGGGCGTTGCTGTTAGGGGCAGATTTGATCGGAATCAATAATCGCAATTTGAAAACATTTGAAGTCGATCTGGCAGTGACGGAACAACTGGCTGAAGAAGTGCCCGATGAGGTGCTGCTTGTTTCAGAAAGTGGGATTAAATCCACTGCCGATGCGCAACGTGTGTTAGAAGCTGGTGCCAATGCGGTGTTGATTGGCGAGGCATTCATGCGTGCTCACGATCCATCGCGCGAGATTGAAGCTTATATGGCTCTTACCTTAAACTAACAGTTAGGGTCCAATTTCCGCCATCGCTGGTTTTTTACCTTTGAATATAAGCGCGGCGGCTTGCTGGACATCACGGCTGGTGACGGCGAGCACTTGTTCACGCCAATGGCTCACATCTGGAATGATCTGGTAGTTCAAAATTCCTTCGCCGACCCATGAGGCATGGCAACTGGTGGATTCAAATGCTAATTTGCTTTGCGTGATCGTGAGGCGTTGTGAGCGGATCAGTTCCTCCTCAGTGGGGCCATGAGCGACGAGTTGTTCAATGTGGTGAAAAATGCATGCGAGTGCTTCCTCGCGTGATTCAGGATCGAGACCTGCGCTGATTTCAAACGAGCCGGTGTCTGCGAAAAAACTCACATCACTCTGAATTTGATAACAAAGGCCACGTTCTTCACGAAGATCGTTAAACAAGCGTGAGCTGGCACTTCCTGCAAGCAAAGTGCTCAGTAGGCGGATTGCATGACGAGTCTCTGAGTGATGTCCGGGCGTGTGCCAAGCGAGAGCGAGATGCAATTGATCGGTCTCGCGCACTTCGCGAGATTCTAACGGATCGATCGTCATATCAACCATAGCCGGCGGATTGGGCACGGCGTAAAAATGTGGTGGGAGATGAGGCGCTAAGAGGGCTTTGACATCATCAAATGCATGGGGCCCTGCGATGGCGATGACGACATCATCGCGGAAATGATGGGAATCCCGAAACGCGCACAACACGCTGCGATCAATGCGTGCGATCGATTCATGCGTGCCTGTGATCGGATTGCCCAACGGATGCTGCGGCCAGAGTGCTGAAGAAATCATGTCTTCAATCGCATCGCTGGCAGACTCCCGATAGAGCGTGATTTCTTCACCGATGACATCGCATTCTAACGGAATTTCAGACTCCGGAAAAATCGCATGCCAGACCATATCGCAGAGCACATCGAGGATCACGGGCAATGCATCTGCATCGCCACTCGCTTCGTAAACCGTATGTGATTCGCTGGTGCAGGCGTTGATCTGGCCGCCTATCGCTTCAATCTCGGTATTAAGATCGCGGCTGCTGCGGCGGCTAGTGCCTTTGAAAACCATATGTTCCACAAAATGGGCCAGCCCGTTGACTGCGTGCGGCTCATCGCGGCTGCCTGCTGGAATATAAATCGATACGGCAGTGCATTCTGAGTGGGGCAGGGTGGCGACGGCCAATGTCGAGCCCTGCGGCAGCTTCTCGGCATGATAGATGGTTGGCTTCATGATTGAAGAGACGCAACGAGTGCCTTGGCCATGGCGAGATCACTCGGTGAGGTGATTTTGATGTTAGGAAAAGTTGATTCTAACAATTTTGTCGGGAAATTAGCAAGCTGCATCGCGGAAACTTCATCGGTGATGATGTGCTGCTCATCTGCAACTAACTGATAGGCTTGGCGCAAATTTTCCGTGAGGGCGATCTGCGGTGTTTCCATCGCCCATACGCCATCGCGGTCGATCGATTCTCTAACAAAACTGGCATTGTCTGCACGCTTGAGTGTGGCGGTAATGCGGCTTGCGAGCGCGGCTGCTCCGGTGGCCATGGCTTGGTTGAAGCAGCGTTGAATATCATTTGGTTGAATGAGTGGCCGTGCGCCATCGTGCACGGCAGCCCATGTGCCTCGTGCGAGGTTCAAGCCACAAGCCACCGATTCCTGCCGTGTCGCGCCACCGTCCACTCGGCGTAGCAATTCGTGTTCTGAGAGCGATCCAAGTGCTTGCCATAGACGTTCGGGACAAGCGACGATAATTTCTAACACATCTGGTAGGCTGAGAAATGCTTCGATTGACCAAGCAAGCACCATTTTACCAGCAAGTGGCTCGGATAATTTATCAAAGCCCATGCGCTGGCTAGTTCCAGCGGCGACGATGATGACGGATAGAGCGGCCATGTTTTTTCTAGCGCTCAAACTGCTAGGCATCGCCAAGATTGGCCAGAATGAATTCCTGCCAAGCGTTTGTTAGATGAAAAACTAAGGCACGGGCACGTATAGCTCAGAGCCTTTCGCAAGCAGTGTATTTTCTTTTAGATCCAGTCCGTTTAGTGCGTTTAAACGTGCCACATCGGCTTTGTGGGTTCTTGCGAAGTCCATAAACGTCATATCCTTCTGAATGGTAACGGCACGAACTTTAGGTTCTGCTGGGCTGATGATTGGCTTTGGACCTTGAGTGGGAGATGGCGCTGAGGTTGCCCGATTGATCACAGGCATCGATGTCGCAATTTCTTGAATATTCAGAGGCGTTGAGGCTGTTGGTGGCGTAGGCTTGCGAAAGCCAGTTGGAGTCTCAACTGTGGTCACTCGGATCGTTTGCCCAGGGCGTAATTGGTTGGCTTTTGTCTCTGGATTGGCAGCCATCAGAGATTCGGCGCTTACATTCAATTTTTTAGCAATTTTAAGGTAAGTATCGCCTTCTTTGACGACATAACCGCTGCTTTGAGCGACCTGCTTAGGTGCTTCAGCCCGGGCAGGCGCTGGTTGAGGCTTGACTGCGGCATGGGTGGCGGGAGTGCTCGGTAGCTTGAGTGTATCTCCCGGATGCAGCAATTTGCTGAGCTTCATACCATTTGCCTTGGCTAGTTTGGCCGAGGTTGTGTTATTTTTCCGAGCAATTTTATCCCAACTGTCACCCGGTTTAACAGTGTAAGTCGCAGCTTGGGGACTCGCCTTTGTGGCAGGCGGAGCTTGATTCACTTGTGCGTCGTCCTGTGCAGTTTGTTTTTTTTCGAGATTTGCTAATTGTTGCTTAAGCTGGACCACTTCTGCTTCGTGCCTTGCAATTGTTGCCTTAAGTTCAGCGATTTCTGGCGCAGCATTCAGGCTGAGTGTGCTCGCGATCATGGCAATACCTGCCCATACAAATGCTGTCTTCATGAATGGAAATTCCATGAAAATAACCCCTCGGGCAAGTAAAAAGTCAATTTATCTTAACTTTATCGATGCACTCGTTAGGCACGCAGAAAAAGAAATCTGATTTTACCAAAAGTGGTGGTGGAGCGTAGCGGATTCGAACCGCTGAAAGGATTCCAACCCATTGTTTATCAATGACTTCCAATGATTTCAAGGGATTTAAAACGGGAAAAACTTGCGGAAATGGCATAAATAGGACACAGTTTTGCACACAGTCAGGGGTGCAAGAGACATGGCCAGCATTTACAAGCGTTCAGAATCGGAAATCTATCAGGCTCAATTTTATGTTCCCGACGCAGTCACGGGCGATTTGAAGAAGGTGAGGAAGTCCACTGGACACACCAACAAAAAGAAAGCACAGGCATGCGCCGACGAGCTAGAGCGCACCTCTCAATCCGTGATGCAAGCAGGCAGCGACCGCGCACAGCGTGCAAAGGCTTTGCTAGCCGAGGCAGTGGCAGAAGTAGAGCGAGAGACCTTCACCGCGCCTACTGCTCGGAAATACATTTCCAAGCTCCTTGCCATAGCCACAGGGGAAGAGATGGAGTCTTACTGCATCGAGACATGGACAGAAGAATGGTTGCGCCGCAAAGCCCGTGATTCCTCTCAGTCCACCATCACAAGATACCGCGCACACACTCAGGCCTTTCGCGCATGGCTAGGCGATAGCCGCCGCAACAAGCCCTTGGAAAGCATCACGTCTCAAGATGCTCGTAGATGGCGAGAGTCTCTCCAAGATGCCGGACGCACTGGCAAGACCGTTCTCGCATACTGCAAGGACGTTGGCGCGGTCTATCGTGCCGCCATTCGTGAAGGGCTTGTCTCCTTCAATCCATTTTCAGCACTCGAAGCCATCGATACGAGCGATAGCCTAGAAAGAAAGCCGTTCAATGAAGAGGAAGTTTTCGCCCTTCTCAAAGCCGCCCCCACTGAGGAATGGCGAGGCCTGATTCTCGTGGCAGCATTCACAGGACTAAGGCTTGGAGATTCCGCCCGTTTGTCATGGGAAGCCGTCGATCTCAACGCCAAGCGAATCACGCTCATCCCATCGAAGACCAAAAAGAAAAAGCGTGAAGTCCGCATTCCCATTCATCCAGAGCTTTTCACCTTTCTAGAGAGCGTCACAGTTTATTCAGACAAACCAAATGCCCCCGTTTTTGAAACACTCTCAGCCACAAAGATAGGCGCACGCGCGGGACTCTCTCAGACTTTCAACAAGATCATGAGCAATGCCGGAGTGGAGCGCGGCAAGCCATCACGGGACATCCATGAGGAGTCTGTAAGTGACTCGAAAGAGAAGAAAGCTAGTGTCGGCCGTGTCACCTATGAGCGGGGATTCCACAGCTTGCGCCATACTTTTACCAGTTGGCTACGCAATGCCGGTGTGAGCGAGGAAGACAGAATGGCACTCACAGGCCACACCACGCGCGAAAGCCATCAAATTTACAGCCATGGCGACGAAAAGACCTCCAAGGCAGCAATAGCGAAACTACCTTCACTATCCAACGCATCAAAGGAAGAGGACAAAGCTTAAAACCGAAAAATAATGTTTTATTTTAGCCCTAAGCCTAAAGAAAGTTCGGGATTTCTAATGGGAGGAATCACATATCCAGAAGGATTTGAAAATGGAGGAAAGCGATTGATTGCCGAATGTCCAGAGTTCTCTCTTTGGGAAAAATATGATGCTCTAGGGGAGGAAATACTGGAGATCTCAGACAGTATAAAAAACATCCTCACAAAAATATCACGCGGTATCAATGACGCTGATGATTTCGACGAGAGAATTAAACTCTCCACAGCGTTGTCACATCTCGCTGGCCACGCTCAAACTCTTCCCTCAGCAAAATTAAGTTTGGAACAATTCACAAGGCTTGACCCATGGAGCTACGGAAATGCTCGTCTTTCTGGCGAGTTAGCGGAAACTTTAGGCAAACAAATTCTTGCCGTGATCTCTTCAACCGACCCAAAACAAAAAGCAGAGGAATGCGTTGGTAAATTTAGAAATGCATTAGACATGCTTATTCGTGAAAATTCGGCGCAATATGTTTTCGCCACAGAACATCTTTTAATTAGAGTAGCTATGTCTCAATTTTTTTCTTCTCGAATTCGGCCAAGTAAATCGAGTGTTAGAGCTGGTGTGGAGAGATTAGGAGTCAGTTATCGCGGTAAAAATGCCAACGCCACATGGAAGGATAAATTCATGAAAGCTGGCTTAGGTGACTTGCCCTACTGATAGGCTCTTCCCCTGACTTTAGGAATTAGTCAGGGGACTGAATAATCGCACGGCAAGTTACTTGCCATGCCAGTAAAAACTGCAAAAACAGAACAAGAATGGGCGCGGGAGAAACAAGTCACCGCGCAGTTTGGCCTGAGCCACATGATCCTCTTCAATCTGAGGAAGGAGGGGAAGATTCGCTCCCTATCGCTACGCGGCGAGCAGAAGCGATACGGGGCGAGGCTCTTCCATCTTCCAAGCATTCGGGAATATCTTGCCAAACAAGAAGACCTCGAAAAGCAACAAGCAAAGGACGATCGCCTTGTTGAAAAACTTCGCAGAGAAAACTTCGAGGGGAAAGGGGCGAAGCAATGAGCAAGCACTTCAAGGAAAGGCAAAGCCAGCGCATGGAGCATCTCATTCAGCAGGAAAGAGCAGAGGCACGGCTCGAATGCGAAAGGCTTATTATCAAGCACCAAGGAAGAGAAGTATTTGAAGCCTTCCTCCACACAGAACAACCCGAATACAACGATCAGACAGGGCAAGAGATACTCGATAACATTCCAGAGACCATTCTCGAAAAGCTTGTTGCCGGTCTAACATCTAACGCTTTTGGGGAGGTGCGCGATTGAAAAAGCTTAGCAATTCTAACACAAAGCAAAGGGTTGATCTATTCAAGCAGGCAAGAGAACGCCTCAGCATTCCCGACGCATGGGCAATGCTAGGCTTACAGGGCGAGCCAAAAGCATCATGCCGAAGCCCTTTCCGTGAAGAGCGCAGCCCGTCATTCACCATCTATGACAATGGCACGAGGTGGAAAGACCATGGCGAGCAAATAGGCGGGGACGTTGTCGAGTTCATAAAGCACGGCCTAGGCAGCGATCACAAAGCAGTGAGGGAATGGCTACAAGAACGCCTTGGCTACACTGAAGCCCCACCATCTAGCCGCAAGGATCCTACCTCAACAAAGGCCATTCAATACCCATCAGCCTTCGCAGAAAGCACCGAGGCGCGATTGGCAGCAATGGCCGAGGCAAAGGAATTACAGATAGAGACAGTCAACTTTCTTAGTCATCATGCAATGCTCCGTTTTCTAACAATTAGGGGCGCGGAGTGTTACGTTGTCACCGATGGACAAAACAAGAACGCCGAGATTCGCAGGCTCGATGCACAGCCGTTTTTCAATGGCAAGAAAGCCTATCCATTGACCGGCGTGGACAAGTCTTGGCTCATTGGTGCCGATTACCTCAGCGAGCAACCAGAAGCCAACGTCTTGCTTGTGGAAGGCGCAACGGACTTCCTAACAGCATGGGACATAGCCACAGCCTACGCCCATCACAAAGGCGGCAAAAAAGCATCATGGGTGCCGCTCGCCTTACTTGGTGCCTCATGCAAGGCCATTCACGCAGAATGTTTAAAAATCCTACAAGGCCGGCATGTCCGCCTAGTTCCAGATGGTGATGATGCCGGTGATAAGATGCGAGAGCATTGGACAGCCTGCCTCGCAGCCAACGGAAGCAGCGTTGATCACGTCATCATTCCCCGAGGCAAAGACCTCACCGACATCAAAAACCACATTCAACCCCATGACCTCTTTTCATCATGAACTCTCCCATTTCCATTTCCTCGAAGACTCTACCCACACAGGAGACAAAACAAATTTCCCCCAACTCGAAAACATACTCCACCTCTCCACCTAACACTGAGAAGACTTGCTTTGATCCGAATCAGATTTTTTACGCCTCAGAAACTGGAAGCTACCTTGTGGAAACAGGGACACATTACAGAACCTATGGGAGAAAAAGCCCCGTCATTGCTGGAATCAAGAGACACCTACGCGCCGCCGGAGCTTCTGAGAATGATTTAAAAGACCTCACTGGCGAACAGCTTGAGAACATCGAACTCGACCGCGCTTGTGATTGGACAGGCGGGCTTGCGGGATACCGCAGAGGAATCATGATTCACGAAGGGCGGAAATTCCTTATCACCAGTGAACCCGACATGCTGGAAGTAAAAGACATTCCATGGCCAATGCTTCAGAGCATTTTCTCTCAAGCCTTCCCCGCAGCCGATGCACTCAACGTCTTCAAGGCATGGCTTCAAGGCGGAGTGAATGCCATACGCACCCAGACCCACCAGCCCGCGCCCATGCTAGTCCTTGCGGGTGATGCTAACGCCGGAAAATCACTATTGGCTCACATCACGAAAACAATTTTCGGAGGCCGATCATCAAACCCAATGACCTCTTGGACAGGCGGGATAGTATGGAATGACAACTTGGTAGCCTCTGAACTTCTATTGATTGACGACAGCGTCAGCAGCACCGATCCGAGAGCAAGGAAGACTTTCGGCTCTAACTTCAAAGAAGCCATCTATGCGGGGAATGTTTCGATCCATAAACGCCTGAAGTCATCACTCGATCTAAGACCAGTCTGGCGCGTCATGGTATGCTGTAACGAAACACCGGAAAACCTCTCAGTGATTCCACCATTAGAAGAAGGCATTGAAGATAAGATCATGCTCTTGCAGGTGAGTAAGATTCAAACCCCCATGCCAGCCTCAACACCAGAGGAGAAAACCGCCTTTGCCGACGCTATCCGCAAGGAACTGTCAGGCTTCTTGCATTACCTCAAAGGATTCACCATTCCAGAACATCTCAGAGATACCCGCTCAGGCGTTACCGCATGGAAAGATCGAGCATTGCTCAATGCCGTCACTCAAATCTCACCAGAAAAGCAGCTAGAAAACCTCCTAGCCCTCGCCATCAGCAAAGGATTTTTCAACATCGAAAAAGGAGCAAACCGTTGGATGTCCGCCGCCGAAGTCCAAAGCATTCTGGTAGATCGAAGTTCCCCCACATCGTCACAAGCTCAAACATTACTGAACTACCATGCCACTTGCGGGCGTGGCCTCACATACCTAGCAAAGCACGACAGCCCCTTTGTGACTAATACCCGCACACGAAACGGAACAGCTCATTACCTCATCACCCGCCCGCTAGGTGGAGAGGTGGAGTGAGTTTGGCGCTTGGTGAAAATAGTTAGATGTTAGACAGACTTAAAAAAATGATCAAAAGTCTCTTTTTATGGCCCCCATAAACTCAATGACCTGACTTTGAAGTTGATCAACCGAGGGAAATTTCAAATAGGCCACATTTTAGGACACACTTGGAACCCACTAAAACCCTAAATCATTGATAATGAATGAAGTGGAGCGTAGCGGATTCGAACCGCTGACCCCTTGCATGCCATGCAAGTGCTCTACCAACTGAGCTAACGCCCCAATAATGGGTGGGCGCGATGTGTATCGATGTGGCATCTCGTCGGCAAGCGGATTTTTTGTAATTTTTTAGTGGTGATGATCGATCCACGCTTGGCTGATGCTTGGCAGGCCCATAGAACTAGGCTCATGTCGAAATACGATGGCGAGCAAGTATTGGTGGTGCCTAGAGCACTGTTAGAAAAAATTGGCATATTTGATGGCATTCGCGTGGAGCAGGTTGATGCGGCGGTGACGGAATTGTTAGATCCGAAAAACCATTTTTTCATGGATCGTGGTGCGGCGGAGGAGGATCCATCGTTCAAGCAGTTGATTCCTTATTGCATTTTTCGCTGTGGCCATCGTGTCCTTCATTACACGCGGGGAAAATCGGGTGGGGAGAGCCGCCTGCATGCGAAAATTTCGATCGGCGTCGGAGGCCATGTGAATCCAGTGGATATGGAATGCGGTCGGACGGGTGCAGAGGCATATCATGCAGCGGTCACGCGAGAAATTGATGAAGAGCTTGTTCTCTCATCGCCAATTGAGCATCGTATCATCGCGCTATTGAATGATGAGAGCCATGCCGTCGGCCAAGTGCACTTGGGCATCGTCCATTTGATCGATTTGGCGGATGAAAATGTGCGGGCAAAAGAAGATGCTCTTGCGGATTTAAGTTTTGCCGATTTAGAGGAGCTCGGTGGACCACTGTCAGATCGGTTAGAGACGTGGTCGCGCTATTGTGTGCAGCATCTTTGCGCAACAATTGGCACGATCTACGCATAATACCGTTTGCCAACATGCCTTCTCTAAGTAGAATAAATTTCCAGCTTGTCTAAGATTTTATCTCGATGCCAAAAGCCAATTCGCCAACCAAGCCTCGCATTCTAATCGTGACTCCTGAGATCACGTATTTGCCTTCTGGAATGGGCAATATGACACAGAGAATGTCTGCGAAGGCGGGAGGGTTGGCTGATGTTTCGGCATCGCTTGTATCGGCATTATTTGATCTTGGGGCGGATGTGCACGTCGCGATGCCGAATTATCGGAAGATGTTTCAAGGCGATATTTTCAACCTGCACGAAAGGGAATTACGTAAGTATCATGAAGTTCTACCTGATAGTAATATTCATCTAGCAGAAGATCGGATTTTTTACTACCGCGAGCAAGTTTACAGCAACCGCTCGGATGAAGCGATGCGCATTGCTTTGGTTTTCCAGCGGGAGGTGATCAATCACATCGTGCCAGTGGTGCGGCCGGATTTGATTCACTGCAATGATTGGATGACGGCATTGATTCCGGCGATGGCGCGCCGCCGTGGCATTAAGAGTTTATTTACCGTTCATAACATCCACACGCGTCAGGTGACGTTGGCGCAGATTGAAGAATCCGGCATTGATGCAGCGGAGTTTTGGAAAAATCTGTATTTTTCAGACCTGCCTCACAATTATGATCACGCGCGTTCACATGTGCCGGTGGATCTTTTGACGTCGGGGATTTTCGCTGCTCATTACATCAACACGGTGAGTCCGAGATTTCTCTGGGAAATTGTCGAAGGATGGCACGCAGTGGTGCCCGATTCGGTGCGCGCTGAGTTGCGGCATAAATATTACTCGGGATGCTCGACCGGAATTTTGAACGCGCCGGATGTTTCTTATGATCCTGAAACGGATGATGCCTTGGTGGCGAACTTTGGCATTGATGATTTCATGGCTGGAAAGGCGATGAACAAGCAGGCGTTGCAGCGTGAGTTAAAATTGTTAGAAGACCCGAATGCGCCGATTTTCTTTTGGCCATCTCGATTGGATCCAGTGCAAAAAGGTCCTGAGCTGCTGACGAATATATTGCACACTTTAATTACGGATTATTGGGATCGCCGTTTGCAAGTTGTGGTGGTGGCCAACGGCCCGCATCAACATTGGATCTATCAGATTGTTCATCATTTTGAGCTGCATGATCGAGTGGCCGTGGTGGACTTTGACGAAGGAGTTTCGCGCCGCGCTTATGCAGCGTCGGATTTCATGCTAATGCCATCACTCTTCGAACCGTGCGGTCTGCCGCAGATGACGTCGCCACTTTATGGATCTTTGCCTGTGGTGCATTCCACTGGCGGGCTCTACGATACGATCCGGCCTTTGGATGTGAATCAATCACACGGCAATGGCTTTCGATTTGATCATTACGGCGCGGCTGGATTTCGCTGGGCCATTGATCAGGCGATGGAATTTTACGCATTGCCTGTGGAAATTCGTGAGCGAGAAATCCGCCGCGTGATGATCGAAAGTAAGGAAGAATTCAGCCATCAGGAAGTTGCCCGCCGTTATATTTCCATTTACGAGGAAATGCTGGCACGGCCATTGGTGGAAAAAGAATCGGGAGAAATGCTCATGCCGCATGATCAGACCGTGAGCTCTGAATAAATCCGCGATTGCTCGAATGGCAGCGATGTGAAAAATAGCGGTGATGCGAGACGTAGCATCATTGTCTTATGACAGAAACCCAACCCATTCCCGCACCGCGCAGCAGACCATGGATTTTAAGTTTGCTCGCATTGATTGGCATGGTCGGCGTTTGGTTTTTGCCAAGCAGTGTCGGAGCAATCGGCAAAATCACGTATCCAGATTGGGTGCGCTTCATCGGGCATTTCCATCCCGTCATTTTGCATCTGCCAATTGGCGTGTTCACGCTCATCGTAGCGCAAGAGCTATGGGCGATTTTTCGTAAATCATCGGATGATTCCGCTCAGACTGCAATTTTCCCCTACCTCTTTGGCGCGCTCACTGCCGCGGCATCCGTGCTCACTGGCATGCTGCTCTACGCCGGTTCTGGCGATGATTATTTGGGAAATCCAACCGCGGAGCGGCACATGTGGCTGGGCCTCGCCTTCACCAGCGGCGCGTTCCTCACACTTTTGCTCAAGGCGTGGGCCGGGGCCGTTGCTGCCAATCCGGCATTTTACCGCAGTGCTCTTTTTCTCAGTGTGGCAAGCATGAGTCTGGCAGGCCACGATGGCGGCACCATGACGCATGGCGAGGGATTTCTAACACGTTATGCACCTGAGCCGTTGCGCCGCATGCTTGGCTTGGAAATTAAGGGAAAAATTGAAAAGACGATACCTGCCGTGAAAGAGGAGCTCGTCGCCTTCAATCATTTGATAAGCCCAATCCTTGAGCGCCGCTGCGTGCAATGCCATAAGGCAGAAAAATCCAAAGGTCGCTTGCGAATGGATACATACGAATTGCTGCTCAAAGGCGGCAAAGAAGGCCCCGCGATCGTTGCCGGAGATGCTTCTAACAGTTTGATCATCCAACGCATCCAACTCCCGATGGATGACGAAGAGCACATGCCACCGGAAGGCAAGCCGGACATCACAGACGATGAACTCAAAGTGCTCACCTGGTGGATCAACTCTGGTGCCGATCCGCACGCGCTTCTCAGCTCGCTATCCACTGCGCCGGATGTGGCGCAAGCGATCGAAAAAATCAGTCAAATCGCGCCATCCGCGAGTGATGAAAAATCAGACTCGGCCCCGCAGGTGGATTCGACGAATGATGCCCGCGCCAAGCTGCAAGTGGAGATGCAGAATGTCGCCAAGGATTTCCCAGGAGCGTTGTTGTTTGAATCCCAAGTTTCTCCGGCACTCACTTTTACAGCAGTATCCTATCGGCAAGCCTTTGACGATGCGGCGCTCGCTCGCTTGGAACCATTCTTGTCCCATTTGGTCAGCATTGATCTTTCTTCCGCAAAAATCACCGATCGTGGCATTGAGATGTTAGACGAACGTGCTGCTTCGCTGGTGAAATTAAATCTCGCGCAAACCGCCGTGAGCGATGCGGCGCTTGAAATCATCCGCAAACTGCCCGCGCTCGAATCCCTCAATCTATTCGGCACCGCCATCAGCGATGCGGGCATCAGTAAAATTGAATCGATGCCCACATTGAAAAATCTCTACTTGGGCGAAACCGCAGTCACTCCTCAAGCGATGCAGACGCTGCGGCAAAAAATGCCTCACTGCCAAGTGCACGGTGGCATCGACTAACAGTTTCTAACAATTTTTAACCTAGGCTGGTTGTTGTTGAGAAATGCAATGCAGCGTGCCGCCTTCCTCAACAAGATCCAAGCAATCAATCCCGACAATTTCGCGCCCGGGAAACAACTCACGCAAGATATCCAACGCGCGTTGATCATTCTTCGTTTGGCGGAACGTCGGCACCAGCAGCCCGTCGTTGACGATGAGGAAATTGACGTATGAAGCTGGCAACATAGGCAATCGCCAACCAGCCACTTCACAAGCCTGTGGGCAATGAATTTCTAACACATTTTTGATTTGTGAAAAATTCAAAAGCCGTGAAAAATTATCTGTTAGAATGCGATGGTTCGGAGATTGGCGGTCTTTTTCGACACAAGCGACCACTGAACTTTCATCGATAAATCGTGTAAGATCATCAATATGGCCGTCGGTATCATCGCCTTCGATGCCGCGTTCTAACCAAAGAATTTCCTCCACGCCAAGGCCTTGCTTGAGCTTGTCTTCGATCTGCTCGCGCGAGAGCGATGGATTGCGATTTGGGTTCAGCAGAACTGCCTCGGTGGTGAGCAGTAAGCCACGGCCATTCACTTCAATGGCGCCGCCTTCTAAAAT
Source organism: Verrucomicrobiota bacterium (assembly GCA_004294095.1). Lineage (GTDB taxonomy): Bacteria > Verrucomicrobiota > Verrucomicrobiia > Verrucomicrobiales > Akkermansiaceae > Luteolibacter. The sequence goes on from RDZR01000044.1 coordinate 17,038, forward strand.
CATGCCTCCCTCAAAAAGCCGCATGTTCAGGGCGTTGGCGATCTTGCGTGGAATCGCATCATCGAGATCCCAAGGTGGGAATTTACCGCCCCATGCATTAAAATCCCAATCACTAATGGCGATTTCTCCGCTGTTTGCGTGCTTCAAAAATATCGGCCCATGATCGCGGCACCACACATCATTGTGCGGGTGATCGAAGCACTCGATGCGTTCCGGAACCGCTTTCTGCATTCCACAGTGGCGAAGAATTTCTGCATGTTCGTTGCCGGGTGCATTGATCCGCACGGTCTCGAATCTGGAAATGGCCGCTGCAATTTCGGCAAATTTTTTCCAAATGATTTCCTGTTTCGTGCCGCCCCAGTGACGAGGATCATTCACTGGCCATGACAGCCAAACGGCCGCTTGGGGCGACCATTCTGCCGGCATGGAAAATCCTGACTGAGCTGGGATGAGCGATGAGGGTAAATCTAACATAACGTGTGACGTTGACGAAGCCGATCCACGACGACGGCAATGATGATGATGATGCCGGTGATCACTTCTGTCCATGGCGTAGGGATGCCATGCATGACGCAGCCAGTGCGGATGCACGTCATCAGCAGCGCTCCAATCACGGCTCCGATCACGCTGCCTTGTCCGCCGGTGAGTCTGGCTCCGCCCAAGACCACTGCGGCAATGATGTCCAATTCCAGACCGAGTGCCGTCGTCGGATCACCTTGAGATGATTTTGCCACATTCATCATGGCAGCGAGTCCAGCCATTGCGCCACCGATTACGTAAACAAAAATTTGAGTTCTTAGCACCGGAATGCCACACAGGCGCGCGGTGGCTGGGCTCGAACCAATCGCGATCGCATGCCTGCCAAAGCGGGTGTAGTGCAAGATCCACGAAGTGAAAATACAGATCACTAACAGCAAAAAAATCCCGTAAGGAAATCCAGTGCCGCCCATCCAAAGTTGGTAGCGAGTTTCATCAAACGGTAAATTGATCGGTGTGCCGCCAGTGAAAATTTTTGCACTGCCGCGGTAAATTTGCATCGTGCCTAAAGTGACGATGAAAGGCATCAAGCGTAGCCAGATGCTCAAAGATCCATTGAGAAATCCGCAAAGGCCACCGCAGAGAATTGCTGTTAGAAAAACCAAAATGGGCGAGAGTGATTGATCGATCAAAAACGCCGCAATGACTCCTGTCCACGCGATGATGGATCCAACCGATAGATCGATGCCGCCTGAAATGATGATCAGAGTCATGCCGACCGCTGCGATGCCGACGATGACGGACTGGCTCAGAATGTTGATGATCACCGTGCGGTTGAACATCGCAGGCTCAGAAATGCCGAAGCCGAAATAGACGACGAGCAGAGCGACGAGTGGTCCTAACATTTTAAGCGAAGCGCGGAGGTTCATGCTCTCGTGTGGGCTAGAAAATCTGGCTGGCTGCCGGTCGCGATGCGCATGACTTCGTGAGCATCCGTGCTCGCAATCTCCACCGTAGAGCTGAGTTGGCCATCATGCATCACCGCGATGCGATCACAGAGCGCGAATAGCTCTGGCAAGTAGCTGGAAACCATCAGCACCGCGCGCGGCTTCTCCGCATCATCGACGAGTGTGCGGATGATTTCATACATGCTCGCCTTGGCGGAGATGTCGATACCGCGAGTCGGTTCGTCTAACAAAAAAATTTCTACGCCATGATCTAACAACCTAGCAAAAGCAATTTTTTGTTGATTGCCGCCTGATAGATTGCGGGTCGTTTGATTGTGGCTGGCGCACTTGATCTTGAGTTGTTTGATCCAGTGCTGGGTGCCTTTTGCTTGCGAGCGTGGGGAAAGCACGCCGCACCTCGAATAGGCGTGCAGGTGGCTGAGGGTGAGGTTTTCAGAAATGGGTAAATCAAGCGCGAGGCCTTCTTCTTTGCGATTTTCGCTCAAATAGCCAATGCCGTGCTGCCAGCCGATGCGATGGCATGGATCGATGACCTTGCCATCGAGAGTGATATTGCCAGAGTGAGGTTTCGCCAATCCAAAGAGGCAGCGCAGCAATTCAGTGCGGCCGGAGCCAATCAATCCGGCAATCCCTAACACTTCTCCTCGATGCAATTCAAAACTCGTGCAGCCAGCGTGATGGTGGGTGCGAATGCTTTCGGCGCAGAGAATTTTACTTTGTCGGTTTGATTTTTTCTGAGGGTAGAGGTCATCGATTGCGCGGCCAACCATGTGGCCGATGATTTGATCATCGTTGCTTTGGGAAGTTGTTAGAGTCGCGACTGATGCGCCATCGCGCAAAATCGTGATGCGATCACTGATGGCGTGAATTTCTTCCAAATGATGAGAGATGTAGAGTATGGAAACTCCTTGAGCCTTGAGTCCGCGGATCACTCGGAAAAGTTGCGAGATTTCTTCTTTGCCGAGCGAAGAAGTCGGCTCATCAAAAATTAGCAGCCGACATCCGCTGGCGAGGGCGCGGGCGATTTCGACGAGTTGCTTGACGGCGAGTGAAAGCGATCCTGCGAGGTGGTTGGGTTGCAGATCGGGATGTTGAAAGTGAGCAAGTGCCTTGAGTGCGCGTTGCCGCAGAAGAGATTTCCGAATGACAGGCCCGCACATCGGTTCGTTGCCGAGCATGATGTTCTCCTCCACGGTGAGATCAGGGACGATCGATAATTCCTGATAGATCATGCCGATGCCCACTTCGCGAGCTTGCCGTGGATGGCGTGGGGCATAATTTTTTCCATCGAGAAACATCTGGCCTCTATCAGGTTTGATCGCACCTGATAGAATTTGCATCAGGGTGCTTTTTCCCGCGCCATTTTCACCGACGATGGCATGGACTTCGCCCGGAAGCACTTCGAGATCGACATCGCGCAACGCATTTGTGGAGCCGAAGGTTTTGGCGATGCCTTGCATCACAAGTCGGCTTGTGGTGGATGCGAGGCGAGGGGATTCCATCAAGGAACTTGGCTTTGGATTAAGTCAGCGATGTCCGGTTGCTCTAAATTTTCGAGGGTGAGCATGGTGGCTCCAGTATCGATGATCGCTTCGTAGGGTTCGCCTTTGAGCTTGGCGTAGGCAACTTTGATGCCGAGATAGCCCATCCGAGCAGGATCTTGCAATAAGGTGCCTTGCATTTCTTTTTTCTTAATCGCATCGATGAACGAGGCATCGCCATCAAAGCCGATGAATTTCACGTTGCCTGCGTGTGACATCGCGCGCAGCGATTGCAGCATGCCGTAGGTGCTCGATTGGTTGCTGGTAAAAATGCCGTCAATCGTGAGTTTTCCGTCGCGGGTGAAACGGGTGAGCAAATTCGTCGCCGTGTCTTGTGCTTGGCTGGCAGTGGCTCCGGCGTATTGCTCGGAGCTGACTACGCTGATGCTCGGATGTTTTTTGATCTCCTCGAGAAATCCTTCTTCACGCTGCTCGGTGGACGCACTGCCTTGCAAATAGCGCATCATGGCAACATGCCCATTGCCATCTAACAGTTCTGCAATTTTTCGCGCCGCCATGCGTCCAGCTTCGCGATTGTCGGTAGCGATGTAACTGGTGATGAAGCTGTCTGAATCTGCTAGACTTGAATCGATAATGACAACGGGTTTGCCCATTTGCGCCACTTGGAGCGCGACCCCACGGAGGGCGACGCGATCGAGTGGAGCTAAAACAACAGCATCATTTTTTTGCGCTTGATTGGTCACAAGGTCAATTTGCTGCGAGCGATCATCTTCGCGCTGCGGGCCGATGAAGGTGAGATCGATGTCGTGTTCCTTCGCCGCTTGCTTGGCGCCGGTCTCGACGGATTTCCAAAATAAGTGAGTGGTGCCTTTGGGAATCATCACGATGCGCGTCCGCTTCTCATCTTTGGTTGTAGAATTGCAACCCAAGCCAAGCGCGCAAATGGCAGATAAAGATGCGATTTTTGTTAGATGAAAAATGCGCATGGGTTGTTTCCAAAAAATGATGATCGTCACCGCACCCAACTGCCGCGCACGGCGGGGAGTTGTCCTTGGCCGACGACAGTGTAGGTGGTGGGGCCGCGAGCCCCTTCGAGTGGCAGGCCCAGCGCACTTTGCCAGCGAGCGCTCATGCTCTCGCCGGTGTGGCAGCCCCAGCTTTTGCAATAGGCATTCGGAGCAAAGATGGATGATCGGATGCGTGAAAGATCATTTTCATGAAGCCATGCGGTGGAGGCGGCCATGATATCGGCACCGTAATCAAACATGAAGGCATATTTGTTAGAGTGGCCAAAAAAATCGAATGATTGCACAGATCCGCGCGGGCGAGCATTGAGGCTGGAAATGAAGCCGCCGCCGCTACTAAACCAGATCAGAGAGACGCGGCGCTCGGCGGCAAGTTTCGTAATCCAAGCGGTGTATGGCTTGCCATCTTCACGGGCACGAGCCGCGTATGACGGCTGATAGACCATCCAGACGATCGCGGCATCGGGTCCGTAGGCCTTGCGAATTTCCACCATGCGCAGCGTGGATGCGCGGATGAAATTAGCCCACCAGCGGTCGTGCTGATCTTCGGTGACTCGATAATTTTCCCATTTCCGCAGAGCGGGGCCACCGGCGACGATGACGTGCTCTGCTAGAAGCAATTGGCTGCATGGAAGCAGAAGAAAGATGATGGCAACAAGGCGATGAAGCATGCGTCCATTCATACGTTTCTTCCCCATGGATGGGAAGCGGTTATTGCGCAGATCCGTTTTTTATGATTTCCAGAAAACTTTGAGCATCGAGTGCCGCACCGCCGATGAGTGCGCCATCGATGTCTGGGCATGCCATGAGTTCGGCGGCGTTGCCGGGCTTGACGCTGCCGCCGTATTGAATGCGAATTTTCGCAGCAGCGTCCGCGCCGTAGAGATCGGCAATGACCGAGCGCACGAAGGCGTGGGCATCTTGTGCTTGCTCTGAAGTGGCAGTGACACCGGTTCCGATGGCCCAGACGGGTTCATAAGCGATGATGATTTCGGAGAGGTCTTTTTCAGAAACTTGATGGAGGCCGCCGGAGATTTGAGTGCGCAACACCGCTTCGAGTTTGCCCGCTTCGCGCTCGGCTAATGTTTCGCCGATGCAGAAAATTGGTTTCAAATTGGCATCGCGCGCTTTGAGGATTTTTTGGTTAATCACGGCATCGACTTCGCCGTAGAGTGAGCGCCGCTCGCTGTGGCCCAAAATCACGTAATGCACAAAAAACTCGCGCAACATCATCACGCTAATTTCGCCGGTGAAGGCACCCGAGTCGTGCTCAGAGCAGTTTTGCGCCGCGATCTCGATGGTGGGTGAGTTGGCACCCGCCGTGCGAGTGTGGAGAACATCTGCCAGCTTGGATAATGAGACAAACGGCGGAGCGATGACGATGTCACTGCCGAAGTTTTGTCCTTGGATTTTTGAGAGAAAGCTTTTCAAAAAGTCCTCCGTTTCCGAAGGGCCTTTGTTCATTTTCCAGTTGGCGGCGAAGATCAATTTACGGTTCATAGGGGCGAGAAAAATGAGTGTGTTAGTTAGTTGTTAGATCATGCATCGCAGAGAGCTGCCACGCCGGGAAGAACTTTGCCTTCTAGCAATTCGAGCGAAGCTCCACCGCCAGTTGAGATGAACGTCATTTGGTCATCGAGGCCGAATTGGTTGACGGCTGTGACCGAATCGCCGCCGCCGACGATGGTCACGCCATCGCTTGCTGCCATCGCTTCGGCGATCGCACGGGTGCCTTTTGCGAAACTTTCGATTTCAAACACACCCATCGGGCCGTTCCAGATGATGGTTTTGGCTTTGGCCACTTCTGCGGCAAATTCGGCAATGGCCACGTCGCCAATATCAATGCCTTCCCAACCATCTGGCGTGCCGCCACCGGCTTCGTATGGCTCGGTGCATTGGGTCGCGGCACCTTCTTTGAATTCTTGAGTGATGCGAGTATCGGCAGGCAAGAGGAAGCGAATTCCTTTGGCCTTGGCCTTGGCGAGAATGTCGAGCGCGAGATCGAGTTTATCGGCTTCCACGCGGCTGTTGCCAGTTTGGTAACCTTGTGCTTTGCGGAACGTATTGGCCATGGCCCCACCGATGAGGAAGGCATCGGCCTTTTCCATCAGCGCGGAAATGACGAGGATTTTATCAGAGACTTTCGCGCCACCCATGATGACGAGAAATGGGCGCTCAGGATTTTGTAATTTGTTATCCAAATACTCCAATTCGCGCTCCATGAGGAAGCCCATCGCATTTTGGGAAATCGTATGGGTGACTCCCTCGGTGGATGCGTGAGCACGGTGGGCGGTGCCAAACGCATCGTTCACATAAATTTCGGCACTGCCGGCGAGTTTGCGTGCAAATTCCGCATCATTGGCTTCTTCCTCTTTGTAGAAACGCGTATTTTCTAACAGCAAGACTTCGCCTGCGGCTAAATTGGTGCGCAGCGTGGCAACCTCATCACCGATGCAGTCGGGCGCGAGTTGCACGTTTTTTCCTAAAATTTCGCCCAAGCGAGCTGCGGCAGGTGCCAGCGAGAATTTGGCTTCAGGCCCTCCTTTTGGACGCCCTAAATGAGAGCATAAAACCAATTTTGCGCCACCTTCAAGCAAGTGCCGGATCGATGGAATCGCGGCTTGGATACGCGTGTCATCGGTAATGTTCCCATCTTGCAGTGGCACGTTGAAGTCCACGCGCATGAGCACTTCTTTGGCGGAGACATCGAGATCGCGAATTGAGAGTTTGGACATAGCGGCGAGAATCCCGCATCACTGTTAGCCTCGTGTCAAGCGATGCGTGCATCAGGCGAGTTGAATTTTTTCTAAGAATTCATCGAGATCTGATTGATAAGGAATAAACTTCGCACTTGTGGCGAGGCGTGTGCAATTCCATGCTCACCGCGAATGAGTGAAGACAAATCTGTCACGGATGTTTGTATTGCGGGGACTGGCAGCTATGTGCCGGAGAAAATTTTGACCAATGAGGAATTGGCCCAAATGGTGGATACCAGCGATGAATGGATTTTTACGCGCACCGGCATCCGCGAGCGACGCATCGCCGCAGATGGGGAATTCACCTCTCACATGGCGACTCACGCCGCGCGGCGGGCACTCGAGCAGGCGGGCATGGAGGCCAGTGAGTTGGAGCTGATCATCGTCGCCACCATCACGCCAGACACATTTACGCCCGCAACGGCTTGTTATGTGCAGCAGGCACTCGGCTCTTACAAGGCGGTGGCCTTCGATATTTCTGCCGCGTGTTCCGGATTTTTATATGCCATGAAATTGGCCAAACGCCTGATCTCTGACGGTGCTTTTCAAAACGCTCTCATCATCGGCGCCGAAAAATTATCCGCCGTCACCAATTGGCAAGATCGCAGCACCTGTGTGCTCTTCGGCGATGGTGCGGGCGCGGCAGTTTTGCGGCCATCCAAGCCATCCGAAGGTGCGATTCTGGCGACGGAGATGGGCACCGATGGCAGCTTGACTCACTTGCTCAATATCCCCGGAGGTGCGATTGCTTGCCCGACGACTGCTGCCAATGTGGATCAAAACTTGCACACCTTAACGATGCTCGGCAAAGAGGTTTTCAAACACGCCGTCAACCGTATGAAAGATGCTGCGGAAAAGGTCATCACGCGCGCGGGATTGCAGCCAGAGGACATCGCTTGTGTGATTCCTCACCAAGCAAACCTACGCATCATTGACGCGATAGCCGACCGTCTTGCCGTTCCGAACGATCGGGTATTTGTGAATTTAGACCGCTATGGAAATACCTCGGCGGCGGCCGTTGCCATTGCGCTGGATGAGGCGCATCGCACCGGAGCATTCAAGCGTGGAGATGCGATTGTGATGGTCGTCTTCGGCGCGGGACTCACGTGGGCTGCCGCCGCAGTCCGTTGGTAAATGGTTAGATAGAGGTGCATGCTAAAGTGCGAAATGGACATCCAGATCGCAGGCCGCTCTCGCATCATCGGAATCGAAGCGGCAGGGCAATTTGCATTCTTTGCGATGCAGGTGATTCCGTTGGTTCTGCTCGCGAAGTATTTTGCACCGGTGGGGAATGGCAGCGGGCCGTGGGAAAGTTCCTTTGCGCAGGCCGCTTATCAACATTGGCTTCAGTGGATTTTGCTCGTTCCGCTGGTGGGGGCTTTTCTAGCAGATGTGTTGTTAGGAAAACGTGTCTGTCTGCTGGTTTCATGCGTGCTCTGCGCGCTTGGCCTTGGGTTGCTGGCATGCACAGGGCAATTCCCGCAGCCTCATCTGACATTTCTAGTTGGCCTCGTGCTGGTGGCTTTGGGTTTTGCTGGGATCAAGCCATGCACGCTAGCTCTCCTTGGAGATCAAGCGTCAATTGGCGGCAGTGAATGGGTGTCCCGTGCGTATCATCAGCTTTATTTTTTCGCTCAAGTCGCATGTTGCGCCTCGCTGTGGATGACTCCAAAAATGTTAGAGAATCACGGCTCGCAATGGTCGTTGGTCCTGCCGTGTTTGTTGCTCTGTTTAGCACTTGCCTATTTTTTGTTAGGTTGGCGGCGATTCAAATCTCTTCCTACGACTGATTCAGGTTTCTTTCGAGAAATCTTCAGCCTGAGTTTCATCGCCAAATGCCTGCGGTGCGCTCCCGTGATCGTTTGCCTTGTGTTCTTTTGGGCATTTTCTTCACACATTGAAACAGCATGGCTCCGACAAGCACAACAAACGAACTTGAAATGGATCGGCTTCGGTCATCTGCCACTCCAGATTGGTGCGATTAAGCCATGGCTCGTCATTTGCCTTATTCCGGCGCTGAGTTTGGGAATCTATCCGCTGTTAGAAAAACGCCGCCCAATTTTTCCGCTCTGGAAAATGGTATGCGGCATGTTCTTGCTGGCAGGTGCTTTGGCATTGATGCCAATCCTCAACCGCTCGTTAGATGCCGATCAATTTCCGGCGCCCTGGATGCAATGGCTTGTGATCGCATTGCTCGCCGCAGCGGAAGTGATGGTGGTGATTACGGCCTTGGCCTGGCTTTATCGCAACGCACCTGCCTCAATGAAGTCATGCGCCATGGCACTCGCCATCGCATCGATTTGGGCCGGAGATCAATTCCTCTTGAGCATTCAAAAAGCCATGACAGTGCCATCCGCCGCCGCACAGCAATGGGCCGCTGCACATCAGGCGATGCCGCTCGCGTGGCAAAAATCTCCGCGCAGTGTGGTGCTGCCGGGTTACTCGGATGACCCTCAAGACGACATCATCGCCAGAGGGAAAAACGGAGTGATCCATCAGTTAGATATTCCTGGAAACTCAATCTATCAGGAAGCGACTAACAGAATTGATGCCATCAGCCGCGGTGGGTTTCCTTCTAACAAAAATGGTCAAATCATGATCAATGAGCTGCGTGATTTATGGGGGAATCCATTGATCTATCAGCGAGTGCATCGAGATCAGGCGAAAATTTTCAGTGCCGGGCCTGATCGTCAAATGGGCACGCAGTGGGATTTGGGATTGGTGCTGAATCGCAAGCAAGTGCGCTGGAACGCAATTTCTGCGCAGCCAGATGCTCAAATCACTCACCAACCTATTTCAGGTGGCGGTGGGAAGCAGCTGTTAGACATGAATGAGGATCGGTTTTTAACCATTTTTCTCGCTGCTTTTGCGTTTGTTTTTCTAGCCTATACTCAAATTTTTCGATCAAGGCTGTCTCAAGGTTGAGTCACCATCATCCGAATATACAGCATGGTTGCGGTGCCTTGAGTGATTTCTGCGGTCACTTCAATTTCGTCATTGGCCGGGGCGCTCAGATCATTGATGACGGCTGTGGTGATCGTCACTTGACGTCCGTCTTGGCTGCTCGCGCTTGCATGCCAAGCATTCAAATCAGTGGACCATTGGTAAGCGCGCTGTAAATCCGTGGCAGGCTCATTACTCAACGAGTGACGGAAAATGATTTTGTTAGGCATGTGGCGGACCATTTGAATGCCGCTGTTAGGGATCGCAGGGGAAGTTCCTAACATATTTTCAACTGCATTTGCCAATCCATCGTCATCAAAATCATCCCTCACGCCGTCTCGATTGGGTAGTGAGAATCCAGCAACCCAAGATGCGAATTGATTGCCGCCGATGATTAAATTGAAACTTAACGAGACCACCTCGCCAAGAGTGTTGTAGCGCTCTAACAAGATGGGATAGCTGCCGTTCGGCACCAAATTTCCGATGATGCCTGAAATCTCGCCCGTGTTCGGATTCAAGCTAAGGCCAGCGGGAAGATTGCTGCCGCTACCAAGGCGGAATAACGATGGATTGCTCAGATTTCCGCTGCGGAGCGCGCTGATCCATACGCTATTTTCAGGTCCATTCGGTGCGGCAGGAGTCACTCCATCTAAGGTCGGCTCGTTATCGGTGACTTCGATGTTGGAACTGCCAGTCGTGTATCCTACCGCCGAGGCAGAAATGATCACAATCTGTGTGCCATCACTTTGATCATCGTCCACAGCACTGACGCTGAAGGTGGCAGTGCTTTGGCCTGCGAGCACCGTGACGGTCGCCGGCGTGGTGGCTTCGTCCGTTTGTGAAGAAGAAAGGCTGATCAATGTATTGCTCGCGACAGGTGAGGGGAGGGTGATTGAGCCTACCGCGGCAGCAGCTCCTGCCGCTTCCGAGAATGATGCGGGATTCACTTGCACCTGAATGCCGTTGGCCGCGCCCGCAGTGATCAATACTTTATCTAACTGAATATTGCCTGTCACTTTTGTCTGATATCTGAAGCGGACGAAGCGGGTGCTTGCCGCGAGTAAATTCGAGTAAAAAGTATCTTCCGCGCTCTGATTGGTGATGGTCCTGATGGTATTGTAGGTGGTTCCGTCGGGCGATTCTTGAACGACGAAGGTGCCTGTGGTCGCGGCCGCAGGGGCATTGCCTTTTAATTGGAAACTAAGCGTGTTTGGTGTTTCTAAAAAGGCGATGTCGAGGCGGTCGTTCGATGAATCGAATTTTGCAGAACCTGGCCGGGTGTCGTCACCTAAACTGGTGCCATAGGGCGTGCCCAAGCCGAGGCCCGAAAAGCCTGAAGGTAGCGAGCTCCACGGGCCGCCGAAATCGATGGGCACGGTGGGTCGTGTTTTTATGGCCATTCTGCGCGAAGTGAGCGAGGTGGTTGTGCGCCAATCATCGCTATTATTCGCTTTGAGATCATCATCACCGATAAAAAACGCCGCTCGGGTGCTGCCGACATTGCCGACGTTGAGCGGCGAGCTCGAATCATTTCCATACGAGAGCTGATGGATGGTTGTGCTATCTGCATCATTCAAAGAGATAGAGTCCCCACTATTTCCCAACGAGATCCAGTCGTCACCTTCGTCATCAAAAAAACTTCGATTGGTGCTGCTGAGCACCATTTTCCTATCGCTTGGATCACTATCGTTGATAGGAAGCATCGGATCTTTGGTGGCTCCATTATAAATGACGATGAGAGTGCCGGCAGGAATGTTATCCCAGATTGGCAGGTCTTGGAAAATGAGCATGCTACCGCCTGAGTCTTGCAAATCCCAGAAGGCGAGGCTGGTTTGTCGAAGGGTGAGAATTTCGATCCACTCGCTGCTTTGTCCACTCGGGCCTTGGCTGAATTCGTGAATAATCGCATCTCGGGTCACTTGCTTGATCTGCCCACGCAAAACGAGGCCACTACTATAATTGTAGTTTTGACCTGCAAGTGCACTTGTAATCGGGCGATTGAGTAGATTGACCTGTTCTGTTAGGAAAGTCGTCGGTGCCGGATTCGCATCCGATGCGGAAATTTTGCAACGCCAAATTCTTCCTGCGATGGCAGGTGCGGTGATCGTGGTGGCACCCGGCTCATCGGTAAAAGTGAATCCATCGGTGCTCGATTGCCATTGATAGTCGATTGTAAACGGATCGCTGTCAGGATCCACCGCTGTCACGGATGTCACGCTTAACGCTTGATCCACATAAGTATTGCCGCTGCGGTTCAAGACGGCGGCGGAAATCGTAGGGCTTTGATTTCTAACAGATATATTGATCGATACCGAATTTGCAGAAACTCCTTCGTTGTCTGTTGCCCGTGCTAAGAGGATGTGATTGCCGACGAGTGGCTGATAAGTCCATTGATAAGGAGCACTGGTATCGACACCTAACGATATGCCGTTGGCAAAAAATTCAACGCTCGCGACGTTACCAGGACCACCACCGAGTGCTTTATCGCTGGCATCCGCAAGGATTGTTAGGTTGCGATTGGGGGTGATGACCTCTCCGGCACTCGGTTGGGTAATGCGAACGAGCGGGGCAGGGTTCGTCGCTACAGCAGGCGTGCCGAAAATTTGCAACTGAACACTGTTGAGAGTGCCGCCGACATTGTTGCGTGTGCCGCGATCCGCAATACGCAAGGTCCATTGCCCGGTGGATAGCTCGCCCCAGTTTCTAACAGAACTAAATTTCCAATTTGAGTAATGATCTCCTGTATCAGATCGGACCTCTGCAAGGCGGCTGATCATTCCACTTGGGCTAATGAGGCTGATTTGCAAATCGCCGCGGGCGGTGTGACTGGCATTCAGCGTGAGTGTCACATGCTCGACTCGGATGTCACTAGCAGATAGATCAAAGCTGCGCACGAGGCCGTTTGGGTTGCTTTCTGGAATGGTTAGATTGAGTGCCGTTTGGCTGGAAACAACCGAGACTTGCGCCGGAAGATTGAGCCAAGTGGTTGCCAGATTGACGGCTGCGGTGGCATCAATGAGTCCCGCGCCGAAGTCGTGATTGAATTGAAGTCCGGCACTGTTAGTCACCCAGTCTGGATCTGTCGGTTTAAACTTAGCAGCAGAGCGGATTAAAATTTCCTGAACATCTCTCCAGCCGAGATTAGGATTTTTTTCTAACATTAAAGCAATGATCCCCGCTGCGGTGGGAGTTGCAGATGACGTGCCGCCGAAGTCATCGGTATAGTCACCGCCACTGGTGCTCGTCGCGGTGTTGTAACCAAGGCTGCCCGAGCGATCCACGGTGGTGATACCAAGCGCGGAATTATTACCATCAGACGGCGCGCAGACGATGATGTTGCTACCAGGCTCGCTGTAGTAAGAACGATTGCCACGACTATCGATCGCGCCGATGGCGATGGTGTAGATGGAATTGGCGTAGCCATCGTAGTTGGAATTATCTTGGAGGTGGCCGCCATTCCCGCCGGCCCAAACAAAAATGCTGCCTCGTCCAGAGCGTCCTGTGAGGCATGAATTTTCGAGTGCGCTGAGTGTGAGTGGACCGGGTGCTTCCAGAAGTTTTCCGGTATCAGCCGGGCCCCAACTGTTTGATTTGATTTGGATTAGATCGGGTAAATAGGCCATCGCTTGCGCTTCTTGAGCATCGGTGGCGGCACCGGCGATCAAACGCATGCCAACGAGCGTGGCTTGGGGAGCGCTGCCAGCAACACCGATGTTGTTATTGCCGCGGGCGGCGGCGTTACCTGCGCAGGCCGTGCCATGATCATCACCGACTTCAGGGCTCGGGTTTGAGTCATTTCCGTTCCAATCCTTATCGTTGGTCGTATCTGCATTGGAGCTTAGATCGGGGTGAGTGGTCTCCATGCCATCATCGACGATGCCGATTCGAATGCCGGTGCCCAACACGCCGGCGGCTTCGCCATACTTCCAAGCGTTCTCGATATTGACGTCGGTGCCGGCCTGAGAGCTGGCTGTTTTTTTCAAATGCCATTGGGAATTGACGAGTGGATCATTTGGCATGGCGCGCCGTGCTTGCTGCTGCGCTGTTAGAACGTCGGCACGATTGACATCCGGCTCCGCGCGCAGCTCGACCATGGCAGCGAGCGCTTCAAATGGACCTGCCGCGCTGAGAATCGCCCACTCCGGCGCATAGACTGGACGCTCGATCAGCTTAAGCCGATGTTGCTTGATGAGCTTGCTAACCGTGGCTTCATCGGCCTTGACGCGGAGATCGCGCGTGATGATGAGCCGTCCACTTGCGGCACGCGGGCGATCTAACAGATAGGCGATGGGCAAAACTTCGGCAGTGGTGTCAATTTCCGCAAGGCGCTGCGGCAGCGATGCCAGCGTGGCGGGCGGCGTGATAGGCACGATGCGATCTTTGCCATTGGCCTCGCGAACGACGGCTTCGTCTAACGCAAGAACGATGTCAACTGGCTGCTCGTCAATTTGCAGAGTCCATGATTCACGAGTGGTGACGGCGCTCGCTGCAGGATCATGCTGGCTGCGCTTTTCTAACAGGCGTTGAGGACGCTCAGCAGCAGATTGGCTAGGAGGTGTGGTGCTGACATCGGATTGGCGCACTGTTTTAGCTGCACGGTGAAAAACGAGGAGAAAGCCAAGTGCGATCAGAAAAACAAGAGCAGCGACGGTTAGAGTGCGGCGATAATTCATATGAATGTGCAAACTCTATTCGATGGCTGCTAGAATTCGAGCTTTTTCAAAATCATAGGGCGTCATTTCCAATAGGACTTGGGCTCCAGCGGTGAGCGACCATTCAGTCTCAATGAGTTCTTTGGAAAGGTGAGCGATGATGCATTTTCCATTTAGGAGTTGAGCATGGCAATGGGATGAGCTGAGCACTTTAATAATGGTCCCCACTGTGCGTATATTGTCATCTGGCATGGTGATTTAACGAATAATGCTGAAACGCTGGCAAGAGTGATCAATTGCGGCATCGCGAACAATCGAATTCCGAATGTGATGAGCCACGTTGGATTCTCCCATAATCTCATGAATCATCTGATCGACTTCGGTGGCTTCTCCTATCAGATAGAGTTTCACGCTTCCGTCTGGTAAATTTTGCACCGTGCCGCAGACATCAAAGCCTCGCGCGAGATCCTTCACGGTGTAGCGAAAGCCGACTCCTTGCACACGTCCTTCAAAGATGATTTCTTTGGCAATCATGGGGATGGGGTGAGCTCAGAAAAAGTGACGGCACTGGCGCTGTTGATCAAGCGCAGGCGTTTTTCAGTTAGCCGTGTAACTCCCATGTGGCGGTCATCTTTGGTCACGATTGGTTGATTCAGTGTGGCAATTTCTTCTTGGCCTGCGAGGGCGGCAACCAATTGCAGCATGTGGGATTCAAGTTGGGCTGCGCTTTCGGAATCTAACAGTTCGACATCCCACAGCACGGCGGAAGATGCTTCACCATCGGCAAAAAATTGATAGCGATCGCCCTGCCATTTTTCGGAAAGCTCGATGGCAGTGGCAGAATCTCCGAGGCGGTCTAACCACAAGCGCAGGCCAAGCATGCCAAGTGAATCGCTAAAAATTACATCCTTTTTTGAAGTTGCTTGTGGCCCAAAGTCCGGAGCAATCGGCATTTCTTCTGCCGGAAAAAATATCTGATAGGTGGTGAGCGGGGGAGTGGCCAAGCGGCTGCGTAACTCTTCAAGAGATTTCACCCAATGGAATGTCGCGTAGCTCTTGCCCTCGATCCATGGGAACTGAGTGAGCCCTTGGATAAATGATGGTAAGGTCTCTAACACTTGTTCCCGCTCGTGATTGGGATTCATCGCCAAAAATCCATCTGTTCGGGCTTTTTCTGATAGAAAACGTGCTTCAGATGCTGCTGCAATGCCGTAAAAAAGTGCGTCTCTCGCACGTGCGGCATCGTCTCCGGGATATTCCGTGGGTGGTGGATAATGCTGATAGAGAAGTGCCAGCGTGAGCAAGCGGATCAGCGCCCCTTGATCTGGAATGTGGTCCACGCGGCTGCGATCTAACATCCACGATTCACCCGAAGTGCGATCAAACCAGCCGTTGATGCCGACTGCATCTCCAGCTGATAGATCGAAGAGTAGGGGATCATCGTCTGCTATGATTCCCATCCAACGCCATGCTTCCTCGCGGTCCGCAATCGCCGATGGACCGTAGTGAATCTCCCATGACGCAGCAGCCCGATCGCGCAATTCCTCTTTGCGTTGGCGTTGCACCACTGGCGGTGTGCGAAAGGTCAGCCCTAGTTCTTTTTCGACTCGTGCGATCAAGTCTGCTGGCACCGAGAGTGAGCCGCCACCTTGCGCGATCGAGCGCAGCGATTCATTTTCGCGGCGTAAAATCTCATTTTCTTCCGAAGCGACGCGCAGTTGGGACTCGATGGTTTCCAGATCGGCAGGTGCTCGGCTGGCTCGCCAGTGCAGTCCTTGGATGATCCCCCCCGCACCAATGGCGAGGCCTAACAGCCATGGCAAAATCGTTTGCGGAGAAGCCACAAAAACTCAAGGGGACGGGCTATCCTGAAACGGATTGGATTCCAGCGATGATGATTTGACGCCGAAGGTCTCTTCAAATGTTCTGCCAGGTAGAAGATTATACACGATCGGTGCACTCCGATTCCCCTCGGCATCGTAAAGATAAACGAGCACTTGGATGGGCATTTCTTCGCCCGTGTTGGGATCGGTGCGGCGCACTCGGGCATCATACATGCGTTCTTTGAGCAATTGCCCGGTCGTTTTGTGATAGCCATAGCTCACTTTGAATAAGCGCTGATCTTGCCCATCAAAAATGTTGCAACTGATCGGGTTCCCGCTGCGGTCCATTTTGTAAATGGTGCGCATCGATAAATTGCCCGCAGGCGTGTAAGTTTTTTTCGTCAGCACTAGATTGTCTGGGCTGCGGGTAAAAATGGACTTTGATCCATCTTTTTGATGCAGCACCCGCACGTTTGCTCCATCGACCGCTTCTAGGTCATTGCCGTGGGCCGCCATGCAGAGCAGAATCAATGCGCTGAAGCACTTGAGAAAATTGAGTATTTTCATACCTTTCATTCTTCGTAAATTAGGTCTCGCCGCCGCATGATGCAAGCCATCAGTTCGGCACGCACAGGATATGATTTGGAAATCACAGCAACGCACATTGGATCTCTCTCGCCAATCAAGAGTGATGGGCATTCTCAACACCACGCCCGATTCGTTTTCTGATGGTGGAAAGTTCAACCACCATGCGTCGGCCATGGTTCACGCGCGCCGCATGATCGCGGAAGGAGCTACCATCATCGATGTGGGCGGCGAATCGACGCGCCCCGGTGCCACGCCCGTGGGTCAAGCGACCGAGCTGGCGCGCACCATTCCGATCATCCGTCAACTCCGCAGCGAGTGGGATGGCTGGATCTCGATCGATACCACCAAAGCCGCAGTGGCTGAGGCAGCACTTCTGGCCGGCGCGGATATCGTCAATGACATCAGCGGCTTGTTAGAAGATCCGGAGATGCCCCGCGTCTGCGCTCAATTCCGCTGTGCGATAGTCGTCATGCACCGGCAGGGAAATTCTCTAACCATGCAAAATGATCCGCGCTACGGAGATGTCGGTAACGAAGTCGCCAATTTTTTTCAACAGCGCCATCGTGATCTGTTAGGTGCTGGAATTTTTTCTGAAGCAATGTGTTTCGATCCTGGAATTGGTTTTGGAAAAACGTTAGAACACAATCTCACATTGTTGCGCAACTTGCCTGAATTTTTGAAAATAGGTCGGCCCATTTTGTTAGGCGTTTCTCGTAAATCGATGATTGCGAAATTGCTCGAAAATTCAGAGATCGGGCTGCGTGATTGGCCGACGGTGGCGATCAGTTCTTGGGCAAGGGCGCAAGGCATCACCTTGCACCGAGTTCACGAGGTGAAACGGCATGTGGAAGCTTTAAAAATGGTGGATGCCGTTTTGAATTGTTAGATATTTCTGTTAGAAATAAAAACACCCTTCCTCCAAACAATGGAAGAAGGGCGTTCAAGATTGAATCGGTTAGGTCAAACTCAATTATGGCTTAGCCACAAGTGAGATTGTCTTCAGCACGCGTGAGGCAATTTGATAAGGATCACCTTGTGAATTCGGACGGCGGTCTTCGAGATAACCTTTGTAATCATTTTGCACAAAGCTGTGCGGCACGCGGACTGATGCTCCACGGTCGGCAAGACCATAGGAGAATTTATCGATCGATTGCGTTTCGTGCAGACCTGTTAGGCGTAAATGATTATCTGGTCCGTAAACGGCGATGTGCTCTTCACAATGCTTGGAAAATTCTTCCATGAGTGCTTCAAAGTAGGCTTTGCCGCCAGTTTCGCGCATGTAATCTGTGGAGAAATTACAGTGCATGCCGGATCCATTCCAGTCGCCTTTGATCGGCTTGCAATGGAACTCGACATCAATGCCGTATTTTTCACAAAGGCGCATTAAGATGTAGCGTGCGACCCAAATTTCATCGGCACAACGTTTTGAACCTTTGCCGAAGATTTGGAATTCCCACTGGCCTTTGGCAACTTCTGCGTTGATCCCCTCGTGGTTGATGCCTGCGTCCAAGCAGATATCGAGGTGTTCTTCAACGATTTGGCGAGCGATGTCACCGACGGCTTTGTAGCCAACGCCGGTGTAATATGGTCCTTGTGGAGCTGGGTAGCCATCTGCCGGGAAGCCAAGTGGCCTGCCTTCTTGGTAGAGGAAATACTCTTGCTCGAAGCCGAACCATGCACCCGGATCGTCTAAAATCGTGGCGCGTCCGTTTGATGGATGCGGAGTCGTGCCGTCTGGCATCATGACTTCGCACATCACGAGAACACCGTTTTTGCGGGTGGAGTCTGGGAAAACGGCGACTGGCTTGAGCATGCAATCCGAGCTGCGCCCTTCAGCTTGCTGGGTTGAACTACCATCGAATCCCCACATTGGCAATTGCTCAAGGGCGGGGAAGCCATCGAAAGATTTAATTTGAGTTTTACTGCGAAGATTCGGCACCGGCGTGTAACCGTCGAGCCAGATGTATTCCAATTTATATTTTGCCATAAGGATGGTAATTTAACGTTTGATCAGGATTTGGTGGTCTAACAATCGGCGATTTCACGAGACGATCCCATGAGATCATTTGACGTGCAAAAGACCACTGATTGTGGAGCAAAATGCATGCCAAACTAGCCACTAAGTCGTAATTTTCAAGATCCAATGCACCTGACTTCGATGAGCATGAGACTGGTGTCATCAATGCCAGAGGCTTCGAGGGCGCGGGCGAAGAGATTGGCAGCGATTTCGCTCAAGGAAGAATTTTTTGAATGCAAAGCCTCGCAGAGATGTTTTTCCCAAACGCCATCGACGAGCCCATCAGAGCAAATCAGAAATCGATCGCCCGCTTGGTAGGGCACAGCGGCAAAATGGGGATGCAGCATCGCATGGCCGCCGCCCATTACTTGATAGAGAGCTGCTCGCCGCGGGTGATTGCGGTATTCAATTTCCGAGATGGTGCCGCGCTTCCACTCGGCCCAAGCGAATGTATGATCGACGGAGAGCTGGGTGAGTTGGTCATTGCGGAATTGATAAATCCGCGAGTCTCCCGCATTGGCGAGATAGATATTTTCTGGGGAGAACCAAGCCAAGGCCAGCGTCGCGGCCATGCCATGGCACGCGGCATCTTTGCTGGCGGCCTCATTGAGTGAGGCGTGCAGATGCGCGAGGGTGCTTTTCAGGTAATTTAGGTGATCGGGAAAAAGCCCGGATGCGGCTGCTTGAAATGTTTCCCGAATGTGCCGCTCCAAATCGTGAAGTAAGATCTGAGATGCCAGCTCGCCGGCATTGCCGCCGCCCATGCCATCGGATATGGCAAAGATTAAGTCGTGAGCGGTGAGCTTCCAAGTGCCTGCCGCCGGTAGCGCCACGGCACCTTGTGGATTGCAGGCAAAATGAACCCAAGTGTCTTGATTGATGGGCTTGCGTTTGCCTTGCGCACTCAAGCAGCACCATTCCAATTCCAATCGGTCGCTCATGCTTGATTCGGAGGCGGTAAAATTTCAGCCAATTCAAAATCGATCACACAAAAACACCCGAGCTGATCGGAGTAGGTGATGTTGCGTGGCTCCGCATCCAAGTGGCGGACTCCATAATCTTTCTCTAACTGTTGGAAAAGTGAATTCGATTTTTCCCGCGAAAGATTAGGCGCTGGGCGGCCGCAATTGGTGCTGACAAAATAGAGCTCATCCGCATGCTCTTCTAACAATTTCGGAACGTAGGGGCATCCGCGCTCGGCGAGCACTTTAAGCACATTGACCTCTGTGGCGTAGCGCGTTTCTGCATCGCTGCCGCGAAACCGCTTATGCACGTGACCATAAAAATCGATGCGCACATTGGAGCGGATGCCGTCTTTGAGTGGTTGGAACGACATGGTAAAAATGGCACTGAATCATGCCGTTAGAAAAAGCGAATCTAACAATTTGTTAGAAAGGGATGTCATCCTCTTCTTGAAAATCGTGGGCCGCGGCAGGGGATGCGCCCATGGGAGACTGTGGGCGCTGCTCAGCCACGCGTGGGCTGCTGCTCGGAGCTGCCCCGCCGCCGTGACTCGAGCCGCTATTGCGTGCACCTAACAGTTGCAGAATTTCTCCCACCACTCGCATTTTGCTGCGCTTTTGGCCCGTCGCCTTATCATCCCAAGTATCTAACTGAAGGCGTCCTTCAATGTAAGCAGAGCTGCCTTTGTTAAGATATTGTTGAGCCACTTCCGCTTGGCGGCCCCAAAGAGTCACGTCCACAAAAGTCGTGTCTTCTTGCTTTTGATTTTGATCGTTATACCAAACGCGATTGATGGCCATGCTCAATTCGGCGACGGTCTTGCCACTCGGAGTATGGCGCAACTCGGGATCGCGAGTTAAATTGCCAATGAGCATGACTTTGTTGAGATTGGCCATGGTATTATTCTGTTAGAAAAAATTAAGCCACGCGCGAGTAATGTTGCAAGTGGACGTGAGCATTCAGGCTCAAACGGCTTTGCAATTTTTTAATCGTATCTGGGCTGGCTTGGAACGTGTAATTCACGTAATGACCTGCCTTGAGATGGCGGTGCTCATAAGCAAATTCACGGCGGCCAAGTTGAGCGACTTTATCAATTTTAGCGCCCTCACTTTCAATTTCTTTGGAAATGCTGCTCACGAGATCATCTACGGAACCGTCGATTGATTTGGTATTGAGAACAATTAGGCCTTGGTATTTACGACTCATCTGAAGCGAAAGGTGGTGTTTGATTTGAGGTGTGAAAACGGGCCGCAGCTGCGGCAATTCCGTGGGACAGGGAAAGTTGCACAGCTTGGCATGCTCTGGCAAGCGTGTTTTCCACCAATGGCATTTCGTGGGTTGAGAATTTCCCTAAAACGTGATCGACCATTTCTCCGGCATCACTGCCGCCAATGCCAACTTTGAGGCGTGGGAAAGCATCGGTTGATAGATGCTGGAGAATCGATTTGATTCCGTTGTGGCCGCCGGCAGAGCCTTTTTCGCGAAATCGCAATTTCCCCAAAGGCAGCGCTGCATCGTCGTAAATGATCAAAATTTCGCTGGGTGGACAGCGGTAAAAATGCAGCACAGATTGGATCGCGCGGCCGCTGAGATTCATGAACGTCTGCGGCTTCATCAGCCAAGGGCCGTCGTTGGGCAGCTTGGCAAGATGTGATTGCCATTTTGGCATGGATTGAAAGGTCGCGCCGTTTGTTGCTGCCAGTTGATCAAGCACCATGAAGCCGACGTTGTGGCGCGTCTGCTCATACTGCCTGCCCGGATTGCCCAAGCCGATGATCCATGAAATGGCCATTTTGAAAATTCTCTAACAAAACGCCCGATCCGCAAGCATACGAATCGGGCGTGGTAAATCTTTTGCTGCGCAAAAATTATGCGGTGGCTGTAGCTGCCTCTGAGAGTGCCGCACCCGGAGCGCCGATGTGCACGACGACGACATCTGCCGCATGGGTGGCGCGCACGCCTGCCGGTAATTTCAACTCGCCAATGTGGAGAGATGAGCCAACTTCGAGGCTTGAAATATCCACCTCGATCATTTCTGGGAGATCATTTGGCAAGCAGGTGATTTCAATCGCATGCACGTATTGCTCGACCACGCCACCGGCTTTCACACCTGCGGATTCGCCGTGCAAGTGGGTAGGAATATGCGCGGTGATTTCGGTCTTTTCATCAATCGAGCGGAAATCTGCATGCAATACGCTGCCGGAAATTGGATCGTGCTGGATTGATTGCACGAAGGCCAGCCGAGTGGCTTCGCCCTCAATTTGCAAATTCACCACAATGCTTTCCGAGGTGCTGTGAGCCAGCAATTCTTGGAACGTTTTGGCATCCACCTTGAGATTGAGATTGGACACTCCTCGTCCATAAATCACGGAGGGAATCCAGCCTTCGCGGCGCATTTGGTTGAGCGGCCCTGAGCCAGTGCGTTTGCGGAGTGCTGCTTTGAGATTTGTTTTCTTAGCCATATTCGAGTGGACGTTGGTAGTAATATTACCGGCGGGGATTACTGCACCCAGCGCGGGGTGGCTCTTTAGCCCGCCGCCAGCGACTTGTCAAAAAATTGTTGAAATTTTGCCTAGAAAAAATTCTTACACGGAGAAAAGTGAGGTGATCGAGTGGCCGCTATGAATGCGCCGGATCGCTTCGGCAAGCAACGGGGCGATGCCGACGACGCGCACTTTTTCACCCTTCGCTTGCGGCACAGAATCGGTGGTGATGACTTCCTCGATGGTGGAATTTTTAATGCGATCCAGCGCTGTTTGGCCAAGAATGGCGTGCGAGACTCCGGCGTAAATGCGCTTGGCTCCGTGTTTGTGTAAAATTTCCGCCGCAGCTTTGAGTGTGCCGGCCGTTTCAGTCATGTCATCGACTAACAGGACATCGCGTCCACTGACTTCGCCAATCACATTCATCGCTTCAACTCGCGTCGCGCTGATGCGGTGCTTGGCGACGATGGCCAGCTCCGCTCCTAACGCATCCGCATACGCGCGGGCCATTTTCACCCCACCCACATCGGGAGAGACGACGGTGAGATTTGAAACATCGGGATGACGCTCGCGCAGGTAGTTAATCAACACCGATTTCGCATAGAGATGATCGACTGGAATATCGAAAAATCCCTGAATCTGCGGTGCGTGCAGATCCATCGTCAGCACGCGATCGACTCCCGCTGAAGTCAGTAAATTGGCGACGAGCTTGGCCGTGATCGGCACCCGCGGTTGATCTTTGCGATCTTGACGGGCATAGCCGAAAAAGGGCATCACGGCGGTGATGCGTTCCGCGCTAGCTCGTTTCGCTGCATCCACCAAAATGAGCAACTCCATGATGTTGTGATTGGTCGGCGGGCAGCTCGGTTGGACGATAAAGATATCTGCCCCACGCACATTTTCGTTGATTCTAACAGATGTTTCGCCATCGGGAAAAGCCGAGACCTCGACATCGGCTAAGGGTTGTCCAACACAATCGGCGATGCGCTCGGCAAGCGCGCGGTGAGCAGTTCCACTAATAATTTTCATGAGCAATAAATAGAATCCAGCGATGCGTCGCTATTGTTGACAGGCCAAGATCACTTCGCAATACTTTGCTGAGAAATCCTTCCTCTGGCGGTTTTTAGATGATCGCTAAGCAACTAATCCTTCCTCTTGCACGACATGAGCAACGCGCTTGCGAAAAAACCTGAATCTGAAGCATGGGCCTGGTGGCTCGCAGTTACCATTTCTGCGTTGGTGGTTATCTGGTTTTATGGTTTAGTCCCGCGTTACGGTTCAGGGCGCGAAATGGATGCTTTTGAGTGGATTTATCGCTCCTGGAATCACGAGTCGGATTACGAACATGGCATCATGTTTCCTTTCGTTATCGCGGGCTTGATCATTTACCGCCTCAAGGATTTGAAAGCTGCCGCTACGGGTGTGGATTATCGTGGGCTGATCGTGGTTTTGATTGGTGTTCTATGTTATCTTGCTGCTTACCGCACGTTGCAGCCGCGAATCGCCATGGGTGGGTTTCCCATCATCATGTGGGGGGCGGCGTGGTTTCTATCAGGCTGGCGAGTTGCGAAAATTTTAGTGTTTCCAATCTTCTTTTTTTGGCTGGCTATTCCACTGCCATCATTCCAACAGGCGACGACGTCTTTGCAGTTGATTGCCACAGAAATGTCGCATCATGGGTCGGCACTCTTTGGGGTGAAAACTTACGTTCAAGGAACTACGGTTTTGCCAGTCCATGGGGATTGGAAGCCGTTGGACATCGCTGCTGGATGTAGCGGCATTCGCTCGTTGATGGCACTTCTAATGATTTCTGCCGCATGGGCCTACATCGCGAAAATAGCGATGTGGAAGCGGGTGTTGCTATTTTTGAGCGCGGTGCCGTTGGCCATTTTAGGCAACGCCCTGAGAGTGATATCGATTTTCGTTATCGCAGAATACGGCAACGCAGAGTGGGCTAGCACGACATGGCATGATTGGTCTGGGCTGCTACTTTTTTACCCGTTTACATTGATCATTTTATTGTTGATCCATTCAGTGATGGAGGGTGGCTTGCCGTGGAACGCCGCTCGCAAGCGTAAACTAAAGCGCTCGGTCATTACGCGCACAGTGCCACCAAATCATTCGATAGAAGAATCATCCTCGCCATCATGAAAACTTTGTTATTACCCATCGCTTTAGGCCTTGGATTGGCTGGTATTTATTTTTTGCCGACTGCTGGCAAGGTGGGTCAATCCGCGGTGAATATGACGCTGTCTGATTCTTTAGACCAATGGCAGATGAATAAGATCCCGCCGACTGAGGCAGAAATTCTAACCCTCTCGAAAGATACCGAGTTTGCAAAAGCCGTCTGCTTGGCACCGCGGCCAGGAGAATTCACCCTCGATGGCATGCGAGTGCCAGATCGCGTCGATTTATCCGTGGTGCTCTCAGGCGCGGATTTGAATAACTCAATCCATCGCCCTGAGCGCTGCATGCCTGCCCAAGGCCATACCATTCTATCCAGCACCGGACTTACGATCGAATCTAAGGGTAAGCATTTGTTACCGGTGCGGCGGTTGAAATCCGTGCAGCGAGTTCCTACCAATGCCGAGCATACCGAATACTCAGAGTTTCCTTGTCTTACCTACTACTTTTTTGTCGGCCATAGCCGGGTCACGGACGACCATTTGAAACGCACGATTTATGACATGAAAGATCGCTTGCTGCGCGGCATGGACCAGCGCTGGGCCTACATTTCAGTCACGATGGCGTATGGCAAAATCCCGTGGATTGAGGCTGAGGTGTCCGAACAAGAAGCTGATGAAAAGCTACAGAATTTCATTCGTAGTTTTGCCGATGAGCAAATTCGTTGGGAGGAAATCGATTCCTGATTTAGGCTAAGAATCGAGCCTCTTTGGCATGATTGGAGTGATTTTTGCCCCTTTCAGAAAACGGATCGTGTCGTTAAGATACTCTTGGTAATCTAGCTTCATTGATGGCGTAACGCCCTGTGGGAGCTCTGCCGCTGCATCAATGTGGTTTTTCGCTTCAATGAAATACCCAAGGGCTTCGGCGGAGCGTCTTTTTTCCCATGCAGCTTTCCCTAATTTACCATAAACGACACCCATTCGGTAAAAAAGCGGCTTCGGGCGAAGGGGAATTTCACTTGCGAGGTGATATGACCTGAGTGCGGCATTCAAATCGTTGATTCCTTCACACGCCAGGCCATAGCTTTCATAAATAGCGACTAACTTCAGAGGAAATTGGTCAACAAACGTCCACATATTAACATTTTTGACCGCATTTTCTGATAAACGAATTGATGATTCGAGTGAACGACGTGCCTCATCATAGCTTTTCTCACTGAGCGAATTTTGGCCTTTTCGGAGCAAGTGAGATGCATACTCCATGCCTGCTTGGTAACTCTGTTCCATATTCCCTTGCAGATTGAGTGCCTCTTCGAAGGCCGCTTCAGCCGCTTGATTCTGGCCCATGTAGCTTAGCAAATTTGCTAGATTCACGGCAGATGCAGGGTCGTATGGGTGAAGTTTGCGAGCGAATTGATATTGGCGGAGCGCACTCTCAAGCGCACCAGGGTGATTCGCAGCTAGTTCGGGAGATTTTGCGATTTGCTGAAGAAGTGCAGCTTTCTCTGAATGCAAGTCATGGCTAGGCCATACCTTGATTGCTGATTCGTAGCAGGCTAGACGAGATGAGATGGAAATTGCATCGAAGTTTTTGAAATAAAGCGGCAAAAGAGACTGGCACACGATCGTGCCTTTTACCCCCATCGCCAATAAGCAGATAAAACTAGCAGCTCCACAGACTATCAGCGATAATTTACAAGCGTGGTATGATACTTGGCTCGGCTGG
Organism: Verrucomicrobiota bacterium; assembly: GCA_004294095.1. GTDB lineage: Bacteria > Verrucomicrobiota > Verrucomicrobiia > Verrucomicrobiales > Akkermansiaceae > Luteolibacter. Next base: position 43,087 of record RDZR01000044.1, read on the forward strand.
CTGACAGATGAATTGCTCCGGAGCATCTGCGCGAGACAACATCCCAACGAAAACACTCCCGGCAATGAGTGAAAAACGAAGCTGAAATTGGACTGCACAAACATCCCGAGTAGGGCACATAGACCGCCAATTCTCCATGCATCATCATGCGTGATCAAACTGGACTGCCGAGGATAAAACGTTTTGATCAAACAGGTAAAGCACCAGACACCCAGTAAGATTACAAGAAGCAGCCCGCCGATGATCCCATAGTCCGTGATCGCTTGGAGTAACTCGTTGTGCACGAATTCTGGCCTATGGCTGGCGAAATTAAACGCTTCGATGTCCCAGAACCGATTGCATTCCCAACTAAAACTGTGACTGCCTCCACCATACCAAGGATGTAAAAAGATACATGATAAAACAATGTTGTAGAGGAATAAACGAATTTGATTATCTAATAATGTAGAAACACTCAGCCGAAGATCGTTTTCTAACAATTTTGCGGTGCTAGGATCATCCATCCGCACTGCTTGCGCACTTTGCCAACCAAATGCTAAAAAGCAAACTAGGCCGATAACGACGATAGGCAACGCAACCACTGCTGGAGCAAACCATTTAGCATTCTTCTTTTTACCCAATATCAGGGCAAAGAATGAAAAAGCTGCTATGGCGATCGCTCCGGCTAAAATGCCACCGCGCGACCGTGTGTAAATTAGCGCAATCAGCCCCATGATGGCAATCAACGCAAAAACAATACGAGTCGCTGACGAGTAATTTCCTAATAAACTTGCAGCGCCGATAATCATCGCCGCGGCGATAAAATAGTTTGCAGCTTCATTGTAGTGAGCGAAGAAACCCGATACGATGGTCGTGTTGTTTGGTGCCAAAAAAAGCAGCATGTAACCCGGAGAAATTACTTGCACAACCGCCACCACCCCATTGGCGAGCAGCAACATCGCTAGGCCCCAAATCAGAACTTTCTCACCATGGCTGCCGCTCGGAATCGTGAGCACCGAGAGAAATACTCCCACGGCAACACATAAAAGAAGTCCGTCGCTTTGGCCAAATTGCCATACCGGCGAATAGATTGCTCGCAGCGAAAACCATCCGCACACAGCAACTCCTAACGCAACCCAACTCAAATTCAGGTGAATCGATCGGTCTCGCCAGATCGTGATCATCGCACTTAACGTCGCTAAACTGAGCGGCACCATCGCCGGACCCCACGACCACGGCCTTGTCTGCGGTCCTAACAAAAATGCCAAAAAAAAGGCAATCACCAAAAATGCAGATGTGATAACCGCCATCATGATATCAATTTACGAATGATTATTTAGCTCCGCGCGCCATCAGCACCGCAGGAATCGTTTTCAGAAGAATGCGCAAATCCAACCATAACGACCAATTGTCGATGTATTTAAGATCCATTTCCACCCATTCTTCAAAACTAGTGATTGTATTGCGCCCGCCTGCTTGCCACTCGCAGGTGATGCCCGGCTTCACACTCAATCTTCGGCGGTGCGACATTTCGCAAAACGCTTCCACTTCGTAAATCGGCAAGGGCCTCGGCCCCACCAAGCTCATGTCGCCTAACAGAACGTTGAGCAATTGCGGTAGTTCATCGATGCTGAGCTTCCGCAAAAGTGCGCCGAAAGGAAAAATTCTAGGGTCATGATCCAGCTTGAAAACTGGCCCATTCATTTGATTGCCATGCTCCTGCTTGATCGTCTCTAACATCTCTTCCGCATTCGCAACCATCGTGCGGAATTTCCACATTTTAAAAGGTTGCCCGTAGCGCCCTGCGCGCATTTGCGAGAAAAACACCGGTGCTCCTGGGCTTTTGATGCGGATGCCGATGTAGGCAAAAATCCAAAAGGGCAAGGTCACCAAAATAATGGCTGCTGAGCCAACTCGATCCAACATTTCCTTGCCAAGAAGCTCCCACGAAAGTTCCGGCGTTGAGCGCAGCACCAGCATTGGTTTTTGCCCGATTGCGTCAAACACCGGTCTTGCAATTTGTGTGCGGATGAACGACGCCGCCAGCCACGCTTCCACACCTTGAAGCTCACACGCTTCCACCGCCATGGCCACTTTATCAAAGGCCGAATTTTTTGTGGCAAACAACACCCGACTTACAGACTGGTCTTTCAACAACGCAAACAATTCTTCAACGGGTTGATGATCTAAATCAAAGTGCTTAACCACTTTCCAGCCAGCAGTAATTTCTGGATCTAACTCATCTAACAATTCCTGCATTTCATCGCCTGTGCCTGCAATGATCACTCGTTCTTTGCTGTTATCTTGTCGCGATTGGTTGCGCAAGTAGTATCGATAAATTTGATCGCGAACGAGCAAAAAGAGAGCTGCATAAACTAAGCCCACTCCTAAGATCAAGCGACGTGGATCGTCTTGGCGGGTGAAGATGTAAAATATCCCCAAAATCAAGACCACAATCATCGTTCCTTGGATCATTTGCCAAATAGCCAAGCCAGTCGTCTTCGTCCGCAATTGTGAGTAAAATCCGAAGCGCTCCAATATAAGCGGCGTGAACGGAACCGCGATGTAAAGCATCCATTGTGTCGTCCCAAGCTTGTTGCCATCGACCCCCAAGTCCAAAGCCAAGCGGATAAGATCGCGGGTCAAGCTGCCGATATAAAATGCACCGAAGACCAAACAGGCATCGATGATTTGGAGAACTTGGATGGTAAATGAATCTTTTCGGCTAAGTGTCTTCAAGAGCGATGTTATGCTTAGGTGGTTGCAGCGACGGGATGCTGATTCATTCTAAAAAAATTCGCAATCTAAGAATTTCTATCAGCCGAAAATCAATGAATTGATTCAAGCTTGCCGCAATACGCCGCTCTTAGGACCGGGATGAAAGCCTCTCATGGAGTGGGACAATCTGGATATCGCCACGTCGGCAGGCAAGGCGAAGGGTGGCGCAGCCTTCGGGGGCGAGGAGGTGATCCGCCTCGGAAAGGACCGACTCACAGGTGAGATCCACAGCGGAGGATGAAGCTGCCGCGATCAGCCGCCTCCGGGCGACTTCCGATTTTTGTCGGGTGGTTCTTCTTCGCCTCGGCATGCAATTCTCTGCAATACAAATAGGAAGCAAATACAATACAAATTCTTGATTCGCCCACCTTGGGAAGCAAGTTTCAAAAAATAACAACTTTCAGACTTTGCGCCCTCCGCACCCTTTGCGCCTTTGCGTCAAACTCTTCTTGCCCCATCCTCCCCGCATGTCCGCCCCGCTCAGCCGCAACAATCTCCCCGAGAACCCATCGCCGGACGACATCCTCAACACGTTCCTCGACTACCTCGCCGCTACCGGCACCGAGCCCTACGACCACCAGGAAGAAGCCATCCTCGAACTCTTCGCCGGCAACAACGTTATCCTTAACACTCCTACGGGCTCTGGAAAGTCCCTCGTCGCGCTTGCCCTCCAGTTCAAATCCCTCTGCCAAGGCCGCCGTTCCTACTACACCGTCCCGATCAAGGCGCTCGCCAACGAAAAATTCCTCTCCCTCTGCCACGTCCTCGGCCCGGAAAACGTCGGCATGATCACCGGCGACGCCACCGTCAACCACGACGCCCCGGTCATTTGCTGCACGGCTGAAATTCTAGCAAATATGGCCCTCCGCGACGGCGCGAATGCCCCGGTAGACGACGTCATCATGGACGAGTTCCACTACTACTCCGACCACTCACGCGGCGCCGCCTGGCAAATTCCGCTACTCACATTGCCGCGCGCCCGCTTCCTCCTGATGTCCGCCACCCTCGGCGACTCCTCTTTTTTCTCCAAACAACTCACTTCACTAACAAGCGCACCCACGACCCTCGTCCAGTCCGACCAGCGCCCGGTCCCGCTCGAATTCGAATACTCCACCACCCAGCTCCAGGAAAAAGTCGCCGAGCTCAACGAACAAGGCCGCGCACCCGTCTATCTCGTCCACTTCACCCAGAACGCCTGCGCCGACACCGCCCGCGACCTGCTCTCCACCAACTTCTGCACCAAGGAGGAAAAACACGCCATC